>CAJQNZ010000001.1 GCA_905479835.1 uncultured Flavobacteriaceae bacterium
CCATCAGAATTGGAAACGTTTAATGAAAAAGGAGATTTTATTCTAAAAGTAAAAAAACAAGATACTATTCATGAATACGTTTATGCTGCACATCCATTTAGTGTTGTTGGTTGGGACGGATATAATTTCCCATATAAATTCTCAATTCATGACTTTGAACCAATCACTGGGCGTGTGCATCAGCCGCCTCCAGTACATCAAACTTTTGAAACGAATGCATTTGTAATTTGTTCATTTGTTCCTAGAATGTATGATTATCACCCTCAATCAGTTCCAGCTCCTTATAATCATAGTAATATCGATTCTGACGAAGTTCTATATTATGTAGATGGAGATTTTATGAGTAGAAAAAATGTTGATAAAGGACAGATAACTTTACATCCTGCAGGAATACCTCATGGTCCGCATCCTGGAACAATGGAGAAGAGTATTGGGAAAAAAGAAACGCAAGAATTGGCAGTAATGGTTGACACTTTTAAACCACTTATGGTTACTGAAGAAGCAATTAAAATTGCAGATGATTCATATTATCAATCATGGTTAGATAAAAAATAATATTATGGCTGGAATAAAAAATTTAAAGGATTTACAAAATACAGAATACGGACTTAAAAAGCTATTTGAAGATGCTGAAGATTTCTTACCACTTCTTGGTACAGACTACATTGAATTATATGTAGGAAACGCAAAACAATCTGCACATTTTTATAAAACTGCATTTGGGTTTCAATCACATGCCTATGCTGGATTAGAAACAGGAATGAAAGACCGAGTTTCGTATGTGTTGAAACAAGATAAAATTCGTTTGGTATTGACCACTTCTTTGGAAAAAGATGGGATAATAAACGAACATATCAATAAACATGGAGATGGTGTAAAAGTAATGGCTCTTTGGGTAGAAGATGCTACAAAAGCATTTGAAGAAACGACTAAAAGAGGCGCAAAACCTTTTATGAAACCTACAAGAGAAGAAGATGAAAATGGACATGTAATTCGTTCAGGAATTTATACGTATGGAGAAACGGTTCATATTTTTGTTGAAAGAAAAAACTACAATGGTACTTTTTTACCAGGATATAGAAAATGGGAATCACATTACAATCCAGCACCTGTTGGATTGAAGTTTATCGATCATATGGTAGGAAACGTAGGTTGGGGAGAAATGAATACTTGGTGTAAATTTTATGCTGAAGTGATGGGATTTGCACAAATAATTTCTTTTACAGATGATGATATTGCTACAGATTATACAGCCTTGATGAGTAAAGTAATGAGCAACGGAAATGGACGAATTAAATTTCCAATCAATGAACCTGCAGAAGGAAAGAAAAAATCTCAAATTGAAGAATATTTAGACTTTTACAATGGTGCAGGAGTTCAACACATTGCTGTTGCAACCAATGATATTGTGGCTACGGTTTCTGCAATGCGAGATCGTGGCGTTGAATTCTTATATGTTCCTGATGAATATTACGATGACCTATTGGATCGTGTAGGTGAAATTGATGAAGATGTAGAGGTTCTTAAAAAACATGGAGTCTTAATCGATCGTGATGATGAAGGATATTTACTACAACTATTTACCAAGCCAATTGTTGACCGACCGACGATGTTCTTTGAAGTTATTCAAAGAAAAGGTGCACAATCATTTGGAGTTGGAAATTTCAAGGCTTTATTCGAAGCAATAGAAAGAGAGCAATCTAATAGAGGTACTTTATAATAGTATTTATGGAAAGAGACGAATTACTTCAACAAATAGAAGAAAAGTATAAAAAGTTAGGCGTTCCTCTAGATACAATGCTAGAAGGTCTCCTCTGGAGCACTCCGATTACATATTGGGATTATATTCAAACTGATGCGCTTTTAGGCTTACAAACTCCGAGAACAACAGAAAAAGATGAAATGATTTTTATCATGTATCATCAAGTAAATGAATTGTTGTTTAAAATGATTCTGTGGGAAATAGATCAAGTTGCAAAATCAGAAAATATTTCTGCGAAAGATTTTAGTATGCATTTGGCAAGAATTAGCCGTTATTTTGACATGCTTGCCAATTCGTTTTCAGTGATGCAAGAAGGAATGGAAGTTGAACAATATTTAAAATTTAGAAATACATTGGCTCCAGCAAGTGGATTTCAAAGTGCACAATATCGAAAAATTGAGTTTGCTTCGACTGAATTAATCAACTTGATAGATGCGCGTTTTAGAGAAACTATTGATAGAAACACTCCTTTCAAGCATGCATTTGACCACCTATACTGGCAAGCGGCAGGAAAAAATTATGAAACAGGTGAGAAATCCATTCTTTTAAAATTATTTGAAAAGAAATATATGGGAGATTTTATTGATTTTATGGAAGATTATAATGAAATAAACCTTTCTAAAAAATTTAAAGAACTACCCAAAGAAACTCAGCAGAATGTCGACTTAAGAAATGCAATGCGTCATTATGACCATACAGTTAATGTAAAATGGGTAATGGCTCATTACAATGCTGCCAATAAATATATTGGAGGAGGAGATATTAAAGCAACTGGAGGAAGTCATTGGCAGAAATATATGCATCCTAAATACCAACGTCGAATTTTCTTTCCAGAGTTATGGAGTGATGATGAACTTAAAAACTGGGGAATTGACAATCTTGATGGTTATAAAAAACTTTCAAAAACTTAATCAAAACATAATTTTAATAAGAGCTTAACGTTAAATCGTTAGGCTTTTTTTATTTTTGGAATAGTAATTGTAATTTCAACATTAAATGAAAGAACAAACAAATCATTATCATGAAAAAATATTTAATATATATATTCTTATTGTTGACTATTAATTCCTTTTCACAGGATAATAAAGAGGTTTTTAAAAATGGAGAATGGCTAAAATATAGAATGCATTATGGCCTTATAAATGCAGGATATGCAACAGTTGCAATACAATCTAAAACCTATAATAATCGTGAAGCCTTTCATGTGATAGGAAGAGGGTGGACTACAGGTGTGACAAAACTATTTTTCAAAGTAAAAGATAATTATCAAACATGGTTCTATAAAGATAATCTCCAACCTTATCGCTTTAGAAGAAGAGTAGATGAAGGAGGACATATTATTTCTAGAGATGTGTTTTTTGATCAAAAAAACAAAACGGCACTTATAAAAGATCATAGAAAAAAAACTGAGAAAACAGTTACTATTGATAATGTACAAGATATGATTTCATCATTTTATCACATTAGAAATCAAGATATAAGTAGTCTGAAAATTTCTGATGAAATAAGACTTAAAATGTTTTTTGACTCAGAGACATTTGATTTCAGAATGCGTTTTTTGGGAACTGAAAACATAAGAACAAAATTTGGAAAAGTAAAATGTTATAAATTTAGACCGCTAGTACAATCAGGAAGAGTCTTTAAAGCAGACGAAAGTTTGACTATTTGGGTCACTGCAGATGATAATAAAATTCCTGTCAGAATTAAAGCAGATTTAGCTGTAGGATCTTTAAAAGCAGATCTTGACGAATTTAAAGGATTGGCAAATCCTTTTAACATTATTTATGATAATTAAATTGTATTTTTGAGGTTTTAATACCAAAATTCTCACCCTTGAAAAAATTTTTTGCACTACTTTTCTTTATATTATTCTTATTTTCTTGTAAAGAAAATTCACAACATATTGAAGGCTTAAATCTTAATACTTCAGAACCAGTAATTGAGTTTGGCTATAATCTAGATAAGTATCTTGTAATCTACGATACAGTTAGAAAAGGAGATAGTTTTGGGGAAATTATGGATAAAAATCATGTTGATTATCCAATGATTAATAAAATTGCATTAAAAGTTAAGGATACATTTGATGTAAGACGCATAAGAGTTGGAAAACCATATATGATTCTTGCTAAAAAAGATTCAACAGAACAAGCTCAAGTTTTTATTTACAAGCATAACCATATAGAAAGTACAATCATCGACTTTACAGACTCTATTTATGCTAATGTAAATAGAAAGCCAATTAAATATGTTGAAAAAACTGCTTCTGGAATCATAAACTCGAGTCTTTCAGTTGCAATGGACAGCTTAAATTTAAGTCCAAATTTAACTAATAGTGTTGCAGATGTTTATGCTTGGACTTTGGATTTTTACAAACTTCAAAAAGGAGATAAGTTTAAAATTATTTATGAAGAAAAATTTATAGACGATAGTATATCAGCAGGAATAAGTCAAGTTAAAGCTGCACATTTTGAACATGGAAACAAGCCCTTTTATGCATTTAAATTTGTTGCAGATTCTATAAAACAAATCGAGGATTACTATGATGAAGAAGGAAATGTATTGAGACGTCAATTTTTAAAAGCTCCTATAAAATTTCAATATAGAATTTCTTCAAGATACAATCTCAGAAGAAGAATCGCATATTATGGAAACAGAGTAAGACCACATAGAGGAACAGATTTTGCAGCTCCTAAATACACTCCTATTATTGCTACTGCTCATGGAACAGTTACTGAATCTCGCAGAAAAGGAGGAAATGGAAAATATGTGAAAATAAGACATAATGGAACCTATAGCACTCAATATTTACACATGAGTAAACAGGCTGTAAAAAAAGGTCAAGTGGTAAAACAAGGAGATGTAATAGGATTTGTAGGAATGACTGGAAATACTGGAGGTCCACATGTGTGTTATCGTTTCTGGAAGAATGGAAAAGAAGTAGATCCATTCAAGCAAAAATTACCAGCGGCAGAACCTATGAAAAAAGAAATAAAACCAATTTATCTAAACTCTATTGTTGATTTAAAATCAAAACTGGATATTATTGGATTTACAGAATATTCTTCGGAAATTGCAGCAAATTAATCTGCTAATCATCCATTAAATGATACTTAAAAATATAAATCCAACAACTACCAATGCTTGGAAAGAATTATCAATTCATTTTGAAGAAATAAAGGAAATTCATTTAAGAGATTTATTAAATGAAAACCCAAACAGAAAAGAAGATTTTTCAATTGAATTTAAAGACTTTCATATTGATTATTCTAAAAATAGAATCACAAAAAAAACAATTGATTTATTAGTTTCATTGGCTGATCAGACTGAATTGAAAAACGCTATTTCTCAACAGTTCTCAGGAGAAATAATTAATGAAACTGAAAACAGAGCAGTACTTCATACAGCGTTAAGAAATATAAATCCACAACCTATTTATATTGATGGAAAAGATATAACTGAAGTCATTCAAAACTCTCAGAATAAAATGGAGAAATTCTGTGAAGAAGTTATTTCTGGCCAAAGAAAAGGCTATACAGGAAAACCATTTACAGATATTGTCAACATAGGAATAGGTGGTTCAGATTTAGGACCAAATATGGTTGTAGATGCTCTTAAATTTTATAAAAATCATCTGAATTTACATTTTGTTTCCAATGTTGATGGAGATCATGTGCAAGAAACCATAAAGAATCTAAATCCTGAAACAACACTTTTTGTGATTGTTTCTAAAACATTCACAACTCAAGAAACACTTACAAATGCAAATACGATACGCGAGTGGTTTTTAAATTCAGCATATAAAGAAGCAATTCCTAAACATTTTGTTGCTGTTTCTACTAATCTTAAATCCGTTCAGGAATTTGGGATTGAAAAAGAAAATATCTTTCCAATGTGGAATTGGGTCGGTGGCCGTTTTTCATTGTGGAGCTCAGTAGGTCTTTCTATAAGTCTAGCCATTGGTTTTAAGAATTTCAAAGAATTATTAAACGGAGCTTCTGAAATGGATGAGCATTTTAAAACGACTCCATTTGAAAAAAACATACCTGTACTATTATCCCTTATAAGTATATGGCATAACAATTTTTTTAATTGTGAAACCGAAGTAATATTACCATATTCTCAATATTTAAATCTATTTCCTACTTACTTGCAACAAGCAATTATGGAAAGTAACGGAAAATCAGTAGATAGAAATGGCGATAAAATTAAATATCAAACTGGCGGCGTTATATGGGGAAGTGCTGGTACCAATTCTCAACATGCTTATATGCAACTGGTTCATCAAGGAACTAAATTAATTCCTGCAGATTTTATTGGGTTTAAAGAATCTCTTTACGGAAACAATGAGCATCATGAAAAATTAATGGCCAATTTTTATGCGCAATCTGAAGCACTTGCATTTGGAAAATCGAAAGAAGAAGTGCACTTAGATTTAAAGTTTAATGGAGCATTAAAAACTATTGAAAGACTACTGCCTTTTAAAGTTTTTGAAGGAAATAAACCTTCTAATACCATTTTGATTAATGCGCTAACTCCAAGAAATTTAGGAAGTCTAATTGCTCTGTATGAACATAAAATTTTTGTTCAAGGAATTATTTGGAATATCTTCAGTTATGATCAATTTGGAGTAGAACTTGGTAAGGAACTTGCACATAAAATCTTTTTAAAAGGTAAAAAATAAAAAACATAGCTTTCATTTAACATTGACACATTCTTTGTTTACAACTTGTTAATATCTAATTTACTGTATTTCAACTGGTAAACTTTATATTATTAATTTTACTGTAATCATAATAATTTGTTAAATTTTAACTAAAGTTTTGTGAAAATTTCACATCTTTGCCGAACTATTAAAAACACTAATTCAAAATGAAAAAAATTACTAAATTTTTATTAGGAGTGTTGTTTATCGCAACAACTTCTATGTATGGACAAACACTTACTGGTACAGTTGTAGATGGTTCAAACCAACCATTACCTGGAGCAGATGTTGTTTTATCAGGTACCTCAATTGGTGCTTCAACTGATTTTAACGGAAATTTTTCGTTGGATGTTAACAGAGCAACAGGTACTCTAAAAGTATCTTTTATTGGGTTTACAACTAAAACAGTAAAATTTACCTCTGCTACTACAAATCTTGGAACAATTCAACTAGAAGATTCTGCGGAATCTCTTGAAGAAGTTGTCATTTCTGGTAATATTGATATTGCTAAAGATAGACAAACTCCTGTTGCTGTTTCAACAATTAAATCTGCAGAAATTATTGAAAGATTAGGTTCTCAAGAATTTCCTGAATTATTAAATAATACTCCTTCTGTATATGCTACTAAATCAGGTGGTGGATTCGGAGATGCACGTATAAATATTCGTGGATTCAGTCAAGAAAACATTGCTGTATTAATAAATGGTGTTCCAGTAAATGATATGGAAAATGGTGCTGTTTATTGGTCAAATTGGGCTGGTTTATCTGATGTAACAACTGCTATGCAAGTACAGAGAGGATTGGGTTCTTCTAAAATAGCAATTTCATCTGTAGGTGGTACTATTAATATTGTATCTAAAACTACTGATAAACAAGAAGGCGGAGTCGTTTCAACAAGTTATGGAAATGACAATTACCTTAAAACATTGGCAAGCTATTCAACAGGATTAATGGATAATGGATTTGCTGCTTCTGCATTAATAAGCAGAACTGCTGGAGATGGATATGTAAGAGGAACTGAATTCGAAGGATATAACTACTTTTTGAGTCTTGGATGGGATAAAGGCGGTGATCATAATTTACAATTTACATTTACAGGTGCTCCTCAGACGCATAACCAAAGAACTACAAGTTTCTTTAACATGGCTACTCTTGGGGATTATTTACAGTATGGTAAAAAGTACAATTACAATCATGGTTATCTTAATGGTGAAGAATTTAACTGGAGAAAAAACTTTTATCATAAGCCTATTGCTTTCTTAAACTGGGAATGGAAAGTAAATGAAAAATCTACTTTATCTACTTCTGCTTATGCTTCTTTCGGTAGAGGTGGTGGAACTGGAGACATAGGACGTCTTGGAGGGAACTTTGCAAGTTCAAGTAGATTTAGAAACCCTCAAACTGGTGAAGTGATGTGGGATCAAATCGTAGCCTCAAATTCTGGTCAAGGAGGAACTTTTTCTAATGGATTCACCTATAATAATGTATTAGATCCTTCAACTGGAGCATATATTGTTAATGATGATGGACTAAGATCTTCTGATAATCCAAACGGACTTGAAAGAAGAAATGGGGTAATCCGTAGAGCTTCTGTGAATTCTCATAACTGGTTTGGTGTATTAGCTAATATGAATACTGAAATAAATGAAAATTTAACTTTAGATTATGGAGTTGATTTAAGATCTTATAAAGGAATTCACTACAGAAGAGTAGATAATTTATTGGGTGCAGCTGGTTATAGAGATAATGATGATGTTAATAATCCTCAGAATATAATTAGAAGTTCGAATAGTTCTGATTTAAGTTCTTTATGGAACGCTATTAGAGGAACTGACAAAGAACAAAAAATAAATTATTACAATGATGGTCTAGTAAAATGGGCAGGTGTATTTGGACAGTTAGAATATACTAAAGATAAAGTTTCTGCTTTCGTACAAGCTTCTGCATCCAATCAAGGGTTCAAAAGAATTGATTATTTTAACTACTTAGACTCTGATCCAGCACAAGAAACAGACTGGGAAAATATTATTGGTGGAAACTTAAAAGGGGGACTTAACTATAATATAAATGACAATCATAATGTTTTTGCTAATGCTGGATTCTATTCAAAACAACCAAATTTTGATGCAGTGTATTTAAATTTTGAAAATGATTTAAACCCTGATTTAAGAAATGAAAAAATATTTGGTGCAGAAATAGGATACGGTTTACGTACTAATAAAGTAAGAGCTAATTTAAATCTATATAGAACTTCTTGGAAAGATAGATTTATTACTGTTTCAAAAAGATTTAATGGAGATCAAGCAACTGCAAATGTTACAGGTGTAGAACAAATTCATATGGGTGCAGAATTTGATGTGGACTATAAAATGACTGATAACTTCAAACTTTTAGGAATGGTTTCTGTTGGTAATTGGGAATATGGTGGGAATGTTACCGCAACATACCTTGGTGATGATAGAAATCCTGTTGTTATAGATGGAGTTGAACAATCTGAAACTTTATATCTTGATGGTGTAAAAGTAGGTGATGCAGCTCAGTTTACTGCTCGTTTAGGATATGAGTGGGAAATTTTTGAAAATTTCAGACTTGATTATAGTCAACGTTTTGTAGATAATTTATATGCAAGAGTTAATGCTGATGACTTTGACAATGAAGATAATGAAGGTTCTTTACAATTACCTAGTTATTCATTAGCAGATTTAGGGCTTTCTTATAGATTTATGCTAAAAGATAACTCTAAAATAAATCTAAGATTGAATGTAAATAACTTATTCAATCAAGAGTACATTGCAGAATCTGCAACGAATACTTTTGCAGATAGTGATGATGAAACCTACTTAGGAATTAACACTAGAAATAAAGTATTCTTTGGTTTTGGAACTACTTGGAATATTTCAGCTAGATATCAATTCTAATAATTAAAGAAACTCAAGCTATTATAAAAACCACCTTAATTGAGGTGGTTTTTTTATGTTCATTTTTAGTACATTTGTTTTAACCATAAACATACTTACTATCATGATGAACACAATTCACTCTTATTGGGCATATTTAGCTTTAACAATCCTTTTACTTGCTTTAATCAATGCTATTGTTGGTTATGCTTCTAAAAGAGATTTTAAAGCTAAAGACTTACGTCTATCTTTGTTTGCTTTAATAACTTCCCATATACAATTACTAATAGGACTTGGAGTCTATTTTTCATCTCCTATGTATCAATCATTAAAAGCGTCAGGAATGAATGCAACGAATAGAATGCTTGCAGTTGAGCATCCTATCATGATGATCCTTGCAATAGTATTGATTACAATAGGATGGTCAAAACATAAAAAACAAACAACTGATACAGGAAAATTTAAGACAATCGCTATCTTTTATGGATTGGCATTGATTTTAATTCTATCTAGAATTCCATGGTCACAATGGTGTGATATATAACAATCAATAGTAAATAAAGAGTTAAACAATTTAAAAAAACGTCAGTTTAAATGATTTTTGAGGCGCTAAAAATTGTATCGAGAACGAACTAATTAGTTAAAATTCTTATTCTCGATAGTTTTTCTGAATGAAGTTGAAGTACAAATTTTAGTCATTTTCAATTGTAAAAACTCACTAGGATTGACGAATTTCATCAAAATACACATCGTAACCTTATACCATTAATAATTATACTCAAAAACACATTCTATTGATTGTATGATCTCCTCCATTAAAAAAATAATAGCATATCCATTAACAATCCTTTACTATATATTCTTTGGTTTGTTGCTATTGTTTTTTCATCCTATACAATGGATGGCATTAAAAATAGGTGGTTATAATCCTCATAGAATGAGTGTTGCTATACTTAATTTATTGTTGACACGACTTCTCCATATTTTAGGATCAAGAATCACATTTAATGGGATACATACAATTCCAAAAAACGTCCCACTTATTTTTGTATCCAATCATCAAAGTATGAATGATATTCCAGCAGTTATATGGTTCTTAAGAAAATTTCATCCGAAATTTGTTTCCAAAAAAGAATTGGGCAAGGGAATTCCAAGTGTTTCCTATAATCTCCGACATGGCGGAAGTGTATTAATAGATCGAAAAAACTCGAACCAATCAATGAAATTAATTATGAATTTTGGTAAATATATAGAGAAAAACAACTATGCTGCTTTTATTTTTCCAGAAGGAACAAGAAGTAGGAATGGTGAGCCTAAACGATTTTCTGAAAACGGTTTCAAAATGCTTGTCAAAACAATTCCTTCAGCATATATAATTCCTATTACAATAAATAATTCTTGGAAATTATTAAAATATGGAGGTTTTCCAATGAGACTTGGTGTACATTTAAAATTTGACATACATGATGCAATAAAAGCAGACTCTTTATCTTTTCAAGATTTGTTTGAAAAAACAGAGAAGACCATTAAAAATGCAGTAGTTTTGTAAAGCAACCTCTTAAACACATTTTATGTCATTACATAATATCCGATTAGAAGTAATGCATACGCTAGAAAAGAACATCGAAACGTTTGTTGATAAATTTCTAATTACTCCAGAAAAAATATGGCAACCTACCGATTTTTTACCAAATTCTCAAAATGATACCTTTATAGAGGAAGTAAAAGAAATTCAAGAACTTTCAAAGGACTTAGATGATGATTTTTGGGTGAGTTTAGTAGGCGACACCATAACTGAAGAAGCATTACCAACTTACGAATCTTGGCTGCTTGATGTTGAAGGGGTTTCACAACATAGTAATAATGGTGGAGATAATGGATGGGCAAAATGGGTTCGTGCATGGACTGGAGAAGAGAACAGACATGGAGATGTCTTAAATAAATACCTATACTTATCGGGAAGAGTAAATATGCGAGAAGTTGAAATTACAACACAGTATTTAATTGCAGATGGATTTGATATCGGTACCGCAAGAGATCCTTATAAAAACTTTGTATATACTAGTTTTCAAGAGTTGGCAACCTATGTTTCACATAACAATGTAGCAAAAGTTGCACGTAAAAGAGGGCATAAATTATTGGCTAAAATGTCTAAAATTATTGCTGGAGATGAAATGCGTCATCACCTAGCATATACAGAATTTGTAAGACAAATTTTTCAATACGACCCAAGTGAAATGATGTTGGCTTTTCACCATATGATGAAACACAAAATTGTAATGCCTGCATTATACTTAAGACAATCAGGAGGGAAAATAGGAGATACGTTTGAACAATTTTCTATAGTAGCACAACGAGCAGGTGTATATACTGGTTTTGACTACGTAGATATTCTTAAAAAGTTAAATACTGCTTGGGAAATAGATAAAATTACAGGTCTTACTGATGAAGCTCAAAAAGCAAGAGACTATCTATTAAAACTTCCTGAAAGAATGTATCGTATTACGGAGAGAATTGTAATTCCTGATACAAAATTTGAATTTAAGTGGATGAATCCTGTTTAGAATTAAAATAATTATAACTGCTGTTGTATTGATGAAATTCTCTCAATTCGAGTAGATTTTACGATAGAAATAAGTGAAATTTATGTCGAGAATAAAAATCAATCAAACTGACATCTCTTAATTGATTTTTTTAGTTTAGTATACTAATTATTCAATAGAAAATGAGTCTTTGTCGTTTAAAAACCTAAATTTATTTCTACTTTCCATCAATGTACTTTTATCTAGAGATACTTTAAAAACAACTTCTTTCTCATTATCAATAGCATTCAGTTCATTTCCAAGCATATCTATAACTTGTGAATGACCAATATATTCTAAATTATTTCCATCAACTCCTACTCTATTAACGCCTATTGTATAGCACATGTTTTCTATCGCTCGTGCTTTTAACAAAGTGTCCCAAGCCGATATTCTAGGTTTTGGCCAATTGGCAACAAAAATTAATACATCGTACGTATCACTATTTCTTGTCCATACTGGAAAACGAAGATCATAACATATCATTGGACATATTTTCCATCCTTTATAATCAACAATCAATCTTTCATTTCCAGATGAATAAACTTTATCCTCTCCTCCATAGGTAAATAAGTGACACTTGTCATAGGTATGTATTTCACCATTAGGCTTAGTAAAAATGAGGCGATTGTAATAGTTTCCATTCTCTTCTATAATCAAACTACCTACAATTGCAATTTCTTTTTTTATCGCCTTTTCTCTCATCCACGATACAGAAAATCCTTCCATTGTTTCTGACAACTTCTCTGGATTCATAGAAAATCCTGTAGAAAACATTTCTGGAAGAATGATTAGATCAACATCTGAAGAAATGGCATCTATTTTCATATTAAAACCATTGATGTTTTCACGACTATTTTCCCAAAATAGATTGGATTGAATAAGTGCTATTTTAAGTTTTTCTTGCATACAATGTCTTAATTAAGGGTTATCTCGACAAATAAAATAAAAGCGAATATGGAATTGATGTAATTTTATAATCTATAATCTGTTTTTATAAATTGTTTATAAGTTCAAGTTAGACATAAACTATAGGTTTGCCAAAAATTAATTGAAAACATTTTTTATATTTGGTGTTTATCAAAAAAGACATCTAATATGAAATTCTTAAAAATTTTTAGCCTCTTAATTACACTACTACTTACTTCGCAGATAAATGCGCAACAAGGCGGTATGTGGATTCCTTCATTGCTAGAAGGTATGAATGAAGCAGAAATGACAAGTTTGGGAAGTAAATTAACCGCTAAAGATATCTATGATGTCAATAATTCAAGTTTAAAAGATGCAATTGGCCATTTTAATGGAGGTTGCACGAGCGAAGTAATCTCTGACAAAGGATTGATCCTTACTAATCATCATTGTGGTTTTGGAGAAATACAATCGCATTCTTCTTTAGAAAACGATTATTTAAAAAATGGTTTTTGGGCAATGAATTTTGAAGAAGAATTACCAAACGAAGACTTATATATAGAGTTTATTGTTAGCATTCATGATGTTAGTGATGTGGTTTTAGAAGGGACAAATGATGCGATGACCGAAAAAGAAAAACAGTCGCAAATAGACAAAAAAAGTAATGAGACGATGAAAAATTGGCCAAGAGAAACTTGGCAAAATGTTAAAACAAAATCTTTTTATAAAGGCAATCAATACTTTTTATTTGTAACAGAACGCTTTGAAGATATTCGTTTAGTTGGCGCTCCTCCTTCAAGTATTGGTAAGTTTGGAAGCGATACAGATAATTGGGTTTTTCCAAGACATACAGGAGATTTTTCCTTATTCAGGATTTATGCAGATGCCAACAATAAACCTGCAAAATATAATAAAGATAATAAGCCTTATAAGCCAAAACATTTTCTGCCAGTTTCATTAGATGGTGTTGAAGAAGGTGATTTTACAATGGTTTTTGGTTTTCCTGGAAGAACAAACGAGTATTTACCAGCAGTTGCAATAGAGCATATTACCAAAGAATTTAACCCTACAAATATCGCTATTCGCGAAGCAGCATTAAAAGTAATTGATGCTAAGATGAAAACCGATGATGCCGTTAGAATTAAATATGCATCAAAACAAGCGAGAATTGCTAATGCATGGAAAAAATGGATTGGTGAAAATTTAGGAATTGATAAAAGTGATGCAGTAGAAAAGCGTAGAGAATTTGAAACTGCTTTTACCAAAGCTTTAAATGAAAAAGACCTAGAAAGTAAATACGGAAACATTCTTCCAGAATTTAAAAAATTATATAAAGATTTTGCACCAACAAATATTAAACGTAGAAACTTTATTGAAGTATTTTTAGTAACTAATGAGTTAATGCAAATGACTTTTAGAGCTTACCAAATGGAACAAGCTATTACTACAAACCCAGAAAATCTAGATAAAGCAAAAGCAAGCTTAGTTGTCCGTTTACAAGGAATTCATAAAAACTATGATATGTCTGTAGATAAAGGAGTTTTTGAAGCTGTTATGCCTTTTTATACAGACAAGGTTAACTCTTTAATTTATAATGAAACTGCATTTACTAATCAAGAAACTGCTTTAAAATTATTAGAAGGTAATGCTAAAACAGTACTGAAAAACCTAAATAAAGATGCAGCTTATGTTTATGCAAAACCAATGATAAAGGAGTTTTTCAATACTATTGATTCTGAATATAAGCAAAAAAACGAGCCAATTACAACTTTACAAACCAAATATATGACTGCACTTATAGAGGCCTTACCAAATGCTCGCTATTTTCCAGACGCTAATAGTACGTTACGTGTAACTTATGGTCAGGTTCGTGGTTATTCGCCTCGTGATGCTGTGTACTACAATCCTGTGAGTTATTTAGATGGTGTTATTGAAAAGTATGTGCCTGGAGATTATGAGTTTGATGTGCCACAAAAATTACGAGAATTATATACAACAAAAAACTATGGTCAATATGCAGATAGTAATGGTAAAATTCCTGTTTGTTTTCTAGGTACCAACCACACAACTGGTGGAAATTCTGGAAGTCCAGCAATTGATGCACACGGAAATCTTGTAGGATTGAATTTTGACCGAGTTTGGGAAGGTACTATGAGTGATATGAATTACGACCCTGAAATATGTAGAAACATTATGGTAGATGCTCGTTATATCCTTTTTATTATTGATAAATATGCTGGAGCAACTCATTTAATTGAAGAGATGAAATTAGTGCACCCTAAGAAAAAATAGAATCAGAAAAAGACCAAATCTTAATAAGGTTTGGTCTTTTTTAATTTTATAAACACTTCGTTTCTCTATTACTTACTTAGGATTTTATTTAAAAATTAAGGTTCAAACTTCCTACAATCGCAATTCTATGGTTATCCATCTTGTTTAAATTTTGTTGATTATTTCTGCTGCTCTTTTTAAAGTTTCATCATTTTTCGCAAAACAAAATCGAAGTATTTTATCATCTTGTCCATTACTATTAAAAACAGATAGCGGAATTGAGGCAATTTTATGTTCTAAAATTAATCTTTTAGAAAAACTAACATCATTTTCATCCGTAATATCAGTATAATCCAATCCTTGAAAATAAGTTCCTTGAGAAGTCGTAAATTTAAATCGAGAGCCTTTGATTAAGTCTAAAAATAAATCTCTTTTCTCTTGATAATAATCTGATAATTCTAAATAATGTTTTGGTTGTTTTAAATAGTCTGAAATTGCCTTCTGTATAGGATGATTTACACAAAAAACATTGAATTGATGTACTTTTTTAAACTCATCCATCAATTCTTTAGGAGCACAACAGTATCCGATTTTCCAACCTGTAACATGAAATGTCTTTCCAAAAGAGGCAACTATAAAGCTTCGTGATTTTAAATCTGGAAATAAACAGGCACTTTGATGCTTCACTCCATCAAAAATAATGTGTTCATACACTTCATCACTCAATACAATGATATTGGTACCTCTAGTCAATTCCTGTAATTGCAACATATCTTTATTAGAAAAAATAGTTCCAGAAGGGTTGTGTGGTGTATTGATGATAATCATCTTCGTCTTTGAAGAAATATGCTTTTTTACCTCTTCCCAATCAACTTTATAGTAGGGTGCATTTAATTGAATAGGAATCACTTTTCCGCCATTGAGTTCAATTGTAGGCTCGTAACAATCGTATGCAGGACAAAATAAGATTACCTCATCCTCTTGTCTTATAAAAGTAGAAATAATCGTGTAAATCGCTTGTGTTGCTCCAGCAGTTACAGTAATTTCAGTTTCTGGATGATAGGTTGAATTGTAGCCTAGTGAAAACTTTTCAGAGATAGCATCTCTTAACTCTATAATTCCAGACATAGGAGCATATTGATTCTTACTAGAATTCATTGCTTTTGTGACCAAATCCAATAGTTCTTGGTCAGGCTCAAAATTAGGAAAGCCTTGTGACAAGTTTATAGCATTGTGCTTACTAGCCAATGCTCCCATTACTGTAAAAATCGTAGTACCTAAATTAGGAAGTTTAGATGTGTGATGCATGAAATGAATTTATTAATCCGTACTAAAATATTGTTTTTAAACTAAAAAATCCCAAATCTTTATAAGATTTGAGATTTTAAGTTATTAATTATTTTATAAAAATTATCCTTGAGAGCTCGCTTTCATATATTCACGATTCATACGCGCAATATTTTCTAAAGAAATTCCTTTAGGGCATTCTACTTCACAAGCTCCGGTATTGGTACAGTTACCAAATCCTTCAGCATCCATTTGTGCAACCATATTTAAAACTCTATCGGTTGCTTCAACTTGACCTTGTGGTAACAAAGCGTATTGAGAAACTTTAGCAGAAACAAATAACATCGCACTTGAATTTTTACAAGTTGCAACACAAGCTCCACAGCCTATACAAGTCGCAGCATCCATTGCTTGATCTGCAGCTATTTTAGAAATAGGAGTAGCATTTGCATCTTGCGTATTTCCCGAAGTATTGACTGAGATATATCCTCCTGCTTGTTGAATTCTATCAAATGAAGAACGATCAACCACAAGATCCTTAACTACAGGAAAAGCATTTGCTCTAAACGGCTCTATATAAATAGTATCGCCGTCTTTAAACATACGCATATGCAATTGACACGTTGTAACACCTTTATCAGGTCCATGTGCTTCTCCGTTGATATACATTGAGCACATTCCACATATTCCTTCACGACAATCATGATCAAATGCTACAGGTTCATCGCCTTTGTTTATTAATTGTTCATTTAAAACGTCCATCATTTCAAGAAATGACATATGTTCAGAGATATCAGTTACTTTATATTCAACTAATCTCCCTTTATCGTTAGCATCTTTTTGACGCCAAATTTTTAATGTAAGATTCATAACTATTATGGTATTTAGTGATTAGCGAAGAGCGAAAAGAGGATTAGTTCTTTTCTTCCAGTTTTTTGATTAGAGAGTTTAGCATCTTGCTAATTTCAATAATTAAACTTTCTACTTCTTTACTATCATTTATATAGTTTAACTGTTTGGTTATTAATATTTGTGTTTCCAATTCATATAAAGAACCTCTTGAAATTCTTAAGAATTGAATATAATTTTTCCTTGATAATCTTCCCCAACCTTCAGCAATATTTGAAGGAACAGAAACTGAACATCTTCTCATTTGACTTGTTAAACCAAATCTTTCATCATCTGGAAAAGTTTTAGTAATCTCATAAATCATAGTTACAAGTTTCATTGACTTTTGCCAAATTATTAACTCTTTATATGATTTCAAACTACTCATTTCTTTTCCCTCTTCTCTTTTCCCTCTTCGCTAATTACTTATAAGACCTCGTCTTCAACTCAATATCATTAAATTCTAATTGTTCTTTATGCAGTATCGCTTCGCTAGGTTTCCCTACATATTCCCAAGCAGCAACATAAGCGTAATTCTCATCATCACGTTTCGCCTCTCCATCTTCTGTAACATGTTCTTCACGGAAATGACCTCCACAAGATTCTTCACGATTCAAAGCATCTTTAGCAAACAACTCACCCAATTCTATGAAATCTGCTACTCTTCCTGCTTTTTCTAATTCTTGATTAAATTCATTCAGTCCTCCAGGAACATTTACATTCTTCCAGAAATCTTTACTTACCTCTTGAATTTCTTGAATCGCTTCTTCCAATCCTTTTTTATTTCTAGACATACCACATTTTTCCCACATGATATTACCCAATTTCTTATGGTAATAATCCACAGAATGCGTTCCTTTATTATTGATAAAGAAGTCTAATTGATCTTTCACAGATTTTTCTGCTTCGTCAAATTCTGGAGTTTCTGTAGAAATAGTTCCTGTACGAATATCACCTGATAAATAGTCTCCAATTGTATATGGCAATACGAAATATCCATCGGCAAGACCTTGCATTAATGCAGAAGCTCCAAGCCTATTTGCTCCGTGATCAGAAAAATTTGCTTCTCCGATACAATACAATCCTTCAACTGAAGTCATTAAATTATAATCAACCCATACGCCTCCCATTGTATAGTGAACGGCTGGATAAATCATCATAGGAGTTTCATATGGATTCTGATCTACAATTTTCTCGTACATCTGAAATAAATTTCCATATTTTGCTTCAACAATTGCTTTTCCTAAATCGTAAATTTCTTTTTCCGATGGATTTGAAACATTATGTATCTTCGCTTGCTCTTTTCCATAACGAGAAATAGCAGAAGCAAAATCTAAATATACTGCTTCTCCAGTTGCATTGACTCCATAACCAGCATCACAACGTTCTTTTGCTGCTCTAGAAGCAACATCACGTGGAACTAGATTTCCAAAGGCAGGATAACGTCTTTCTAGGAAATAATCTCTTTCATCAGCAGTTAAGTCAGTCGGTTTTTTAGTCCCTTCCTTTATTGCTTTTACATCTTCTAAATTTTTAGGCACCCATATACGACCATCATTACGTAACGATTCCGACATCAAGGTTAATTTAGACTGATAGTCTCCACTTCGTGGAATACATGTTGGATGAATCTGCGTATAACAAGGATTAGCGAAATAGGCTCCTTTTTTATGAATTTTCCAAGCTGCAGTAGCATTTGAACCCATTGCGTTGGTTGATAAGAAATATACATTTCCATATCCACCAGAAGCAATCACAACTGCATGTGCAGAATGACGTTCTATTTCTCCGGTAATCAAGTTACGTGCAATAATTCCTCTCGCTTTTCCATCAACTTTTACAACATCAAGCATTTCATGACGATTGTGCATCGTGATTTTTCCTCTCGCTATCTGTCTATTCATTGCTGAATATGCACCTAATAATAATTGTTGACCAGTTTGTCCTTTGGCATAAAAAGTTCTTGAAACCAATACTCCTCCAAACGAACGATTGTCAAGCAATCCTCCATAATCTCTTGCAAATGGAACTCCTTGTGCAACACATTGATCAATAATATTTCCTGAAACCTCAGCAAGACGGTGAACATTTGCTTCTCTTGAACGATAATCTCCACCTTTTATGGTATCGTAAAATAAACGGTAGTTAGAATCTCCATCTCCTTGGTAATTTTTTGCAGCATTAATTCCTCCTTGAGCAGCAATTGAATGTGCTCTACGTGGAGAATCTTGGTAACAAAATGCTTTTACATTGTACCCTAATTCAGCCAATGTTGCTGCTGCAGAACCTCCAGCGAGACCTGTTCCTACTACTATAACGTCTATTGAACGCTTATTGGCAGGATTTACTAGGTCAATATGGTTTTTATAATCGGTCCACTTATCTGATATTGGACCTTTAGGTACTTTAGAATTTAATGTTGTCATACCTTATTTTTAATGATTAAAATGATGGAAAAGTGCGATAAAAACAAATCCTAATGGAACTAAAATAGCATACGCTTTTCCAAATGTTTCTAAGCCTTTCGTATATTTATTATTGGCTCCCATAGATTGAAATGCCGAATTGAACCCATGTAATAAATGCAATGCTAAAAACACAAATGCAATTACATAAACTCCAACTCGTAATGGATTTACAAACTTGTGTTGTAGTTCTTCAAAATAACGATATCCTTCGCCATCAGGTAATAGTCCAGACATATCGCCTTGAACAAATTTTATGTTTAATTCTGGAATCCAAAAATCTATAAAGTGTAATATTATAAATGCTAGAATTGCCAATCCGCTCCATATCATGTTTCTTGACATCCATGAAGAATTAGCTCCTCCATTATTTTTGGCATATTTCACAGTTCTTGACCTGATATTTTTCAATTCTAAAATAAACCCCATCACAAAATGAAACACAACACCAAATATTAAAATAGGTTGCATTACGTATTGAATCAATGGATTGGTTCCCATAAAATGAGAAATTTCATTGAAAATATCAGCACTAAAAACTGAAGTAATATTTATTGCAAAATGTTGTAGTAAAAAAAACATTAAGAATAATGCTGAAAGTGCCATTGACACTTTTCTTGCAATCGACGAAGATAAAAGTCCGCTCATGTAGTTATGAAAATTGGTTTAGAAAAACAAAAATAAGGTAAAGTGAAACTTTAGACAAACTTTGCGTCTGTTTTATACCGTATTTAGAAGCAATCTAAAAACGTGTTCATGAAAATTAGAATGAATCCATACAATTGTATAAATTTGCTAGAGAATTAAACTAATAAAGCATGAAATATCTTCCAATAGACAAAAATTTATTTGTAAAAAATCGTAAAAAATTTATGCATAAAATGAAGCCAAATTCCTTGGCTGTTTTTAATTCCAATGACATTTATCCAGTCAGCGCTGACAGCACATTACCATTTGCACAACACAGGGATATTTTCTATTTATGTGGTGTAGATCAAGAAGAAAGTATCTTGGTTTTATTTCCCAATGCTCTTAAAAAAGAACATCGAGAAATGTTGTTTTTAAAAGAGACTAATGAGCATATAGCGATATGGGAAGGAGAAAAATTAGATAAAAAAAAGGCTTTTGAAACTTCTGGAATTGAAACAGTATTTTGGTTACAAGATTTTGACAAAGTGTTTTTCAACTTGATGGTTGAGGCTGAAAATGTGTATTTAAACACCAATGAACATTATCGTGCTGCTGTAGAAACTGAAACTAGAGAAGACCGTTTTATAAAAAAATGTAAAACTGAATTTAAAGCGCATACTTACCTCCGTAGTCAACCTATTTTACAACGAATTCGTTCTGTCAAAGAGCCTGAAGAAATTGCACTTATTCAACAAGCTTGCAACATTACCGAAAAAGGATTTCGTAGAGTTTTAGGCTTCACAAAGCCAAATGTTTGGGAATATGAAATTGAAGCAGAATACATACATGAATTTACTCGGAATCGTGCATGTGGCTTTGCATACACTCCAATTATTGCAAGTGGTTTTAATGCGAATGTATTGCATTATATTGAAAACAACCAAAAGTGTAAAAAAGGTGATGTTATCTTAATGGATGTAGGTGCAAGTTATGCGAATTATGCAAGTGACATGACACGAAGTATTCCTGTTTCTGGAAAATTTACAAAACGTCAAAAGCAAGTCTATAGTGCTGTTCTTCGTGTAAAAAAGGCGGCTGCAAAATTATTGATCCCTGGAACTATCTGGTCGGAGTATCATCTAGCTGTTGGTGAAATAATGACGAAAGAATTGATAGGATTGGGATTGATTACGAAGGATGATGTTGTAAACGAAGATCCAAAATGGCCAGCATACAAGAAATATTTTATGCACGGAACATCTCATCATATGGGACTTGACACGCATGATTATGGAATTTTATCTGAACCCATGCAAGCAAATATGGTGTTTACTGTCGAGCCTGGAATTTACATTCCTGAAGAAAATTTAGGAATTCGACTGGAGGACGATTATGTAATTCAAGAAACTGGTGAGCCGTTTAACTTGATGGAAAATATTCCTATTGAAATTAAAGATATTGAGGCGTTGATGGAATAATGGAATCTATTCATAAAGACTTAAGAATTGATATTTGTCAAACGATTTTAACCCTATTTAATCCATTATGAAAGAATTACCAACTACTGAGAATCAAATTCTATCTGTCTCAAATTTTCAAGATCTCCTTTCTACTCCATTTCAAGGAGATAACAATGCGATATGTTGGACTCGAAAACTAATAGGTGATTTTTCTGAAATTGTAGAAAAAGTCGAATTAAAGAAAAGTATTACAACGCTTGATCTAGAAGAATTATATGAACTTGAGTTGAGTGAGCAAGGACAACTTGCTCGTAAAGTTCTTTTAAATGATTTGGAAGTATTAAAAAATCATGGTGTATCTCCAGTACTTAATATTATCAATTCTTATGATAGAGATACTGTTTTTCCGTTTTTTCCTACCGATGTTTATTCTTTTCATGTAGATCGTTCTCCTATCCCAACAGATACATTTTTATGCACATATTATGGCGAGTCAAGTGAAATCGTATCAAATTCACAAGCGGTCCAAAAAATACTTATCCCTGAGATACGTATGGAACTTAAAAAACTATATGATGGAACAGATGACGATTTTAAATCATTTTTAAGCGACTATTACTTTGATTTACATTACCAATCGAAACCTGAAGCACATATTATTTCTTTGGGTATTGGCAACTTATGGAAGATCGCGACTGATTATCCTGAAAGCAAGGTCCTTCCCTGTCTTCACCGAGCACCAAAAGAAAAAAACGGACAGAATCGATTATTATTAATCTGTTAAATATAGATCATTCAAAAAAGAAATTATTGTAATATACACGAAAAATCACCTTAAAATAAAGCATACAATGAAAAAAATAGCATACAAAATAACTCTTATAGCCATCACACTTTCGATATTTTCTTGTGTCGAAAAACAAGAAGAAAGTGTTCAAATAATTGAAGATGTGAATACTCCTGAAGAAATCGTTGAAGATCTAAATACTAAAGAAGTTATCAACTATTTAGCATTGGGAGATTCTTATACAATAGGTCAAGGTGTAGAAATATATCAACGATGGCCAAACCAACTTGTACAAAAAATAAATACCTTAAATTATGAAGTAAATAAATTTAAAATAATAGCGCAAACAGGATGGACGACAACTAGTTTACTTCAGAAAGTAGAAAATACAGAAATAAGCGGTTTCAATTTAGTCTCACTACTTATTGGTGTTAATAATCAATACCAAAAAAAGTCTTTCGAAATATTCGAAACAGAATTTAATTTATTACTAAATAAAAGTATTGAATATGCTGGAAACATAAATAGAGTGTTTGTAGTATCAATTCCAGATTATGGAGTAACACCTTTTGGTCAACCTAATAGGGAAACTATAAGTAAAGAAATAAACCTTTACAATGAATATATTGCTATACAATGTAAAGAAAAAGGGATTCCATTCATAAACATAACAGATATTTCTAGAGATTTAGGAGATTCAGAAGGTGCTCTAGCATCTGATAATTTACATCCAAGCGGAATTCAATATACGAAATGGATGGATTTAATATTACCTACTGTAATTGAATTATTAGAAAAATAGCAGTTATTCTACTAAAATCATTAATTACATTGCTGATTGTTTTTTAGTAAGGGTAAGCTCTTATCATATTGTCTATAAATCATAACTATACCATCTCATTCCACAAATAATATCCTTCCAAATACATCCGAATTTACATATCCTTCATCATTATTAATTCCATGTGTTTTTTTGGAACCTATAAAGTTCTCTCTACTATTATTTCCATCGTTATCTCCATAAGCGACTGAAAAACCTATACTTTTTCCATTAAAAATTTTTACTGGGATATTTGTTAATGAATTTTCATGAAATTCTTTATCGTACAGTTTAATTGCCATTTCCCATAAAAACCTGTTTCCATCTTGAGATCGCTCAACATCAATATGGTCATCCAAGAAAACCGTTTCTTTTAAGGAGTTTTTATCAATTGCATGGCCTTCTGTGGATACATGATAGGCAAATGCTTGATGATTAAACTTGTGGTTCCCTCCAGACATATCTTCATCAATAAAGACCTCAACATAATCTCCTTTCCAATAATTTTCCATCCCATCCTCAAGTGTAGGATGCAAATAATCGTCGATGATTTCAACCAATATATATAAATTTTCAGTATCCCATGCCAATTTAAATCGCCCTTGATAATCTGTTGAATCTATACTTTTTCCCATCCAATTATAATTCATACTATACCATATGTTTGTTTTCCATACTTCATCACCACTACAACCATCTATTAGAATTGTAGATGTTGATCTTTTCGCTTTAAATAAACCGTCTTTTATAGAAAGTGTTTGAATAATTTTTGTTGCTGCTTGACAATCAGTAACTGTTCCAGATTTATTTGTAATTATTGACTTGCAACCTATCAAGATAAGAACAAGTAATAATTGTATAATTTTAGTTTTATTCATTTGAAAAAAATATCTTCGCCAAGATAGTCAATTTAATATATGTCTCACTTTTTCACCTATAAAAATACGCCTATAAATTATACTTCCACTGGAAAAGGATCTGTAATTGTATTGCTCCATGGATTTCTAGAGAACTTAACAATGTGGAAGGAAATTATCCCTTTTTTATCAGATAAAAATCGAGTGATATCCATTGATTTATTAGGTCATGGAGCATCTGGAAATATTGGATATATGCATTCTATCGAAGAGCAAGCTTTTATGGTGAAAGCCGTTTTAAATCATTTAAAATTAAGGAAGTTTACATTTATTGGGCATTCTATGGGAGGATATGTTGGCCTTTCATTTGCAGAATTATTTCCAAACTCCATCAGAGGATTGTGTCTAATGAATTCCACTTATGAAGGAGATTCAGACGAACGAAAATCTCTACGTACACGTGCCAATAATATGGTAAAAACCAATTATGAAAATATGGTGCGTATGTCATTTGCAAACCTCTTTAGTGAACATAGCAAATCACTTCATAAAAACGAAATTTCTTTAGCATTGAAAGAGGCGCTAAAAACTTCATTACAAGGTTATATGGCTGCCAATGAAGGAATGAAAAACCGTAAAGATTACACCTCTATTTATACAAGTGCTGTTTATAAAAAATTAATAATCATTGGTAAAAAAGATTCGGTTCTTGACTCTGAAGCGATTCTTTTATTTGCCAATAAAAATAAAATTCCAGCAGTACTATTTTCAGAAGGACACATGAGTCATATTGAAAATAGAGAAGAACTTATCGATACTCTGATAAAATTCTGCAAATAATTTACTCTTTATTTAATGAATTCCATCCTTGAGCAACCAATTCAATTTTTTGATTTGCTCGAGTGACTAAGTACATTCCTTCGTTTTTAGGAGTCATATGACCAATAATCGTAAAATTAGGGTTTGCCTTAATCTTTGGAAAGTCTTCTTGTGAAACGGTAAATAATAATTCGTAGTCTTCACCTCCACTTAATGCGATAGTAGTTGAATCTATTTTGAACTCCTCACAAGTAGAAATCATCTGAGGATCCAAAGGAATTTTATCTTCATAAAGGTCACATCCTACTTCAGATTGTGTACATAAATGAATAATTTCAGATGATAATCCGTCAGAAATATCAATCATAGAACTCGGTTTTACTTCTAATTCTTTTAAGAGTTGAACAACATCTTTACGCGCCTCAGGTTTTAATTGCCTTTCTACCAAATAAGAATATTGGTCTAAATCTGGTTGAGAATTTGGATTGGATTGAAACACTTGTTTTTCTCTTTCCAATACTTGAAGACCAAGATATGCCGAACCTAAATCTCCAGTTACAACCAATAAATCATTTGGTTTCGCACCATTTCTATATACGACATCTTCTTTCTTCGCCTCGCCTATCGCTGTAATACTTATCAGCATTCCTTTGGTAGAGGAAGTCGTATCTCCACCGACAAGGTCTACATTATATTTTTCACATGCATGTTGAATTCCAGCATACAATTCTTCAATTGCTTCAAGAGGAAAACGATTAGAAATTGCAATAGAAACAGTAATCTGTGTTGCAGTCCCATTCATCGCATACACATCTGAGAGATTTACCATAACAGCCTTATATCCCAAGTGCTTTAATGGCATATATGACAAGTCGAAATGAACACCTTCAACCAATAAATCTGTAGTTACTAAAACTTGCTTGTCGCTAAATTCCATTACCGCAGCATCATCACCAACTCCTTTTTCTGTCGATTCACAATTAATTCCGAAATTTTTCGTTAAATGTTTTATCAATCCAAATTCACCTAATTCAGAAAGAGAAGTGCTTTGCTGATTTTTATCTTTTAACATAATTATGGCATTATTTTAGTATGAAGTTTTATACTTTTGTTTTCATTGCAAAATTCTGCTATTTTTATCAATCTAGCACCCTATTACAACTATTTATTTATGACTACTTATACATTGCAAAATAAAAAAATTATGATACCATTTAAAAAAACCAGAATACTATTTATCTTTATTTTTTCACTAATTCTTTTGACTAATTGTTCTGATGATCCTGTAGATTTAGATGAAGATAATGATGGTATAACTGGAACTTTAGACAATTGCAGAACTGTCTCGAATAGAAACCAAACTGATACTGATGGAGATCGAATTGGAGATGCTTGTGATAGTGATGATGATAATGATGGAATACTTGATGCTGATGATAACTGCCCTCTTGTTGCTAATCCTGATCAAGAAGATATGGATAATGACGGTATTGGAGATGCTTGTGATACAGATAGCGATAATGATGGTGTTTTAAATGATGTTGACAACTGTCCTCTTACTGCAAATCCAGATCAAGCAGATAGCAATAGTAATGGAATTGGAGATGTATGTGAAGGAGCAGATACAGATGATGATGGTATTCCAGATGCAACAGACAATTGTATCAATGAGTCAAACCCAAACCAAGAAGATGTTGATAATGATGGTGTTGGGGATGTATGTGATAATGATATGGACAATGATGGAATTGACGACGATATAGATAACTGTCCTGAAACTGCAAATCCAGATCAAGCAGATCATGATAATGATAACATTGGAAATTCTTGTGATACAGATTATGTAGTTCCTTTAAATGCATGTGAAAATGGAATGGCTGGAGCATATCCTTGTAATGATTATGACTTGATGGCATACTTAAGTTTATCAGGAATGTTCGGGAATAGTGGAAATGATTCTTGGGGATGGACTGATCCAACAACCAATAAAGAATACGTTCTTATGGGTCTTGATAATGGAACTGCTTTTATAGATATTACTGATACCGAAAACATTGTATATTTAGGAAAACTACCAACTGCTACTGGAAATAGCTCTTGGAGAGATATCAAGGTATATCAAGATCATGCTTTTATTGTAAGTGAAGCCTCAGGACACGGAATGCAAGTGTTTGACTTGACAAGGCTAAGAAATGTTGCTAATGCACCAGAATCTTTTTCAGCAGATGCTCATTATACTGGCTTTGGAAGCGCCCATAATATTGTAATAAATGAAACTACGGGATATGCGTACCCTGTAGGAACCAACAGAAATGGAACTTTTAAAGGTGGTCCATTATTTATAAATATACAAAATCCAACAAACCCAATTGATGAAGGTGGATTTTCAGAAGGTGGTTATTCTCATGATGCTCAAGTAGTAACATATAATGGTCCCGATTCAGATTATGCTGGTAAAGAAATTTTAATTGGTAGTAATGAAAATGAAATTGTAATTGCTAATGTTACAGATAAATCAGCACCAACAAATATTTCAACTGTTTCTTATTCTAATATAGGCTATACACATCAAGGTTGGTTTACCGAAGACCAACGCTATTTTATTGTAGGTGATGAAACTGATGAACTAAATGGATTGGTAGCCAATACAAGAATGTTGATTTTTGACCTTCTTGACCTTGATAATCCTGTATTATTAAGTACATATAATGGCCCAACGGAAGCTAGTGACCATAATGGATATGTAAAAGGAAATACCTTTTATTTAGCAAACTACAGAGCAGGAGTAAGAATGCATGACATTTCTAATATAGGTTCTGGTACAATGACAGAAATTGGTTTTTTTGATACCTATCCTGCAAATGATGGCGCATCAACTAGTGGATTATGGAACGTATATCCATTCTTTTCAAGTGGAAATATTGTTCTTAGTGACATTGAAAAGGGACTTTTTATCATTAAGAAAAAATAACAGTTAAATGAATAAAAGTGTTTTTAACTATTTTATTCCTATACTTTTATTACTGTCAATTCTAAGTTGTACTGATGAAAATATTTCAGAAAATGAATCCACTCAAGATAGAATTTCTTTTGTAAAAACTATAGGTGGAACTAAAAACGAAACCGCACAGTCAGTAATAAAAACTATTGATGGAGGCTATGCTATTGCCGGATTTACTCAAAGTAATGATCTTGATGTTGTAGGTAAACTTAATGAAAGTTATGATTATTGGGTTGTTAAATTTAATGTTGATAATGAGTTGCAATGGTCCAAAAATTATGGTGGTAAAAATGACGATAGAGGACAGAGTATCATTCAGACTATTGATGGAGGTTTTTTTATAACTGGTTTTTCTAAAAGTAATGATGGAGACATCGGTACAAATTTTGGCTCAAATGATTTTTGGGTTGCTAAACTTGATATCGACGGAACTATTCTATGGGAGAAAAGCATTGGTTTTTCTGGTACAGACCAAGCATTTTCCGCAATTCAAACCTCTGATGCTGGTTATTTAATTGTAGGAACATTAGATGTTACCGCTTCAAGCCAACAAGGGAATGATAGAAGTTCTTTATTAAAAAAACATGCAGGAGGGGATTCCTGGGCTGTAAAATTAGATGCCAATGGAACCAAGCAATGGAGGCGATATTTTGGAGGCTCCAATACTGATACAGCATATGACGTTATAGAAACAGAGGATAATGGCTACTTGATGATTGGGTTATCAGATAGCAATGATATTGATATTTCAAATAGTAAAGGAACTTACGATTTTTGGATTGTGAAAATAGATTCTAAAGGAGCCCTTGTATGGGAAAAATCTTATGGAGGAACAGAAATAGATCAAGCCTATAGCATTGCTAAAACTTTAAATGGAAATTATATTATTACAGGAGATTCTAGAAGTAATACTATTGATGTAAATTCTAATTATGGCTCGGCAGATATATGGACTATAATGATTAATGATGTTGGAGAAATCATTTGGAAAAAAAATTATGGAGGAAGCGGTTTTGATACATCCAATGCTGTTATTTCTTCAAGAAATGGTGGGTTTTATATCGTAGGAAACTCAAGAAGTAGTGATAATAATCTTACTTCCAATAAAGGAAATAATGATGTATGGGTCTTAAAAATAGATGATTCAGGAAATATAGAATGGGAAAAATCAATAGGAGGAACAGAAATTGACCTTGGTTTTGACATTGCTGAACTTGATGACGGGAGCGTTATAATAGTTGGAGAATCTTGGAGTTCAGACAATGATATTATTGAAAACAAAGGCTTTTCTGACATGCTAATTATTAGATTAAATAAATGAAAATAATAAAAACGATATTATTCTTAAGTTTAATACTATTTGTAACATCATGTAATGACGATGATGATAAATTGACTAACGGAAATATTACTTTAAATTTTACTCATAATTGGGATGGACAATCTATTTCATCTTCAGAATTCAACACCACAAATCTTACCAATGCTAACGGTGAAATAATAAGCATCTCAAAATTGAGGCATTTAATTTCTAACATCAACCTCGTAAAATCTAATGGAGATATAACTTCACTTTCTGATTATGTTTTAATTGATGTGACCAATAATGTTACTTCTATAGAAATTAAAGATGTTCCTCTTGACACTTATTCAAATATGATCTTTACATTTGGGTTTAATGAAGAAGATAATATCGATGGAGAATACTTAGATCTTAATAGTACTTCATGGAACTGGCCTTTAATGCTTGGAGGAGGGTATCACTTTATGCAATTTGAAGGGAAATATGGAGCAACAGGAATCGAAAATCCATTTGCTTATCATATGGGAACTGCAAGAGTTGATATAGGCGTTTTTGAGCAAAACTTTTTTGAGGTGACTCTGGATGGTTTTTCATTGACTGATAACACAAAAATTGAAATAAAAATGAACATTGCTGAGTGGTTTAAAAATCCCTTTACTTGGGATTTAAAGGTTCTTAATAGCAACTTAATGCCCAATTATGATGCTCAGAAAATGATGAATCAAAACGGTAAATCTGTATTTAGTTTAGGTGAAATTATTCAATAAAATAAAATTCTTAATAATGGTTGGATTTTGTTTTCTTTCATGTGAAGAAGATGGAATCCAGACAAATTCTTACTCGACTTACACTCCGATTCCTTTACCTCTTGAAATTCCACAATTATTTGCCGACAATATTTTACCACCTATAATTCCAATAAACAATCCTCAGACTGTCGAAGGTGTAGCATTGGGAAGAAAATTGTTTTTTGACCCTATATTATCTGCAGATAATAAACAGGCATGTGCAGATTGTCATTCACCAGAAAATGCTTTTACTGACTCAGATCGTTTTAGTGAAGGAATAGATGGACTTACAGGTAATAGAAATTCAATGCCGCTTTTTAATATGGCATGGAATTATGATGAGAATTTTTTTTGGGACGGAAGAACATTTAGTTTAGAAAAACAAGCATTAGAACCTGTGAGAGATCCTATTGAGATGCATAATACTTGGCCAAATGCCATGTTGTCAATTCAAAATCATGCGGATTATCCTACGCTATTTTTAGAAGCATTCGGAACCTCAACAATTGATTCTACTTTGATTACAAAAGCATTGGCACAGTTTGAACGAACTTTAATTTCTGCCAATTCAAGGTTTGATAAACATTTACTTGGTCAAGGTACTTTAACAACTTCAGAACTAAATGGATTTAACATCTTTATGGACGAGACTAAAGGAGATTGTTTTCACTGTCATGGAAATGCTAACAATCCATTATGGACTGATAATGATTTTCACAATAATGGGTTAGATGCTATTGTTACAGATATAGGCTTAGGAAAATTTACTGGAGATCCAGCAGATAATGGAAAATTTAAATCCCCTTCGTTAAGAAATTTAAAATTTACGGCGCCTTATATGCATGATGGTCGTTTTGCAACACTTGATGAAGTGATCAATCATTACTCAGAAGGTTTATTGAATTCACCTACTATTGACCCATTGATGAAAGCAGTAAATGAAGGAGGAGTTCAACTTTCTATTACTGATAAAGCAGATTTAAAAGCATTTTTATTATCACTATCAGATGATGAATTTATTACAAATCCTGCTTTTCAAAATCCAAATTAATTTTTATCAATCTAATTTCTTTATTGAAACATCTATTTTATTGATTCATATTGATAAAATAACTCATTTATTGTCACTATATTTGCAGTCCAATTTAGAATTAATCTAAATGTAATATTATGATTAAAGTATCAGACATAGCAAAAAAGAAAGTTATAGAATTGATGAGTGATGATGGCTATGACACAACTACTGATTTTGTTCGCGTAGGTGTTAAAAGTGGTGGATGCTCAGGACTTTCATATGATTTAAATTTTGACAAAAGTAAATCAGAAGAAGATAAAGTATTTGAAGACAACGGAGTTAAAATTATTGTTGACAAGAAGAGTTTTTTATATCTAGTTGGAACAACATTAGAATATTCAGGAGGACTAAACGGTACTGGTTTTGTCTTTAACAATCCTAATGCGAATAGAACTTGTGGATGTGGTGAATCGTTTTCACTATAATTAAATAAGAGAAATTACAATGTCAAAATATACAGAAGACGATTTAAAGAAAGAACTAGAAACTCAAGAATATGAGTATGGTTTTTATACTGAACTTGATTCAGAAACATTTCCAAAAGGTTTAAATGAAGATATCGTTCGTGCTATTTCTAAAAAGAAAAACGAACCTGAATGGATGATGGAATGGCGTTTAGATGCTTTCCGAATATGGGAGCAGATGGAAGAGCCAGAATGGGCGAATGTAAATTATAAAAAGCCTGATTTTCAAGATATCGCATATTATTCTGCACCAAAAAAAACTGACCCAAATAAAACATTGGACGATGTAGATTCTGAACTTTTAGCAATGTATAAAAAGTTAGGAATATCTGTAGATGAGCAAAAGAAAATGAATAATATCGCAATGGATATTGTAGTGGATTCTGTTTCAGTAGCAACAACTTTTAAAGAAACATTAGCAGAAAAAGGAATTTTATTTATGCCTATTTCTGAAGCCATTCAAGAACATCCCGAATTGGTAAAAAAATATATGGGAACTATTGTTCCTAAAACTGATAATTTTTACGCAGCGTTAAATTCAGCAGTATTTACTGATGGCTCTTTTTGTTATATTCCAAAAGGTGTAAAATGTCCTATGGAACTTTCTACATACTTTAGAATCAATGAAGGAGGAACAGGACAATTTGAACGTACACTTGTTATTGCTGATGAAAATAGTTATGTAAGTTACCTTGAAGGTTGTACAGCACCGAGTAGAGATGAAAATCAATTGCATGCAGCTGTTGTCGAATTAATTGCAATGGATGATGCCGAAATTAAATATTCTACAGTTCAAAACTGGTTTCCAGGCACAAAAGATGGGAAAGGTGGAGTGTTTAATTTTGTAACTAAAAGAGGAATGTGTCATACTAACTCAAAAATCTCTTGGACACAAGTTGAAACTGGAAGTGCAGTGACTTGGAAGTATCCAAGTTGTGTACTGAAAGGAGATAATTCAGTTGGAGAGTTTTACTCAATTGCAGTAACTAACAATTTTCAACAAGCAGATACAGGAACAAAAATGATACATCTTGGAAAAAACACCAAGAGTACTATTATATCTAAAGGAATCTCAGCCGGAAAATCTCAAAATTCATATCGTGGACTAGTTCAAATTGGTTCAAGAGCAGAGAATGCAAGAAATTTCTCTCAATGTGATTCTTTATTAATGGGAAATAAATGTGGAGCACATACATTTCCATATATCGAATCAAAAAATAAATCAGCAAAAATTGAACACGAAGCAACTACAAGTAAAATCGGTGAAGACCAATTGTTTTACTGTAATCAACGTGGAATTGATACCGAAAAAGCAATTGCATTAATAGTAAACGGATTTAGTAAAGACGTTTTGAATAAGTTACCAATGGAATTTGCAGTAGAAGCACAGAAATTATTAGAAATAAGTTTAGAAGGGTCCGTAGGATAAATCGATATGAAGAAAATATTTTTAGTAGTACTTGCAATCAGTATTGTTAGTTGCAAACAGTCAGAAAAGAAAGAAACAGAAGTTATAAAACCTGTTGTAAAATTACATCAGTTAATTGGAGGTTCAATTTTTGTGAAAAAATTAGAAGTTTTTTCTCAAGATACAACTTATACAGGTCAAACGAAACAATTTACAGATGCCTATTATGTAATCTCTCATCCAAAAGGAAACTTGATGTGGGATGCTGGATTACCAGAAAGTTTGATCGTTCCAGAGCTTTATCATGAGCCAAGTGGTGTATTTGCAATTCAAAGATCTGATTCTTTGGTAAATCAATTAAAAACTATTGGTTTTAAAATTGAAGACTTTAAATATTTTGCAATGTCCCATTCACATTTTGACCATACAGGTCATGCAAATTTAATGAAAGATGCTACTTTACTAATTCAAGAAAACGAGTACAATTCAATTGCTGGAGATACTCTGAAAAATAAAGATCCTGCAGTAAGTGAATTGAAAAATATTCAAAAACTAAATGGAGATTATGATGTATTTGGTGACGGAACTGTTGTCATAAAATATATGCCAGGACACACAGTTGGACATCAAGTTTTATATGTTGAAATTGGTCATGAAAAACCGATATTATTAACTGGTGATTTATATCATTTTGAAGAAAATAGAACTTCTAAAGGGGTGCCTTCTTTTAATTATGATGTAAAACAAACACTAGAAAGTATGGATAAATTTGAGACTTTTGCAAAAGAAAAAAATGCTGAAGTTATCATTCAACATTCTCCATCAGACTTTGAAAAATTACAAAAAATTTTAAACAAATAAGAGAATTCTAAGATGTTAAAAATAAAAAATATACACGCTGGAATAGAAGATAAAGATATCTTAAGAGGTATTAATCTAGAAGTAAAAGCAGGAGAAGTTCACGCTATAATGGGTCCGAACGGTTCTGGAAAAAGTACACTTTCTTCAGTAATTGCAGGAAATGAAACCTATGAAGTTTCTGAAGGAGATATTTTCCTTGATGGTGAAAGTATTCTTGAATTATCACCAGATGAGAGAGCACATAAAGGTGTTTTTATGAGTTTTCAATATCCTGTTGAAATTCCAGGAGTAAGTACTACCAATTTTGTCAAAACTGCGATCAATGCGAAACGTAAGGCACATGGTCTAGAAGATCTTCCTGCTAAAGATATGTTGAAGTTGATTCGTGAGAAATCTGAATTATTGGAAATGGATCGTAAGTTTTTGTCGCGCTCCTTAAACGAAGGATTTTCTGGAGGTGAAAAGAAACGTAACGAAATCTTTCAAATGGCGATGCTAGAACCAAAACTGTCTATTCTTGATGAAACTGATTCAGGGCTGGATATTGATGCGCTAAAGATTGTTGCAAATGGTGTTAACAAGCTGCGAAACAAAGACAATGCTGTAATCGTTATTACACATTACCAAAGATTACTAGATTATATTGTTCCTGATTTTGTACATGTGTTACATGAAGGTAAAATTGTAAAATCTGGAGGAAAAGAATTGGCTTTAGAATTGGAAGCAAAAGGATATGATTGGCTAAAATAATCGTTTGGCTTTAGTTGTTAGTGATTAGTTCTCTAAATCAATAACAAAAACTTAAAACTCATAATTCAAAACTTATAACTCAATAGAATGGATTTACAAGAAAAATTAGTATCCTCTTTTATGGTTTTTGAAAATCAAGGCAAACTTGATTTAGATTCTAGTGTACATGATATTCGCACAAAAGCAATTACAGCATTTGAAAAGCAAGGATTTCCGACTAAAAGAGATGAAGAATGGAAATATACATCCTTAAAGTCTGTTTTAAAACATGATTATAGTGTGTTTCCTAAAGTTGAAACGGCAATTGAATTCAAAGATGTTAAAAAATATTTTTTACATGAAATAGAATCCTATAAGGTTGTTTTTATTGACGGAGTATATAGTTCTTTCTTATCGTCTACAACACATGATGGTTATGATATCTGCTTATTATCAGCAGCGATTAAAAACCCTAAATACAAAATGGTAATTGACAATTATTTCAATAAAATTGTCGATAAAAATAGTAGTGTTTCAAATTTAAATACTGCCTTTTCTACAGAAGGAACTTATATAAATATTCCGAAAAACACAGTCCTTCCTAAACCTATACAAATAGTGAATTTTTATACTGGAAGTGAGAAGGAAATTTTATTACAACCGAGAAACTTGGTTGTGGTTGGAGAAAATTCTCAATGTCAAATTATTGAACGCCATCAAAGTTTGAGTGATAATGTAGTCTTGACAAATGCTGTTACTGAGATATTTGTCAATATTAGAGCTAATGTTGACTTTTATAAAATTCAAAACGATAATGAAAACGCTTCATTAATTGATTCTACTTTTGTACAACAAAAAGAAGGAAGTATCGCTTCTGTAAATACATTTTCATTTGGCGGTAAATTAACTAGAAACAATTTAGAGTTTTATCACGAAGGAGAGCGTATAGAATCTCATTTAAACGGAATTTCAATTTTAGATAAAAAACAACACGTAGATAACCATACACTTGTAAAGCATCAATATCCTAACTGTGAAAGTTTTGAATTGTATAAAGGTATATATGACGATGCATCAATAGGTGTTTTTAACGGTAAAGTTATCGTTGATCAAGAAGCTCAAAAAACGAATGCTTTTCAACAAAACAACACTATTTTAATTGGTGATAAAGCAACTATCAACGCGAAACCTCAATTAGAAATTTTTGCAGATGATGTAAAGTGTTCTCATGGTTGTACGATTGGTCAACTAGATGAAAGCGCATTGTTTTATATGCAATCTCGTGGTATCCCAGCAAAAGAAGCCAAAGCATTATTATTATACGCGTTTGGAAACGAAGTGGTTGAAAAGATCAAAATCCCTGAATTAAAATCAAGAATTACTAAGTTAATTGCCAATAAACTAGGAGTGAAACTAGGATTTGAATTTTAGCAAGTAGCATCTTTATTCTTTAGTGAAATAAAAATCCCATTCAAAACATTTTGAATGGGATTTTGTTTTTGAAGGTTTATTTTGTTTTACCTATTAATTACCTCAGGATTTAAAATTTTAAATTCAGTCCTACGGTTCTCTTGATGCTCATCATTATTACATTTTACACCATCAGAACAATGATTTTTTAACTGAGTTTCACCATATCCTTTTGCAGTTATTCTATTGGGATTAATACCTCTAGAAATAATGTAGTTAACAGTTGATTTTGCTCTACTATCCGATAAGTTATTATTATACGAATCCGAAGCTCTACTATCAGTATGTGAACCACCTTCAATTATTAACTCTGGATACCTATACATTACATCTACTACCTTATCTAGTTGGACTATTGCATCTTTTCTAATATTGGATGAATTCAAATCAAAATAAACTGGATTTATTCTGATTAAAATATTTCCGTTTGCTGTTGTCTCAAAAATAGAATTGAATGATTTTCTTTCTCTTTCCTTTTTAATTAGTTCATCGCTAGTTGTACCTGTATTGTCTTGCCCTCCTTTAATATATCCATCTTTCTTAGCATCAATATTAATTTTAACTCCTTGCTCTATCTGTTCTTTTGTGGAAGTCGCTCTAACTAGACAAATTTCAGGATATTTACTTTTAATCTGATCGTAATTGACGATTACAAACTCAGTACGTCTATTGAATTGATGCTCTTCTTCTGAACATCTAACTCCATCTGCACATCCATTAACTAGCTCTCTTTCTCCATATCCTCTAGAGGATATTCTATTAGAGGGTATTAATCCTTTCCTAATTATAAAATCTACAGTAGATTTTGCTCTTCTTGAAGATAGACCATCATTATATTTAGAAGAACCTCTACTATCCGTATGTGAACCACCTTCAATAATTAATTCTGGGTATTTCTGCATAACGCTTATAACTTTATAAAGTTCTACTTCAGCATCTTGCCTTATATTTGACTTATCAAAATCAAAATAAATAGGATTTATTTTAACAACACACTTACCGTTACTCATTTCAAAACTTTCGTTTTTAATAGTTTCTAAAGCCAACTCTAATTCTAATTTTTGATCTTCTGTAGCCAAGAACTCTTCTGAATCGGTTGAATATTGTTCTTTACTTCCTACTACTTTATAAGATTCATTACATGTTAATTCTCCAAAACTAAATCGAGCATCATCTCCTACAATCATTCTATTCAATTCGGTTCCTTTATTATCATATAAAATAACCAATGCATCAGGAAGAATTTTTCCGGTATTTTTATTAATAACAACACCTTGTGCAACTTGACTACACTCTATAACTAGAGGAAGTTCTTGAACAAATGTGTATATATCATCATCTCCATGTCCTCCACCACGATTTGATGAAAAATATCCTCTTCTAGTTTCATAATTGATAATAAAAGAGAAGTCATCTTTTTCACTATTTATAGGAGTTCCTAAATTCTGTATTGCAGATAAACTTCCGTCTTTTTGGATTTTAGTCACATAAATGTCTAATCCGCCTAATCCATCTTCTCTTCCATCAGAAGAAAAATATAGTTCGTCATTTCCACTTATTGAGGAGAACATTTCTCTCTCTGCAGTATTTACTTTTGGTCCCATATTAATAGGTTCGCCGATCGTTCCATCTTGAGCAATAGTCGTTTTAAATATGTCTGTTTTACCTAAAGTTCCAGGCATGTCAGAAATAAAATATAGAGTTCTTTCGTCTGAACTCAAGGTTGGATGTCCTGTCTGATATTGATCACTATTAAATGGCATTGGTTCTATATTCTCCCACTCACCACTTTCTGTTATATTTGCTCTATATAACTGAAGTAAATTCATACCAGTTGAATCTTTTGTATATTTATTTTCAAAATAATTATTTCTTGTAAAATAAACAGTTCTCTTGTCTTCAGTGAATGTTACATCAGCCTCGTGGTATCTTGTGTTTAAATTTTTTGAAAATTTTGTTACATTTTCCAATTGACCATTATCTGTAATATCTCCTATATATAAATCTAAAAAAGGTTGATGGTTTCCTTTCCAATTATTTTTTATAATATATCTTTTTTTAATAGGTGAAGCAAATACGATTTTATCATCTCCATAAAATGTTGTTCCAAAATTTGAATAATGATTATTAACGTTCTTATTTAGTATTTCTATAGAATACTTTGCTCCTTCTATATTAACAGAGTCTTGTGAATAGACAAAAGAAGTTAATAGTATGAATATAAATATGATAATTTTTTTAAACATCTTTAGGTTAGTTTTAGTTAAAAGAATCTAGGTGATTTTATATCTCCTCTAGATAAATCTAGGTCATATAATAAAAATAATTCGTGAGATCCACTATTGAAGTCACCAAGGTTTGTAAGTGTGTGATCATAAGCATAACCTATTCTAAAATTTCTTGCTGCCAAGAAATTTACCATTCCACTCACAGAGTCATCAACTCTCCATGATAACCCTAATTCAAACTTGTCGAATAAAAGAGCATTGACAGATAAATCTATTGATAATGGTGCTCCTGTTACAGCTTTTAACATAACAGATGGTTTTAATTTTAAATCATAGGATAAATCAAATACATAACCACTCGTTAAAAAAACATGCATCTCTTCTGATGCCGTACTTACAAATCCATTACTTTTTTCAAAATGACGAGTTCTTAAAATATTTGGCATAGATAATCCTACATAAAAATCTTCTTTATAATAAAATGCTCCTGCTCCTATATTAGGGTATACTTCATTTAAATTATTAGCAAACAATTCATCTCCTTGTTGATCAATAGAAAGGCTTAGAAAATTAATGTCTTGAAAGGTAAATCCTGCCTTAATACCTAAAGCCAATCTTCCTTCTTCTGATGTTTCTATAGTATAAGAAAAATCTGCATATGCATTTTGTTCTTTTACAGGACCTATCTCATCTGCAATTGCAGAAAAACCTAAACCAAGTTTTTCACCAACTGGAGCGTGAATATTAGCTGTTATTGTTCTTGGTGCTCCTGGCAACCCAACCCATTGAGTTCTTCCTAAAACACCAATACTCAATGTTCCTTGAGATCCAGCGTATGCAGGATTCATTACATTCATATTGTACATGTACTGTGTGTATTGTGGATCTTGTTGTCCATATACTGTTGCAGATGCAAATACAATTAAAATTAGAATTAGTAATTTACTATTTTTCATGTTAAAACTTTTAATTAAGAGAAGAGAATTACATTCTCTTCTCTTATATCCTCTATTATTTGGTTAAATATATATATCCTGCTTTTGGTTTTCTATCATCATTTGGATTGTCTGGCGTATCATTATCACTGTTAAAGTAAAGTGTATAGAAATAAGTTCCCGCAGGTAATATTTCATCTTTATTAATAGTCATACGTCCTGTAGACCTTCCATCCCACCACTTAGGTGCTGTATTAGAATCTCCATTATGAGCATAATCAAATACTATGTTTCCATATCTATTATAGATTTCTATTCTATAATCTGGGTAACATACTTCTAATTCATCAATAATGAAAGTATCATTAATTCCATCACCGTTTGGAGAGAATCCATATCCTTTATGGATACTTCCAGGATCACCTGCAAGTACAATATTACAATTTGATCGGACTCCTTGAACTGTAATATAAACAGTCGCTAAATCGCACGCTACAGGAGTTCCATTATCACAGACTTCATATACAAAACTATCTGACCCAATATAACCAACATTTGGTGTATATGTAAATGTTCCATTACTATTTAATACTAAAGTACCATTTGTAACATCAATTACTGGTGTTGTGTTCACTATCTGGTCATTTCCTTCTGGATCTAAATCATTATCCAAAACATTTCCATCTATAGGCATGTCCATATCTCCATTATAAGCATCATCATTAGCATAAGTATCATTATCTGCTGGATCTGCTGGATCAACTGTTACTGTTACTATTGCTATATCACATGCTACTGGTGTTCCGTTATCACATATTTCATAAGTAAATATATCTTCACCTTCAAAATCTGCATCAGGTGTATACGTTATCGTTCCATCTGAATTAAGAACAACAGTTCCATTAGCTGGATTTGATAGAGATCCTGGGGTTATAGTTATTACATTTCCTTCTGGATCTAAATCATTTGATAATACAACAATAACTACTGGTGTTCCTGACTCAGTTGTCGCAGTGTCATCATTTGCTACTACTTCATTGATATCTGCACTTGAATCTTCTAGTACTTCTATCGTTACTGTTGCAGTGTCACATGCTTGTGGAGTACCATCGTCACATATTGTGTACTCGAAACTATCAGTTCCTGTAAATCCTGAATCTGGAGTATATGTATAACTTCCGTCTGCATTCATAATTACAGTTCCATTTGACGGATCAGTGTTTGATGTTACTACCTGATTATTATCTTCAATATCTATATCATTCGTAAGAACATTTCCGTTGACTGGTGTGTCGACGAATGTATTATTGATATCGTTAACAGCTTCAGTAGAATTCTCTGGGTTTATTGTTACAACAACTGTTGATGTATCACAATTACCTTCTTCATCACATACTGTATAGTCAAATGTATCAGTACCTACATAATCTTCATTTGGAGTATATGTAATCACATCATCACTTGGATCATCAGGAGTTCCATTATCATCTATTGTTACTGTACCATTTGCTGGATCTGTAATTACTATTGTTCCAGTGCTTGGTATGTTACTGTCATTATCATAAATACCTATTTCAATTGAAGTATTTTGATCAGTTGTATACTCATCGTCCTCTGTATCTACTAATGCAGGATCAATAAAGTCATTATCCATATCATCTTCTCCTGGTACTACGGTTACTGGAATACTATTGTCATTTAAATCAGTATTCTCAACAGAATCTCCATCCTCTGATGTATCTGCGTCTGTTCCTATTCCGTATCCTGCTGGAGTTGTCTCTTCAACAGTATAGTCTCCTGGTTCTACATCTGTAAAGATATAATCTCCATTTGCATCTGTAGTAACTACTGGATCAGTCGTTGTGTCATCTCCATCATTTAATGTTACTTCAACTCCTGCTATAGGGTCTCCATTAGAATCTGTTACAGTACCACTTACTGAACCATTCAATGCAGGATCAATAAAGTCATTATCCGTATCATCTTCTCCTGGTACTACGGTTACTGGAATACTATTATCATTTGGATTGATATTCGTTACCGAATCTCCATCATCTGATGTGTCTCCATCTATTCCTGCACCATATCCTACTGGATTCGTCTCTTCGACAGTATAGTCTCCTGGTTCTACATCTGTAAAGATATAATCTCCATTTGCATCTGTAGTAACTACTGGATCAGTCGTTGTGTCATCTCCATCATTTAATGTTACTTCAACTCCTGCTATAGGGTTTCCATTAGAATCTGTTACGGTTCCACTTACTGTACCATTCAATGCAGGATCAATAAAGTCGTTATCCATATCATCTTCTCCAGGAACTACGGTTACTGGAATACTATTATCATTTAAATCAGTATTCTCAACAGAATCTCCATCATCTGAAGTATCAGCATCTGTTCCAACTCCGTATCCTAAAGGATTTGTCTCTTCGACAGTATAGTCTCCTGGTTCTACATCTGTAAAGATATAATCTCCA
>CAJQNZ010000002.1 GCA_905479835.1 uncultured Flavobacteriaceae bacterium
TAAGAACGGAAATTTAAGAAAAATGTCTGCTTTACTCGATTTAGCTGTATTTCCAGGAAACCAAGGAGGGCCTTTAGAACATATTATTGCTGCTAAAGCTATTGCTTTTGGTGAGGCTTTGACAGATGATTTTTTACATTATATGTTACAAGTAAAGAAAAATGCTGCTGCTATGGCTGCTGCCTTTATTGAAAAAGGGTATCATATTATTTCTGGAGGTACTGATAATCATATGATGCTTATTGACCTTCGAAATAAAAACCTTTCTGGTAAAGACGCCGAAAACGCATTGGTCAAGGCAGATATTACAGTTAATAAAAACATGGTACCATTTGACGATAAATCACCATTTATAACAAGTGGTATTCGTGTTGGAACTGCTGCAATTACAACTAGAGGAATGGTGGAGAGTGAAATGGATGCTATTGTTGCTCTTATTGATGAGGTAATAGAAAATCATGAAGATTCTACAATTTTAGAATCAGTAGGAGCGAAGGTTCATGAAATGATGAGTCATAGACCTTTGTTTAAATCATAATATCTTTACGAGTTGAGTAAAAATACTACAATAAAAAATCCGCTTTAGCGGATTTTTTTTATTCATTTTCAGAGGCCCTCTGAATAATAGTTTCTGGAAGGGATTTCTTCGCCTTTGCACCTAGTTTTTTAATCTTCTCAACGGATGTTATTAAGTTTCCGCGTCCTTCGACCAATTTATTCATTGCGCCTTTGTATTCATTTTTGGCCTCATCCATTTTTTTACCAACTTTGGTCAAGTCAGAAATCAATCCTTCAAATTTATCATATAGAGCTCCAGCTTGACGTGCAATTTCAATCGCATTTCGCTGTTGTTTCTCATTATTCCACATACTATCAATAGTCTTTAAAGTAGCTAAAAGAGTAGTAGGTGTAACAATAACAATATTTTTTTCAAAAGCCTTGTTGTATAGTTGATTATCTTGGTTTATTGCAAGTGCAAATGCAGGCTCTATCGGAATAAAAAGCAATACAAAATCTGGTGATTCTATTTGGTATAAATCTTCATATTTCTTTTCGCTTAATTGTGAAACATGTCGATTAAGAGAAGCGATGTGTTCTTTTAAATATTGAATTGAATCTTCATCATTATCTGCATTGACATATTGTTCATATGCCGTCAATGAAACTTTAGAATCAACAATCATTTTCTTGTTGTCTGGTAAATGAATGATAACATCTGGACGTAAACGCAATTGGTTTCCTGTCTCATCAGTAAAACTTTTTTCCAATTCATAAGTCACATCTTTTTCAAGTCCAGATTTTTCTAAAACACGCTCCAGAACTAACTCTCCCCAATTTCCTTGGGTTTTAGAGTCTCCTTTTAATGCTTTGGTAAGATTTAAGGTTTCTTTACTCATTTGATTATTTAACTCTTTGAGACCTATAATCTGTTGACGCAAAGCGGCATGATAATCAATACTTTCTTTATGTGTATCATCAACTTTTTTTTCAAATGTTTTTATTTTTTCTTGTAAAGGGTTTAATATAATTTTTAAATTTTCTTGATTCTGTAGTGTTATTTTTTCTGAATTCTTTTCAAGAATACCATTAGCCATCAATTCGAAATCTTTTCGCAATTGATTCTGCTGTTCATGTAATTCTTTATCACGATTTTGATTTATTTTTTCTAAATTTTCCAATTCAGAAACTTTTTTGGTAAGATCAATTGTTAATTCTTCTTTTTCTTTCCTTAAAAGTGTCAAGTCTTCAAGTGATCTATCAATTACTTTATCTTTCTCTTCTTTTTCTGAAATTAGAGATTTAGTTCTTTCATTTAATGCAGAAGTGTTTTTTTCAAATTTCAACTTTGTGATAATCCAGCCAAGGAATCCACCAAAAATGAGTGCAATTATGATATAAACTTGATATTGATTCATTGTATATAATATTAGTTTATAAAATTAAGAGTTTTATATTTGTCAACACAACTTAGACGAACCTTTTTACAAGATGTTAAAAATAATTACAAGATTCATTTTTTTTAAGATACTCGGATGGAAAGTTAAAGGAGCATTTCCTGCTGATTTAAAAAAATATGTCCTTATTGTTGCTCCACATACAAGTTGGGTAGATTTTCCAATTGCGATTTTAATTAACTATGCAACTGATTTAAGAGCCAATTTTGTAGGAAAAGCACCTTTATTTAAACCACCATTTGGTTTTATTTTCCGAGGTTTGGGAGGCGCTCCAGTTGATAGATCAAAAAACACCAATATGGTAGATTCAATCGTAACTATTTATAATGCACGCGATCGATTTATATTAGGTATTTCTCCTGAAGGAACTCGAAAAAAAGTTGAAACTTGGAGGTCAGGATTTTATTATATTTCCAAAGGTGCTAATGTTCCGATTTTATCAGCAGCGCTGGATTTTGAAAATAAAACATTGATTATAAAAGACGAGCAGTTTTTCACAACCAAAGATAAAGATGCTGATATGGCACATCTACAATTATTCTTTAAAGGTGTAAAAGGTAAAGTTCCAGAATACAGTTAATTTTTTAATTAAATCTGATTTTTATAGTTAAATATAATGATATTATTTATGAAAAAAGTCTTAAAAAATTAGGAGAGTATTATTAATATATATATTATTGTATCAGAATTTAGTTTTAATTAACCCTAAACCCCACAAAAATTGAAAACTAAAAACATTCTTTATTTGCTATTTATAGCTTTTTTTCAACAATTTTTTTGTGGTCTTCTTTTTATTAAAAGAATGTATTAATCGATAAGTTTATATCGATTGATAGTAACAATTTTATATAAAAATTTAATCAATTAACTAAAATAATTAATATTATGAAGAAAAAGTTATCAATTTTTGCAGCATCAATTTTCATGCTAACGTTATTTACTCAATGTCAACTTTTCAAAGTTAAAGTTTTGCATAAAGGTAAAGTTATTACAGTTTCAAAAAATGCAGCAGATACACATGTTGCTCATGGAGATGAAATAATTTCTGGTATTTACAAGCAAGATGATGGTACTCTAATTGAACTACCGTATATACCTGAATAAATTATAAATTCAGTTTACAATTAAATAAGATTAAATCGTCTAAAAAGAAATTTTCAGACGATTTTTTTTAACCACATTTTTAAGAAGTTATTGAAACTATTGATGAATTTTTATTAATTTTTTATAAATACAGTCTAATTTCATACTTCTCATAAACTTCAATTTTTATAAAAAGGTAATTTTATAACTGTTGCAGGTATTGCTTTTTTACGTACTTGTATAAAAATCTGGCTACCTCTTTTGGCCATTATTGTTGGCACATAACCCATTCCTATTCCTTTTTTCAATGATGGACTCATAGTTCCAGAAGTAACATTTCCTATTTTATGGCCATTACCATCTACAATATCATATCCTTGACGCGGAATTCCTCTTTCATTTAATTCAAATGCAATGAGTCTACGTTCTGGTTTGTGTTCTTTCTCTTTACGTAATGCTTCACAATTGATAAAATCTTTAGTAAACTTTGTAATCCAACTTAATCCAGCCTCAATAGGAGAAGTAGTATCATCAATATCATTTCCGTACAAGCAATAACCCATTTCTAATCGTAATGTATCACGTGCAGCTAGTCCAATTGGTTTTATTCCAAATTCTTTTCCGGCTTCCATCACTTTATTCCATACTTGCTCAACCTCTTCATTCTTACAGTAGATCTCAAACCCTCCAGAACCTGTATATCCTGTTGCTGAAATAATAATATGTTCAATTCCTGCAAAATCAGCAATTTTAAAAGTGTAAAATTTAATTTCTGACAAATCAATTGAAGTCAATGATTGCATTGCTTCAACTGCTTTAGGCCCTTGAATTGCAAGAAGAGAATACCCTTCAGAAAGATTCCTCATTTCGGCATTCATAGAATTATGTGATGAAATCCAGTTCCAATCTTTATCAATATTGGAAGCATTTACAACCAATAAGTAAGAATTTTCTTTTATTCTATAACATATTAAATCATCAACAATTCCTCCATCAGCATTTGGCATACAAGAATATTGTGCATCTCCTATTTCTAATTTTGAAGCATCATTAGAAGTGACTTTTTGAATTAAGTCTAATGCATTTTCTCCTTCAATAAGGAATTCTCCCATATGAGATACATCAAATACACCTACGCCATTTCTTACAGTTTCATGTTCTGCATTCACACCTTCGTATGAAACAGGCATATTGTATCCTGCGAATGGAACTAATTTTGCTCCAAGAGCCTCGTGAATATGTGTCAATGCTGTATTTTTCATGTGTATAAGTTTTGCTGCAATTTATAAAATATAGGAGTTACACTAAAATTAAGTTAATGTTTATTTAAAAAAATAAAAATAGTAGATTGTTTATTATATTTGGCATATAAAAATTTTAAAAATGAAAAACAATATCATCTTCTCAGTATTATTTTGTCTAATAGCAAATCTTGGTTTCAGTCAAACTGACCTTCCAACTGATTATTTATCTTCAGATTTTCATAAAGACAGACGTGAATCTTTACGTAAATCAATGCCAGAAAATAGTGTTGCAATTATTTTTGCCAATCCTGTAAGGAATCGAGCAAATGATGTAGATTATATCTATCATCAAGACCCTAATTTTCAATATCTGACAGGTTATAAGGAACCAAATTCGGTATTGTTGATCTTTTCAGAAGACCAAGTTAATGGTGATAACAATTTTAATGAATTAATTTATGTTCAGAAAAGAGACGCATCAAAAGAGATGTGGTATGGAAGAAGGCTTGGAGTAGATGGTGTATCTCAAAAACTAGGTTTTTCTGATGTATATAATGGCGAAGATTTTAAAAACATTCCTGTTGATTTTTCAAAGTTTGACAAGGTAATGTTTAAAAACTTCCGTAACGATGTTCGTGATTCTAAGCGTAATGACGCAGATTTATATAGTTTAATTGAGCAGTTTAAGACTAAGGTTTCTTATGAATCAATTCCATCTGCAATTCCTGCAGACGAAAAAATTGTAGAAGTAGAGACTAATATTGATGTGAAAACTTTAACAACCTTAATGGCAAGTCTTCGTGAGATTAAAACGAAAGACGAATTGGTGTTATTGAAGAAAGCATGTGAAATCTCTGCGGTAGGACAGATAGAAATGATGAAAGCGATGACTCCTGCAATGTCTGAAGCAGAAATTCAAGGAATTCATGAATTCGTATATAAAAAATATGGTGTTGAATACGAAGGATATCCTTCTATTGTAGGTGCAGGAAATAATGGATGTGTATTGCATTATATAGATAATTCTAAAATGAGCGCAGGAAAAGAGATGGTATTAATGGATCTTGGAGCAGAATATCATGGTTATACAGCAGATGTAACGCGTACAATTCCTGCAAATGGAAAATTTAATACTGAACAAAGAGCAATATATGATTTGGTTTATGCGGCACAAGAAGCTGGAATTGCAAAAACTGTAATAGGTAGTCATATGAGAAAAGATATTGATAAAGCAGGAAGAGACATTATCAATCAAGGATTATTTGATCTTGGAATAATTGAGTCTGTTGATCAAAAACATTTATATTTCCCTCATGGAACTTCTCATCATATAGGACTAGATGTACATGATTTAAGTAACAGAGGTTTATTACAAGAAAATATGATTATTACTGTTGAACCTGGGATTTACATTCCAGAGGGAAGTGATTGTGATGAAAAATGGTGGGGAATAGCAGTAAGAATTGAAGATTGTATCTTAGTTACCAAAGACGGACCAGTAAATTTTTCTGGAATGGCTCCTAGAAAAGCAAGTGAGATTGAAGAAGTTATGAAAGAGCAAAGTATATTAAATGCTTTCAGTTTACCAGTGTTGGATTAAAATTATTTTCACGCAATTCATTTATAAAATTATACAAATGAAAAAAATAGTGCTTTTATTTATTTTTTTACTAATGATTTCATGTGAAAAAGATGATGGGAAATTAGATTTTATTATAGTTCAAGTAAATGATGTTTATGAAATTGATGCATTGGAAGGTGGAAAGAGTGGAGGAATGGCAAGAGTTGCGAACTTATACAATGAATTAAAAGCTGAAAATCCTAATACACTTCTTGTTCATGCAGGAGATTTCTTAAATCCTTCTTTATTGGGAACCCTTAGAGATGAAAATGGACAGCGATACAGAGGAAAACAAATGATTGACGTAATGAATGCGATGGAGTTTGATCTTGTTGCTTTTGGAAATCACGAGTTTGACTTGCCATATAACGATTTGCAGAAAAGACTGAATGAATCAACATTTCAATGGATAGGAACGAATATTAAATTTAAAAATGATTCAATAACAACTCCATTTTATGTGGAAAAGGATAGTGTTAAAACTACTATTCCAAAGACAGTTACCTTTGATTTTAAGGATGTAGATGGAACAATTCTAAATGTTGGTTTTTTCAGTGCTACTATTAATTCTAATCCTAAAGCATATGTTGATTATGGAGATCTGTATCAAGACGCTATTAATGCATATAATTCCTTAAAATCAACATCTGATGTTGTATTGGGATTGACACACCTTAGTATTTCACAAGATAAATTAATTGCGAATTCTTTACCAAATGTTCCATTGATACTTGGAGGTCATGAGCATAATAATATGCTTGTTCCTGTGGGTGATGCATTGATATCTAAAGCAGATGCTAATGCTAAAACGGCATATGTACATACAATCACATTTGACAAGAAAACAAAGCAAACGACGATTGATTCTGAACTAGTTTTAATAAACAACTCGATTGAAGAAGATGAAACGATAGCAACTGTAATTCAGAAATGGAATGAGGTATTAGATGAAAAATTGAAAGTTGTAATTGATAATCCTTATGAAGTTATTTACACTTCCGCAATTCCTCTTGATGGTCGAGATACACAAATACGAAGTGAGCAAACGAATTTAGGTAAAATAATTGCTGCATCTATGTCTTATGCTTATAATGATTATGTTGATTGTGCTATTGTTCATGGAGGATCTATTCGTATAGATGATAGATTGCAGGGTGAAATAACGGGTGTTGATATTTTTCGAGTATTGCCATTTGGCGGTGGCATCTATAAAGTTGAAATGACAGGAGAATTACTAGAGAAATCATTGCAATATAGCCGACTTAAAGCAGGGACTGGAGCCTATCTTCAACTGCATAATACATCATATGATATCAATACTAAATCATGGAAAGTAGCCGGTAATTCAATTCTTAAAAACAAAATTTATACCGTCGCAGTTCCAGATTATTTATTGTTGGGATACGATATTCCATTCTTAAAAAGAGGTGTAAAAGGATTGAAAAAAGTATATGAAAACCCGGAAAATCATCCTGGAAATGACATTCGAAAAGTAGTTATTAATTACTTTAATACATTATAAACATTTACATATTAGAATATAAACTCTAAGCCTCCATAAATTCCAAATGGATGACCTGGCCTTAAACCTGCAGGAACTCTTGAAACAGCATATGTATTATCTAATAGGTTGATGATATTTCCTGTCAAACTTAATTTTTTATTTACATAATACTTACAAGAAAAATCGACAATAAAATTTGAATCTACTCTTTCGCTAGTAGGAATAGTTCCATTACCTGCTAAAGTTCTAAAGATGCCATTAAATCTCCCGTTCATATTTATTTCATACTTTTTATGTTCTAAAGATAAAGAAGTATTAAATTGATGCTTAGGAATATAAGGTAATTCATCTCCTTCTGTAACAATTCCCCAAAGGCCATCTGAACTTCCAAAACTGTTTTGAAATTCAGTATTTGTGTACGTATATCCAAAAGAAATAGGTAGAGAAATTTTTGAGTCTTTTTTTGCAAAATTATAATTTAGTAATAATTCCATTCCACTTACATTCACTTCTCCAGCATTAAACTGATCCAATGAACCTGTTCCTCCTGTCGCTGCTAAATCACTTCCCAAGAGATTGGAATAATCATTAAAGAAACCTACAACTTCACCTTGTATTTTTCCAATTTTAAAACGAGTACCTACTTCGTAATTAATACTTTCTTCTGGTTTTTGTCCGTCTTGATTTCCAGGAGGTGAAAACCCTTTGTGAATACCCCCAAATAAAGAAAGGTCATTGTTAAATTTGTAATTTGCACCCATACCTGGAATAAAAACACCAACCGAATTTTCTCTAGTAGATAGATTTATACCTGTTCTTGTAACATCATTTTTGCCAAAATCTTTTCTTTTCAATGTGATATTTTCATATCGAATTCCTGGAGTAAATGTCCAATTATTATATTTTAATTTATAAGTAATGTAAGATGCAAATGCTTTTGCACTACTTATTCTATTGGCATCTGTACCATGAACTCCAGCTGTTGTTAATGTTAAATCACCAGAATCAGAAATTCCATACGTATCAACCCATTGAAATCTATCTTCTTCATCATAATGATAGCGAAAACCAATTTCTAAATCGTGAAAAGCATCCCCTTTATACCAATGATAATCAAATTTTGTCTGAATACCTTGAGATAAATATTCTCTGTTATTTGCTTTAATTCCTAATGCATCAGCATTAGAATTTACACTTCCATTTACAATAGAAAAATGATCAGATAAAGTAGAAGGATCTTGTAAAACGTTCGCAATTGATTGCTTATTACCGTTAAAAGTAACATCATTTAATTTATACCAATTTCTAGCAAATTTATTCTGATATGCTGTTGTAGAAATCCTGAAATTTTTAGAAAAATCTAGATGATGAGTAACCATATATTGTATATGGTCTGTTGTCATTCGATCATTATTGGAAGAAGCATATCTGTTATAAGGATTTGTTTTAAAATCGTTTTCTGTCAATCCTAAATAAGTTTCATTTCCATCTTCATCAGCGTATTGAAATTTAAACTCTAGAGATTGTTTTACAGAAGCATTTGGAAATAAGTTAACACCAATTTTGGCAACAATATCATTTTTATTGAATCCTGTGCTTTTACCACTTGGCAAATTTTTAAATCCATCAGATCCATAATTTAAATACTCTAGAACATAACCAAACCTTTCATTTCCTCCACCTATTTTAGCATGTAATTGATTCGAATTAAAACTCCCATAACTTGCTCTTATTTTACCAGAAAAATCTGTAGGTATCTGAGCAGAAATAAGATTAATTGCTCCTCCAGAAGTAAATGGTCCATATTGAACTTGGCTACTCCCTTTTAAAACTTCTACAGCTTCCATTCTTGCAATTGTAGGAAAATAATAGGCCGATGAAGCACTGTATGGAGCAGGAGCAATCAAAACTCCGTCTTCCATCATTGTAATTTTAGAACTTCTTTCTGGAGAAGTTCCCCTCAAGCTTATATTTGGACGTAAGCCATATCCATCTTCTTCGTATATAGTAACTCCAGGAACATTTCTTAGCACTCTATTTACATCTGTAGCACTAAATTTTTGCAATTCTTTTGGTGATACATAATATGCAGAACCTGTTCTATTATTAGCGACATATTTATTTCCAAAAATCACATTGGTAGAAATAATTACTTCGTCCAAACTTTGTAATGAATCTAAAGATTGTTCTTTTATAAGATTTTCTTGTGCTACTAAAGTAACTGAAAATAAGAATGTTAATAGTAATAAGGCTCTTTTCATTTATTTAGACCAATTATAAATAGTAATATAAATTCGGATGCAAATATACAACTCACTAATAGATGTGCAAATTTTATTTAGAATAAATAAAAATAAAAATCATAACTATAAGATTGCCAGTTGCATAAAAAAAATGATAAGGTGATAATGAAAATGATCTAATCAGTACTATTGACAGGTGTTTAAAATTAATATTCTTAAAATCAATAATTAGTTGTAAATTTGTTGGCAATTAAATCTTAATTGCAACATGATTTCAAATTCATCTAAATTTGTAGGAGAAGGATTAACCTACGACGACGTATTATTAATTCCTGCATTTTCAGAAGTACTTCCGCGAGAAGTAAGTATTCAGACGAAATTTACTAAGAACATTACTTTAAATACACCTATAATTTCTGCTGCAATGGACACTGTTACCGAATCAGCTATGGCTATAGCTATGGCTCGTGAAGGAGGTATTGGTGTATTGCATAAAAACATGACTATTGAACAGCAAGCTGCTGAAGTTAAAAAAGTAAAACGTTCTGAATCCGGAATGATTATTGAACCTATAACAATAGGAAAAGATGGAACTGTAAAAGATGCTTTATTCCTAATGAAAGAATATGGCATTGGAGGTATTCCTGTTGTTGACAGTAATGAAATATTAATAGGGATTGTAACGAACAGAGATTTAAGATTTGAAAGGAATACTAGACGTAAGATCTCTGAAATAATGACTTCTGAGAATTTAGTAACTGTTTCTAAAGGTACTTCTTTAAAGCAAGCTGAAGCGATATTACAAGATAATAAAATTGAGAAACTACCTGTTGTTGATCAGAAAAATAAACTAGTAGGATTAATTACTTTTCGTGATATTATAAAAGTTCGTGAGAACCCTCATGCCAATAAAGATTTATTCGGACGGTTACGAGTTGCTGCAGCAATAGGAGTTACTGGAGATGCTGTTGATAGGGCAGAAGCACTTATAAATGCTGGAGTTGATGCATTAATCATTGATACTGCTCATGGACATACTAAAGGTGTTGTAGAAGTTTTAAAAAATGTTAAATCTAAATTTTCATCTATAGATGTAGTAGTAGGAAATATAGCAACAGCTTCAGCAGCTATTTATTTAGCAGAAGCAGGAGCAGATGCTGTAAAAGTAGGAATAGGTCCAGGATCTATATGTACAACAAGAGTAGTTGCAGGTGTAGGTTATCCTCAATTATCGGCTGTTCATGAAGTTGCTCAAGCTTTAAAGGGTACAGGAATTCCTGTAATTGCTGATGGAGGAATACGTTATACAGGAGATATACCAAAGGCGATTGCTGCTGGTGCAGATTCAGTGATGCTAGGATCATTACTCGCTGGAACTAAAGAATCTCCTGGAGAAACAATAATCTATGAAGGACGTAAGTTTAAGTCATACAGAGGGATGGGTTCTGTTGAAGCAATGAAACAAGGTTCTAAAGACCGTTATTTTCAAGATGTCGAAGCAGATATTAAAAAATTGGTTCCTGAAGGAATTGTAGGTCGAGTACCTTACAAGGGTGAACTAGATGAAACAATGCATCAATTTATTGGAGGTCTACGTGCTGGAATGGGATATTGTGGTGCGAAAGATATTGAAACGCAAAAGAATGCACAGTTTATAAAAATAACTTCTTCTGGAATAGCAGAAAGTCATCCACATGATGTTACAATTACCAAAGAAGCTCCTAATTATTCAAGAAGGTAAAATTACTAAGCAACTTCTATAAAGTAGTTTTTATGGAAGTTGCTGATAAAGATTACTCTTTAATGCATCGAATTCCTGCACCTATTTGTATTGCGTTTTCTGAATATAGTATTGATCCAGAATCAAATAATTGAATACTTGTTCTTGTCTGAGATCCAACAATTACTCCAGTTAATTCACTTGTAGCCCAAGTACATACTCCATTGGCTAAAGTAGCAGTCCCTACAGTACTTACGTAACCATTCGGCACTGCTTTAAAGCCATATACATCCGTTCCATTTCCTGAACTTTGAAACCATCCTGTTTTTGTTTTTAAAACTGTCGCTTCATTACCTGCATGTCCGTCAGTTGTAATGAAATTTTCTAGAGTTTTAAAATCTGCTTTGGTAGGTATGCGCCATCCTTCTGGTGCTAATTTTCCAGATTCAATTGCAAAATGATTGTACATTGCTCCATAGGCATCGAAAGTTAGTTCTTCATCTACTACATTATTTAAATCAGAGGTGTCAGCCCAACGATAGTGTCCAATTTCATTATTTAAACTTCCCCAATTTGAACCAAATTCTTCGAATGTAAATTCAACTATGGGTGTACCGTCATTATATTTGGTTGTTTTTAGATTTTCTAGCATCCATACTTGATTCCCAATTTTAATAGTATTATATAAATTTCCATCTACATCTGTTACTGTAATTGGAGTATTATTTTCTGGCTCTGTAGGTTCTTCAACTTGTTCTGTTTCTTCAGTTTGTAGTGTTTGGTCATCATCATCATTACATTGAATGAATATGATTGAAAGCAAAATGAAAACTGAGAGAATAATTATTTTTTTCATTATAGAGGGGTTTTTTAAATATTTTATTGAAAATAAATGTATAAAATTTAGTTTTTGATTTAATCAATTGATTAGTTATTTTAATTCGATTTTATCAATCATTAATTTAAAAGATTCTTCTTTTTTATTTCCTATTAAAAAACCAATTTCTTCAATGGATTGATCAGAAAAATTGGCTTTGTTTAGTTTTCTTCCTCTAAAAGTAGGATAGAAATCTTTTAAAGGAATTTCTATTTCTTGCCAATCTCCGGAAGTTGAAAAATAAGAAATATATGAATAATAATCACTAGAATTGGTTTTAATCCTTAATTGATACTTTTTTCCATCACCACATATTTTAAGAACTATATGTGCATGTTTATTGATGTTTATTTTACTGAATCTATATCTAATTGAAGAAAATCCTCCATTATTTTTTAATGACACAGTACCTTTAAACTCTCCATGTCCATTTGAGTTTATTTTAAAAGTACTCGTTGATTTTCCACCCATCACAGCATCATCAACAACAGTCCATTTATTGATATCAGATTTTATTGCAAAATCATAAATTATATAAGAACTCGTAGGCAAAATCATACTTAAAATCAAAGTTACAAATTTCATGATGTTGATTAAATTATTTTTTTATTCCTAAAAAAAGGACATTCGAACTTTCTTTTAAAATATAATAGATAAATTATATTGAATTTAGGCTGATAATATTCAAACCATATTCGGTGTTTCAAAACTTAAAGATACATGTAATTTTATTTGGTTTTAAAACTTAATTACATTTTTCAAAACTTTATTTACATGTTCTTCGTTTGCAAAAGTTTGGTCTAGATAAACTTATCTTTTAATGCGCCTTTTACACGCTCTGAAATTGTGTTATTGTTACAATGATTTTCTTAAATCATACATATTTATTTTCTTTCTTTTTAATATTTGTGTGTATACATTGCTGCAATATTGAATTCCTCTATCGTAATGATGGATAGATTATCAATTATTTTAAATTTTACGATTCATTAAACAAAACCCACTAACTGCAACCCAAAAACCTTATACATTTTAATACCATCTTTTTTTATTCTTTTTTGACGCTTCGGATTTACGGCCTTTACGATGCTTAGACCCTTGTTTTATATGAACTTGAGGCTTTGCTTTAGGATCGAGAGGATATGGATGATTATTTTCAATTGTAATCTGAGTATTGATTAATTTTTGAATTGTACCTACATATGCTTTTTCATCTGCCGAACAAAAAGAATAAGATGTCCCTATTTTTCCTGCTCTTCCTGTTCTTCCGATACGATGTACATAAGTTTCTGGAACATTAGGCAAGTCAAAATTCACTACAGAATCGAGCCCTATAATATCAATTCCACGCGCAGCAACATCTGTAGCAATTAATATATTGACTTCTTTGTTTTTAAATTGCTTAAGTGCTTCCTGTCGGAGGTTTTGAGATTTATCTCCATGAATACTTGCAACTTTGTATTTGTTCTTAAGTAAGGTTTTTTCTAATTTATCTACACCATATTTAGTCCTACGAAAAATAATAATATTCCCTTTGATAGTATTTCGAAGTAAATGCAGACACAATTCAATTTTTTTTGGTTTTGGAACATAGAATAATACTTGACTTACATCTTTTGCAACAGTCGAAGTAGGAGAAATTTCTATGCGTTCTGGATCTTTTAGGATTGAATTAGCAAGCATAACAACCTTATGAGGCATCGTTGCTGAAAAAAGCAGTGACTGTTTATCTTCTGGACACAATCGTACAATCTTACTTACATCGTCAATAAAGCCCATATCAAGCATTAAATCCGCTTCATCAATTACCAATGTTTCTATATAATCTAGATGCACCTCATCTTGCTTATGAAGGTCTAGGAGTCTTCCAGGAGTTGCAATAAGAATATCAACACCTTTTCGTAATGCATCTTTCTGTGGCTCAATTGAAGTTCCTCCATAAATTACAGATGTTCTTAAGTTGGTATATTTACTATAATTCTGGAAACTTTCTCCTATCTGTATTGCAAGCTCTCTTGTAGGACTTATAATTAAGGCTCCTATCTTTTTTCCTTTCTTAGAAGCGTCTTGCTTATGAAAAAGTTGCTGTAGAATAGGTAGGGCATAAGCCGCTGTTTTACCAGTTCCTGTCTGTGCAGAGACAATGATGTCTTTTTTATTCAGTATCAATGGAATACTTCTTTCTTGGACCAATGTAGGTCCATCGTAATTACTTTCCGATATGGCTTTTAAAATGGGTTTATTTAAGTTTAATTCGTTGAACTGCATAGATTCTGTTATAAGAAAAAGTAAAGGTAATCTAAATATTGGGATTATGTTATTATAACTTTGAGTTGATATAATGTATGAAACTGTTGGTTTTTTCTTGAAAATGAAACCATTCTATTTCTGTATCTTTTTTAAACCAAGTAATTTGTCTTTTGGCAAATCGCCTTGTGTTTTTTTTAATTTCTGAAATAGCATGTTCCAAAGTTATTTCGTCGTTTAAAAATTGAAACAACTCTCTATAACCTACGGTCTGTAAAGAATTTAAGTGTTTGTTTTGGGCTAATGGTTTTGCTTCCTCCAGTAAACCTTTCTCCATCATAAGATTCACACGATCATTGATACGATTGTAAATGATTTCTCGATCTGCAGTCAATCCTATTTTAATAGGGGTAAAGTTGCGTACTGCTTTGGGTTTGTTCTTAAAATAAGAATATGGTTTTTCAGTTCCAATAGATATTTCTAGGGCTCTGATTACTCTATGCGGATTCTCAATTTCTATAGTATTGTAAGATTCAATATCCAGTTGCTTAAGACGATCTTGTAATGATTTCAATCCATTTAACTCCAGTTCATTATTTAATTTCTGACGAATGTCTTGCGATACATCTGGAAAATAATCCAATCCTTTTAAAACTGCATCGACATATAGACCACTTCCACCGACCATAATTACAATATCATGATTGTAAAAGATTTCGTCAAGTTTTTTAAGCGCATCTCTTTCATATTGTCCTACATTATAAGTTTCATGAATTGAACGATTATGAATGAAATGATGTGTCACTGCTGCAAGTTCATCAGGATCTGGAACAGCAGTTCCTATAGCCATTTCTTTATAAAATTGACGCGAGTCACACGAGATTATTTCAGTTTTAAAGTGTTGAGCTAGTTGAATACTTAGAGATGTTTTTCCTATTGCTGTAGGGCCAACAATAGAAATAAGATATTTTTTTTTAAGCATTATATATCCATTTTTTCACCACATTCGTAGCAAAATTCAGCATCATCACGATGGTAAGATGCCGCACAGTTTTGACAAGACTTCGTATTGGTACTTATCGATTCTTGTGTATCTGTACCTTTTTTAGCATACTCAGCACTTACAATTCCTGTAGGAATTGCAATAATCCCATAACCTAGTATCATAATGATCGATGCAATCAATTGACCTAGAGGAGTTCCTGGTGCAATATCCCCATAACCTACGGTTGTTAAAGTTACAATTGCCCAATATACACTTCTAGGAATACTTGTAAATCCAGTATCATTATTTCCTTCTATTAAGTACATCACCGTTCCTAAAATAATACACAAGATAATTACAGCAGATAAAAACACAGATATTTTGGCTCTACTTGCTCTCAAGGACCTTAAAAAATTATGTGATTCACCTACAAATCTCACCAATTTTAAAATCCTGAAAATTCGAAGTAATCGCAACGCTCTTAATGCCACCAATGCGTGTGAACCTACCAAGAAAAATGAAAGATATTTTGGAATTGTCGATAGTAAATCAATGATTCCAAAAAAACTAAAAATATATTCTTTAGGTTTCTTTACACTTATAATTCTAGCAATATATTCAAGTGTAAATAATATGGTAATCACCCATTCTGCAATATTTAAAATAGTATGGTATTTATTATCAACTTCCTCAATACTTTCAAGCATTACAGCAACGATACTTGTGATAATTAAAACTAATAATAATATGTCAAAATATTTTCCTGTAGGAGTGTCTGCTTCATAAATTACTCTATGAATTTTTTCTTTCCAGTTAAGTTGTTTGTTATTTTTTGACATACCTTTTTTTAAAAACGGATAATTCGTTCTACATTCTTTTTTTGCAAATGATTTTTCACAATAAATCTATTTTGAAGGTTATTTTCAAGAGGTGATATAAGAGATTTTAAAATTTCTATAGAATTAATTTGATATTCCAAATCTACAAAACAATATCCTAATAGCACATCATTTTCAATAAGAACAGCCGATTTTTCATTAATAGTACGACCTTTATCAATAATCAATAAATTGGAATTGCTAAAAATAATAGGCGTTACTTTTTTAACTCTATGAAAATTAAATTTAGGAATATGTAATTGAATTTCATTTTGATATTTTAAGTCACCAATTAATTCATTTCCAGACAGTTCGTAAGTTACAGTATCTAGTAATTTTTGTAATGATACTGCTTTTTTTGAAGTTTTTAAAAAAAGTTTATTTACAGTCTTTTTAATGTTACTTCCCTTACCCATATAGATGATTTCTCTATTCTCTTTATGCAAGTAAAAAGTTCCTAGTTCTGAAGGTAAACCGTCCAATATCAATTGAAGTTTAGGTGCAATTTCTCTATCTATTCCTTGTTTTATAGCGCTCTTGATGATTGTTTTTTCATGATCCTTATCAATAAGAAGTTTGAAAAGTTTTACCGTAGCTGCTGCGTCTCCTTCTGCACGGTGACGGCTTGAAACTGGAATCCCTAATGTTTTACACAATTTCCCTAAACTATATGAATCCAAACCTGGAATCAATTTTTTACTCAACTGAACAGTACATAATGTTTCTCTTACATAATCAAATCCTAATCTTCGAAACTCTGTTTTTAAAATTCGATAATCAAAACTTGAATTGTGTGCAACGATGATACTATTTTCAGTCATTTCCACAAGTCGTTTCGCAATTTCATGGAATTTAGGAGCATTTTTAAGCATGCCACTATTAATTCCCGTTAAGTTTACTACAAACGGTTGGATGGGCCTTTCTGGATTTACCAATGTGATAAGTTGATCAACAATTTCATGTCCATCGTATTTATAAGCAGCAATTTCAGTAATTCCTTCTTCGTTATACTTTCCTCCAGTTGTTTCAATGTCTAGTATCGTATACAAATAATTTTATTTATTAGTTAATAATATCACTTTTTAATATTTTCGAGTACTGACTTATTCGGTATCGATTCGTTTTATTGGCGTGAACCAAAAATAGCACTTCCTACTCGAATCATTGTGCTTCCTTGTGCAATGGCTATTTTATAATCGCCACTCATTCCCATAGATAAAATAGAGAGAGTTGAATGTTGATTTTTAAGTTTTTCAAACAATACTTTTAAACTGCTAAATTCTTGCACGACTTGTTCAGTAGCACTCGTAAAACTTGCCATTCCCATCAAACCTGAGATGTTGACATTCTGAAGTTCTTGGAACTCATTGGAATTAAAAATTTCTTCGAGTTCAATTTCTTCTAACCCGAATTTTGTTTCTTCTTCTGCAATTTTCACTTGTAATAAACAATTGATAATCCGATTGTTTTTTAGTGCTTGTTTGTTTATTTCTTTCAATGTTTTAAAACTATCAACACCATGGATTAAATCAACAAAATGCGCCATGTATTTTACTTTATTTCTCTGTAAATGACCTATCATATGCCATTGAATATCTTTTGGCATTTGATCGTATTTATCAACCATTTCTTGAATTTTATTTTCACCAAATACGCGCTGTCCAGCAGTATAAGCTTCCATAATGTCAGGAATAGGTTTTGTTTTAGAAACTGCAACGAGTGTTACTTGCTCTGGAATTACTGATTTTATTTTTTGCAGATTAATTGCAATACTCATAGATAATTGTTAAAATTCATAAAGAGTTAAAGCACTTCTTAATTTGGGTTCAATATACGTACTTTTTGGTGGCATTATTAAGTCAGCATTAGCAATGTCTTTTATTTGTTGAACAGTTGCTGGGAATAATCCAAAGGAGACTTTGTATTTTCCAGTATCTACCTTTTTTTTTAGTTGAATTTCTGAGTTTTTAGCAGGTAAATAACCAATTCGGTCATCATTTCTCAAGTCTTTAATTCCGAGAATTGGACTTAGAATTAAATCATAAAGAATCTGCGCATCAAGGTCACTTAAAGGATTGTCAATTTGATACATTGTTTTTCGCAAGTATAAAGAGTAAAATTCGCCATCAAGATACATGCTAAAATGATGTTTTTTAGAAGGATTATACAATTGTTGTCCTAGATTACTTATTCGGAACCATTCATCCAGTTTCATTAAAAACTCAATTTTAGTCAATCCATTTAAATCCTTGATAAATCGATTAAAAGATGAAATTTTCAAATTGGATTCTGGAATTAAATAACTCATAAAAAAGTTGTAAGACTCCATTCCATTATGTGTTGAATTTATTTTTCCTAAATCTGTACTGACCAAAGCAGAAGAAGCAGACCTATGATGACCATCAGCAATATAAATAGCCTTCATTTGTTGAAATTCGATACTTATTTTTGCGATATCATTTTCATCTTCTACAATCCATAAAAAATGTTTACTCATAGTACTTGAAGTGAATTCATATTCAGGATGTAAGGACTTATATTTCTTAAAAATTTTTTCTATTGTATCATTATCAGGATAGGTGAGGAGTACAGGTTCGGCATTAAACCCTACAGTTTTTAAATAATTTGCAAAAAGGACTTCACGACTGTGAATGGTGTCCTCATGCTTTTTGATAGTATTGTTTAAATAATCTTCAGAGGAAGTTGCAGCAATAATCCCACAGAAACTAGTGCTGTCACTTACTTTTTTATAAATATAAAAGGAAGGTTTATCATCTTTTTTTAAGATGTTTTTCTCTTTAAATTCAATAAAACGCTTATGAATACTTTTAAAACGAATGTTACTTGGTGTTTCTTGCTGAAAACGATATCCAGAATTAATAATGTGTAAAAAAGAATATGGATTTAACTCCAATTGAGCGTCTATTTCAGTATCAGAATAGGATTCATAAGGTCTTGACGAAACCAAAGAAACATTTTCTTTGCTAGCTCGAACTGCTCTAAAAGGTTTAACTATTGCCAATTCTATTTTTTTTATCCAAAAATTGTAATAATCTGTTCTGCTAATTCAGAACCTATTCGTTCTTGAGCTTCAACAGTTGCAGCACCTATATGAGGAGATAATGATAAAGCTGGGTTCATTAATAATTGTATTTCAGGTGTTGGTTCGTTTTCATAAACATCAAGTGCAGCATGAGATAAAATACCATCTTCAATTGCTTTTACAAGTGCTATTTCATCAATAACTCCTCCACGAGCAGCATTTATAAGCATAGATCCTTTTTTCATAAGCTGGAATTCTTCAGTTCCAATAATATATTCTTTTTGAGATGGAACATGTACAGTAACAAAGTCTGCTTGTTGTAAAACTTCTCTTTTAGAAATAGTATCAATTGAGAAATTTATGGATTCTCCATTATAAAATTCCAATTCTAAATCTACAGTATCGATATTTGGATCAAAAGCGATCACTTTCATACCATTTCCGAGTGCAATTTTTGCAGTCGCTTGACCGATACGACCCATTCCTATAATCCCAATTGTCTTACCTTTTAACTCAACACCATTGGCAAATGCTTTTTTAAGATCTTTAAAGCGACTATCACCTTCTAGTGGCATTTCTCTATTGGAAGTGTGTAAAAAACGTGCCATACCGTATAAATGTGCAAAAACCAATTCTGCTACAGAATGTGATGATGCTGCAGGTGTATTAATGACTTTCAATCCTTTTTCTCGTGCATAGTCAACATCGATATTATCCATACCTACACCACCGCGACCTATAATTTTTAATGAAGGACAACCTTCTATTATAGTTGCGCTTACTTTGGTAGCACTTCTTACAAGTAGAACAGTAATATTATTTTTATTAATGAATTCTACGAGTTGGTTTTGAGCAACAGTCGTCAATATGACTTCGTATCCTGCTTTTTCAAGAGCAGAAATACCACTTTGAGCGATTCCATCGTTCGCTAATACTTTCATTGAAAATTTATTTTTTCATTTCCGTCAAGACGGAAATCTTAATTATTTATTTTAATTTTCTCATTACATCTATTAGTACTTGTATGCTTTCAATAGGTAATGCATTGTACATACTCGCTCTATATCCACCGACAGATCGATGTCCTTTCAATCCATTAATTCCAGCAATATTCAATAAACTATCAAATTCCTCGCTTTTATTTTTATCCACAAGATTAAAAGTAACATTCATTAAAGAACGATCTTCTTTTTCCGCATACCCTATAAATTCTGGATTATTATCTATTTCAGCATATAGTAATGCTGCTTTCGCCTCATTTTTCTTTTCGATCTCAGTAATTCCACCATTTTTCTGTAACCATTCCAATGTAAGCATTGAAACATAAACTGCAAATACAGGAGGTGTATTAAACATACTGCCTTTAGAAATATGAACTTGGTAATCTAGCATTGATGGAATATTTCTACCTGTTTTGCCTAGTATTTCATCTTTTACAATGACTAATGTTGCTCCTGCTGGACCCATATTTTTCTGAGCCCCTGCATAGATTAAATCAAATTGTGAAAAATCTAGTTGTCTAGAAAATATGTCAGAGCTCATATCACAGACAAGTAAAGTATCTGTTTTAGGAAATTCTTTTATCTGAGTTCCATAAATCGTATTGTTACTAGTGACATGTAAATAATCAGTACCTAAAGAAACAGCATAGTTTTTTGGAATAAAAGTATAGCCTTTTTCCTTAGACGAACCAACAATTTCAACTTCTCCAAATAATTTAGCCTCTTTCAATGCTTTAGCACTCCAAGTACCTGTATCCAAATATGCTGCTTTTCCATTTTCTTTCAATAGATTGTATGATGTCATTAAAAATTGCATACTTGCTCCTCCCTGTAAGAATAATACAGAGTATCCTTCTGGCAAATTCAATAATTCTTTTACAAGATTTTTTGCCTTTTCCATAACCTCAACAAAATCCTTACTTCTATGAGAAATCTCTATTAATGATAAATCTAAATCGTTAAAATTAGAAACAGCATTTGCTGCTTTTTTTAAAACTTCCTGAGGCAGAATACAAGGTCCTGCACTAAAATTGTGTTTTTTCATTTTTTTGATAAAAATTAATATACAAAGTTTAATAAATTATAGCAATTTGATACTATTAAAAAGAGAATTTATTCACTTTGTTTTTAACAAATAGTTATTGCAATTTTAACACAATTAATCTATAAATTTTTCGGATTAAAGGTTTTCATGAATTAAACTTAATAAATTCATTTTATGCGAATTTAATTAATAATTTATTTACAGATCAATAATAAATTTTAGAGTATCAACTCCATCTGCATAATCCCAAAGGTTTGGTGTTTGAGTTTTACCAAATTCAATTCGATCTTCAATAGTAAGATTACTTACTACACACTGAATAGAATCGACATCTGTATTTAGCTTTTCAAAGATCTCTTTTTCTGAATCATAATATTCATAAAATAAAGTTGCAATAGGAGAGGAGTAACTTGGATCTTCTTTCAACATTAAAAAACCATTTTCTTGTAATTTAAAGAGACTCATTAAATAAACCGCTTTATTGTAATCGTAGTTATTTTGATATTTGGTATAATTGATTATCTCGTGATATGAATAAACGGCTTCAAATAATGAATCAAAATCATATTCTTTTGGGACAAATAGTTTAGATACATTTCTGCATCCTAGTCCAAAATACCGAAAGATATCTTCACCTAGTTTTTCCAACTCTTCTTTTGTTTCATTTCCTGTTAATACTGCGACAGAATTCCTATTTTTTCTTATAATACTTGGGTATTTACCAAAATAATAGTCAAAATATCTTGCTGTATTATTACTTCCAGTAGCAATTACTGCGTCAAAATTGTTTAATTCACCTTCAGTAAATTCAATTTTTCCTTTAAATTCGGGTTCAACATGCTCAAGATATTTTGCAATAAGAGGTAAAAAATGTTTGTCATTAGAAGATAATTTTGCAATGACATTATTACCTGAAATCAATACTGATAGAAAATCATGAAATCCAACCAATGGAATATTTCCAGCCATAATAACAGCTATTTTTTTTGACAAATTTTCAGTTATAGCATAGGATACAGTCCATTTTTTAAGATTCGATTCAGATAAACTTTTCGCCCAATTTTCAATCGAGAATAGTACGTTTTCATCATTGAACCATCCATTATATTCCTTGGCTCGCTTTATTTGAGTTTTAAAAATATCGAAGAATATATCATTGAATTGGATGTCATTTTTCTTGACTATACCTTCGGTTGAGAATTGACTTAAAAAATCACCCAATTTCACAAATGCAGATATTCTATTTTCTAAGTTCATATTTTAAAACTTTTGCAGTATTTTTGTGGCAAATTTAATGCAAAAAAAGAAATGGCAATAATAATAACTGATGAATGTATCAATTGTGGAGCATGTGAGCCGGAATGTCCAAACAATGCAATTTATGAAGGTGCTGAAGATTGGAAATATTCTGAAGGTACTGAACTGAATGGAAATGTGGTGTTGCCAAGTGGTAAGCAAGTCAATGCAGATGAACCTCAAGAGGCTGTAGACGATGAAGTTTATTTTATAGTTCCTGATAAATGTACTGAATGTATGGGATTCCATGAAGAGCCTCAATGTGCCGCAGTATGTCCAGTAGATTGTTGTGTACCTGATGAAAATGTTGTGGAGACTGAAGAGGAGTTATTAGGAAAGAAAGCATTTATGCATAAAGAGGCTTAAATATAATCTTACTTATGAATATTTATAATCCTAAACTATTTTATAGTTTGGGATTTTTTAATCGTGCTACGTAAACGTAGGTGTCAAATGCATAACTTTTTCTATCGATACACTCCAGTATTTCATAGTCATTTAATTCAAGTAATAATTTCCATTCATCTTTTGTAAAAGCTCTTACTGTTGAATCATCTTCTGCAATAAGAATTTTTTCTTGGTTTGTTTCTTTATAATAAGAAGCTTTCCAGTCAAACATGAAGTTATTAAGTTCTGTATTTACTTTCATATGACTGCTTCTTAAATACTGTATTCCATTGTAATTGGCAATATGCTTGACGGCTTTTCCATTTTTAATAGTATTGAAAAATCGAGAAGCATCTATAAAATCAAAAATTAATAAACCGTTTTCTGTAAGATTCTCTTTAATCGATTGCAATGCGCCATTAAGATCTTTATTTTCTAATAAATAGCTTGTAGTCCTTCCAGTAATTAATACGGCATCAATTTCTCTTCCTACTTTAAAATTTGCCATATTTCCTTGATAAAAATCACCTTTTGGATTTTTTTGATTGGCAAGTTTCACCATGTCTTCACTTAAGTCAAGTCCAGAATACTGTATATTTGATTCGATAAAATGTGCAGCAAGATTTCCAGTACCACAACCGATCTCTAGAATAGATTTTTTAAAATAGGTATTCAATAGTGCAGAATAAAAATCATATTCATCTTGGTAGTTGATGAAACTTCTATACATCGCATCATAAATATGTTCGAAACCATTAGAATAAAGACTTTGCATTTTATTCGTAGTATCTAATTATTGTTCCATTTGTCTTTCCGTGAACACTTCTAGCATATGCATTAATCACTTTTTTTGTAGGTACAGGATTGTGTCCAGGAAAATAATTTTTATACTTTTCATAAGCATCTTCTACCATTCCTAAAGAAACTACATTTATGCGGTGTCCATTTTGTAATTCCAATGCAGCTGCTTGAGCAAAACTATGTATACCTCCATTTACCATCGCAGCACTTGTAGTTTTTACTACAGGATCATCTGCTAAAATACCAGTGGATAATGTTATTGATCCATTGCTATTTAAATGATGTTGACCTATACGAACAAGATTAACCTGACCCATTAGTTTGCTTTTTAAACCTATATAGTAGTCTTCTTCAGTTAAATCGTTAAAAGGAGCCCATTTTGCTTCTCCAGCAATACATACGATTGCATCAACATTTCCGATTTTAGTAAATAATTCTTCAATGGATTTACTGTCAGCGATATCAACATTGAAATCACCATTAGTTCTTCCTGCAATTATAACTTCGTTTTCATCTTTAAAGTAATTGCTAACTTTAGTTCCGATTGTGCCATTTCCACCTATTATAAGAATCCTCATATTGTATTTATATTTAGATTATAAATATAAAAAAAGCTGCCCAAAATGGGCAGCTTTTAAATAAAATAAAACGTTCTACTTAAAACTGGTAGTTAAGAGATAAGTTAAACATTGTTCCTAATTGACTGAAATGGTAACCATCATAAGTCATTTGAGAATAACGTTGGTTAAACGTAATTAAGTTAGATTGGTTCTGAACAGCAGCAGCATCTGATAATAAAGCAGTTCCAGCAGCATTTTCAGCTTTAAATTCCCATTCTGGTAATACGTTCAATAAGTTATTTACATTCAATGAAAGAGTTAACTTTTCAGAAGCATTGAAGTTCACTCCTAAATCAGTAACGATTTTTGGTGTGAATTCTGTTCTTAAGTCATTACTCATTCCTTGTTGCTTGAATGTAGTTTTACCGAAATATGTATTATTTAAGTTAAAACCAAACTTCCCAATATCATAGTTAGCTCCTAAGATCCATTTTGTTTCTGGTCTAGATGTAAAGAATAAAGCCTCTTGAGTAGCATTCACAACAGATTGTCCTGAATTTGCTACCAATGGAATATCTTTTACAGCACCATCTCTCTCATTAGTGATAGTATAGTTACCAGATAAGTTTAAGTCTAATTTACCTTCACCTATTGCCATGTTTCTTTTACTAATTACAACATCAATACCTGAAGTTTTAGTATCTAAAGCATTTGAAAAGAAACTTACATCACTTAAGTTATTGTCAGTTAATAGAATATCCAATGGATTAGAAGCATCTCCACTCGCACCAATTTCAGATCCTAAAACAATTCTGTCTTGTACAGTAATGTTATAATAATCAATAGTAAAAGCTATACCATTATCAAGTTTTCCACCAAGACCAACAGTAAAGTTGTTCGAAGTTTCAGCATCCAATTCAGGAATACCTAATAATTTTGCTTGCGTAGATACATTATTGATTAACCCACCAACTTGAATACCTTGTCCTGGAACAAAACTATATTGTGCTTTTTGAGTATAAATCTGATGTAATGTAGGTGCTCTAAATCCTGAAGATACAGAAGCTCTAGCAGTAATATTATCATTTAATTTTAAACGAGAACTTAATTTATATACGAATGTGTTACCGAAATCAGAATAGTTTTCACTTCTTACAGTACCACTTACTAAAAATGCATCACTTACATCATAATCTAATGAGAAGTATCCACCAATATTATATCTGTTGAATTTACCAGAGTTTGCAGGACTATTTCCAGCAAATGAATCGGCACCTCCACCATCGTAAGAATCTAATGTTCCTTCAATAACTTCAAATACTTCATTTCTAAACTCAGCACCAAATCCAACACTCACTTTATCAGATAATACTCTATTGATATCAATATTTCCTACATTGTGCGTGAATTTTGTTCCTCCTGGATCAAAAGACTGTGCACTATTTTCTCTATACAATTGAGAACCTTCAGTAATTTCAACACCTTCTCCTGGCTCAATAGTTAAATCACCATTTGCATCAAATTCAGTAGTGTTAACTTGACCATCACCATTTAAATCAACCCAAGTAGATGGAGAATAAACAGTATTTCTATTGTGAGAATCATTTACTTTATACGTCTGAGTGTTTCCACCAGTTGTATAACTTAAATCTACATTCCAGTCATTTATAGTAGTCTTAATTCCTACAGTTCCATTATAATCATTTAATAAACCTTCAAATGTAGGTACATAACCATCATAACCTCCTGCATTGTTAGGATTGTTTCCAGGGAAAAAATCAGCTAAGTAAGGAAAAGACTCTACAGTTCTCCAATATGGAGTTCTATAGTTTGCAAAACTGTTTACTTTTTTATAAACATAAGCAGTATTGAAATACAATTCAGTTGAATCGCTTAAATCAAATCCTCCATTTATTAAAAATTTAGAAGCAGCTGTTTCCGGAGAACCATTGATGTTATTAGCATCTGGATTACGTGATAAGAATTCTTGTACATCAGCGATATCAGCGCCAAAATCACCAGCTTCACCAGCAGCATTCACTGTTCCTGGTCTGTTCGCAAGATTTACTTTAGACATATCTATTGTATAATTGATAAAACCTTTATCATCTCCAATAGTAGATCCATTGTTTACAGAAACTCCAAATGATTCACCATCACCTTCAGAAGTCATACCTGTTCTTACCGTTACAGAACCGTCATTAGCATTGTTTTTAAGTATAATATTCATTACACCAGCAATTGCATCAGATCCATATTGAGCAGATGCACCATCACGTAATATTTCAACACGCTTAATTGCATCAGTAGGTATAGCAGAAATATCTGCCCCTGTTTCTCCACGTCCAGGAGAAGTTTGAGTATATAATAAAGCACTTAAGTTTTTACGCTTACCGTTTATTAATATCAAAGTTCTACTTGGTCCCATGTTTCTGATTTCGTAAGGATCCAATAAAGAAGTTGCATCATTTACAGGAGTTTGTACCGTATTAAACGATGGTATTCTGTATTGCAATGCTTTGTCAAAAGTTGTCTGACCTGTAGATGTTAATTCTTTAACACTTACAACATCGACTGGTAATGGAGTGTCAACGTTACTTCTTGGTGCTGTACGAGAACCTACAAGTACAACTTCGTCTAATTCTTGTCCATCACTTAAAGTGACATTAATTTCAGAGCGTCCATTGACAGCCTCTTCTTTTGTTGAATATCCAACAAAACTAAATACAAGAGTTCCTGTACTACTTGCATTCAATGAGTAATTTCCGTCAAAATCTGACGTTGTTCCTGTTGTTGTTCCTTTTTCAACAACATTAACTCCTGGAATACCATTTCCAGATTGATCAAGAACTTTTCCTGATACTCCCTGACCAAATGCAATTGTTGCACTGAAAAGGAAGGCCATAATTAAAGTAATTTTCTTCATTTTATTATATAAATTGATTAGTAACCACAAATATGATAAAATTTATTTAATAATGGCTACATATTTATAATAGATTCATGTTAAATTGCAATAAAACACTTATTTTTCATTAGATATACCTGTTTTGTTTTAATTATTCTCAAGTTTAATTCAAAAAGTGTATATTATTAGTTATTTTTTTGGGTAAAAATATTTATTATTTATTTTAAATTATTATTTCAAATACTTGAGTTTCTTAATTTTTTAAATAATAATTTCATTCCATTGGTTGCTGTATCTTGGATAATCTCAATGTTGAGAAAATGACGTTTATTAATATTGGGTTTTGGATCAATGAAATAAATGGGAGTACCCTTTTCACAATGATAAATTAAATTTGCTGCTGGATATACTTACATAGAAGTACCAATAATGATAAGTAGATCTGCTTTTTGGGTTATTTCTTCTGCTAAACTTAAATTAGGAACGGCTTCACCAAACCATACAATATGAGGCCGTAGTTGACTTTTTAATTTGCAATTATCACCCAGTTTTAAATCATGGCTCCAATTATATATTAATGAATCATCGATAGTACTTCTTACTTTTCGAAGTTCGCCATGGAGATGTATCACATTTTCACTTCCTGCACGTTCATGTAAATCATCAACATTTTGTGTGATAATAGTAACTTGATATTTTTCTTGAAGTTGTGCGAGTAACTTATGAGCAGAATTTGGATTTACAGATAAGAGTTGTTTTCTCCTCTGGTTGTAAAAATCAAGTACCAATTCAGGGTTTCGTCTCCATGCTTCTGGAGTTGCAACATCATATATATCATGTCCTTCCCATAGTCCATCAGCATCTCTAAAAGTTTTAATTCCAGATTCAGCACTTATTCCAGCACCTGTTAATACAACAATTTTTTTCATTTATTTATTACTAAAATTTTCCATTCTAAATATAGAATTAAATTTAAAACGAAATACTATATTTGCATCACTTAAATTTAAAATAATGAAAGCAGGAATTGTAGGATTGCCAAATGTTGGAAAATCAACTTTATTTAATTGTCTGTCAAATGCAAAAGCACAAAGTGCAAACTTCCCATTTTGTACCATCGAGCCTAATATAGGTGTCGTAAATGTACCAGACTCAAGATTGCAAAAACTAGAAGAATTGGTAAATCCTGAAAAGGTAATACCTGCTACAGTTGAGATTGTTGATATTGCAGGATTGGTAAAAGGAGCAAGTAAAGGCGAAGGTCTTGGGAATAAGTTTTTAGGAAATATCCGTGAGACAGATGCAATTATCCATGTTTTGCGTTGTTTTGACAATGATAATATTATTCATGTTGATACAACTATTGATCCGATCCGTGATAAAGAAACGATAGATGTTGAATTGCAATTGAAAGATTTAGAATCTGTAGAAAAAAAACTAGAGAAAGTAAAAAAAGCAGCAAGAACGGGAAATAAAGAAGCGCAAAAAGAATTTGATGTTTTAACTAAAGTTATCAATGGATTGGAAGAATTTAATTCCGTAAGAGCCATTGAATTGACCAAGGATGAGCGTGAAGAGTTTATAAAGCCACTACAACTATTGACAGATAAACCTATTTTATACGTATGTAATGTAGATGAAGGTTCTGCAGTGAATGGAAATGGGTATGTTGATCGTGTAAAAGAAGTTGTTAAAAATGAAAATGCTGAGGTAATTATTTTAGCAGTAGGAACAGAGGCTGACATTACAGAATTGGAAGAATACGAGGAACGTCAAATGTTCCTTGAAGATCTAGGTCTTGAAGAAGCAGGTGCTTCTAAATTGATACGTGCAGCATATAAACTATTAAATTTGCAGACCTATTTTACGGCAGGAGTTAAAGAAGTTCGTGCTTGGACTATTAATGTAGGAGACACTGCACCACAGGCTGCTGGAGTGATTCATACTGACTTTGAAAAAGGATTTATCCGTGCTGAAGTTATTAAGTATGAGGATTTTGTGAATTTAGGAAGTGAAGTAAAAGTAAAAGAAGCAGGAAAATTAGGTGTCGAAGGTAAAGAGTACATCGTACAAGATGGAGATATGATGAATTTCCGTTTTAATGTTTAGGTTAAGGAATAATTATTATTTTATAAAAAAAAAGTCGACTTCTATTATTGAAGTCGACTTTTTTCGTTTAATTACTTGTTGATAACTAATTATCGTGACCATTTCATTTTTTAAGGCTAAATAGTATTTTAGCAACTCTCATAATTTTTAACCTTTTCATGTCTCAAGAAACTAAATATACCGAAGATAATATACGCTCGCTCGATTGGAAGGAACATATCCGTATGCGTCCTGGAATGTATATAGGTAAATTGGGTGACGGCTCTTCTCCTGATGATGGTATTTATATATTAATAAAAGAAGTGTTGGACAATTCGATTGATGAGTTTGTCATGAATGCTGGAAAGACTATTGAGATTTCTGTCAAAGAAACTTCTGTTACGATTCGAGATTACGGTCGTGGAATTCCATTAGGAAAAGTGGTTGATGTAGTTTCAAAAATGAATACTGGAGGTAAGTATGATTCAAAAGCTTTTAAAAAATCGGTAGGATTGAATGGAGTCGGTACAAAAGCAGTAAATGCTCTTTCTTCTTATTTTAAAGTTCAATCGGTAAGAGATAATAAAACAACATTTGCCGAATTTGAAAGAGGAAATCTGACTAATTCACCTGAGATTGAGGATTCATCCTTAAGAAAAGGAACTAAAGTTACTTTCAGTCCCGATCCAGAAATATTTCTTAAGTATAAATTCCGTAGTGAATACATTGTTAAAATGATTAAAAACTATGTGTATTTAAACATTGGATTGACAATTATTTATAATGGCGAAAAGTATTTTTCTGAAAATGGCTTAAAGGATTTATTGGAAGAAAATATTGCTAATGAATCTAAATTATTTCCAATTATTCACTTGATGGATGAGGATATTGAAGTTGCATTAACTTATAGTAAGGCTCAGTACAGCGAGGAGTATCATTCATTTGTCAATGGACAACATACAACTCAAGGAGGAACCCATCAGAATGCGTTTCGTGAGGCTATAGTAAAAACGGTGCGTGACTATTTTGGTAAAAATTATGATGCATCTGATGTTCGTAAATCTATCGTTTCAGCAATCAGTATAAAAGTAATGGAGCCTGTTTTTGAAAGTCAGACCAAAACAAAATTGGGTTCGACAGAAATGGGTGGAGGATTACCAACTGTAAGAACATTTATTAGTGATTTCTTAAAAACAAGATTGGATAATTTTTTGCATAGGAATCCAGATGTAGCAGAGAAAATCCAAAAGAAAATTTTGCAAGCAGAGAAAGAACGTAAAGAACTTTCTGGAATTCGAAAACTTGCTAGAGATAGAGCGAAAAAAGCAAGTCTGCACAACAAGAAATTACGCGATTGCAGAGTGCATCTTGGTGATATGAAAAAGGACAATCGATTGGATACAACGCTGTTCATTACAGAGGGAGATTCTGCGAGTGGATCTATTACTAAGTCTAGGAATGTGAATACTCAAGCGGTTTTTAGTCTAAAAGGAAAACCATTGAATTCTTATGGATTGTCCAAGAAGATTGTATATGAAAACGAAGAATTCAATCTATTGCAATCTGCATTAAATATTGAAGACGGAATTGAAAATTTGCGTTATAATAATATAGTCATTGCTACGGATGCTGATGTTGATGGTATGCACATTCGATTGTTATTGATTACCTTCTTTTTACAATTTTTCCCAGAGTTAATTAAAGAAGGGCATTTATATATATTGGAAACTCCTTTATTCAGAGTTCGTGATAAAAAACAAACGTTCTATTGCTACTCTGAACAAGAAAGAAAGGATGCAATTAAGAGTTTGCGTGGAAAACCAGAAATCACACGATTTAAAGGATTGGGTGAGATTTCACCGAATGAATTTGTGCATTTTATAGGAAAAGACATAAGACTAGATCCTGTGATGCTGGATAAAGAAATGTCCATTGAAGAAATGCTTGCTTTCTATATGGGAAAAAATACTCCTGACAGACAGAAATTTATTATTGAAAATCTTAAAGTTGAACTTGATTTAGCGGAAGAATTAGAATGAGTGAAGAAATAAAAGATAGCGAATACGAAGAAGAATTAAACTCTTCAGATAATATTGAAACAACTGAAACCATTACCAAAGTTACAGGAATGTACAAGGAATGGTTTCTGGATTATGCTTCCTATGTAATTCTTGAGCGTGCAGTTCCAGCCATTGATGATGGTTTTAAACCAGTTCAGCGTAGAATAATGCATTCTATGAAGGATCTAGATGATGGTCGTTATAATAAGGTGGCCAATATTGTAGGGCATACAATGCAGTACCATCCTCATGGTGATGCAAGTATAGGAGATGCGATGGTACAACTAGGACAGAAAGAACTGCTGATTGATATGCAGGGAAATTGGGGAAATACCTTGACTGGAGATAGAGCTGCAGCACCAAGATATATTGAAGCGAGATTATCAAAGTTTGCCCTTGAAGTAGTATTTAATCCAAAAACTACAGAGTGGAAAATGTCCTATGATGGTCGTCGGAAAGAACCTGTTGATTTACCAGTAAAATTCCCACTTTTATTGGCACAAGGAGCAGAAGGAATTGCCGTAGGTCTTTCTACCAAAGTGTTACCTCATAATTTCAACGAGCTAATAGACGCTTCTATAAAAATATTAAAAGGAAGAAGTTTTAAAATTGTACCAGATTTTTTAAATGGAGGGATTGTAGATGTTTCCAATTATAATGATGGAAAACGTGGAGGTAAAGTGCGTGTTCGCGCTAAGATTTCTCAATACGAAAGAAAACTTTAGTTATTACCGAGATTCCTTTTGGAACAACAACAACTTCATTAATTGATTCGATCCTTAAGGCCAATGATAAAGGCAAAATAAAAATCAAGAAAATTGAAGACAATACTGCAGCCAATGTAGAAATATTGGTGCATCTTCCTTCAGGTATTTCTCCTGATAAAACGATTGATGCATTGTATGCTTTTACCAATTGTGAAAGCTCTATTTCACCATTAGGGTGTATTATTGAAGATCATAAACCGATTTTTATTGGGGTTTCTGAAATGCTGAAACATTCTACTCAACATACAGTAGATTTATTAAAACAAGAATTGGAAATTCAGTTGGATGAACTGGAAGAACAATGGCATTTTGCTTCATTGGAAAGAATTTTTATTGAAAATAGAATTTACCGCGATATTGAAGAAGTTGCTACTTGGAAAGGAGTTATCAAGGCTATTGATGATGGATTAAAGCCTTTTGTCAAAAACTTAAAGCGTGAAGTTACAGAAGAAGATATTGTTCGTTTAACAGAAATTAGAATAAAAAAGATTTCAAAATTCGATATTGATAAGGCAAAACAACACATAGAATCATTAGAAGAAAAAATTGCAGCTGTAAAAAATAATTTGAATAATTTAATTGAATATGCAATTGATTATTTTAAAAATTTAAAAACTAAATACGGTAAAGGGAAAGAACGTAAAACAGAGATAAGAGCATTTGAAGATATTGTAGCAAGTAAAGTTGTGATTCGGAATACCAAACTCTATGTTAATAGAGAAGAGGGATTCGTAGGAACCTCTTTACGTAAAGATGAATATGTGACTGATTGTTCTGATATTGACAACATCATTGTTTTCCGTAAAGATGGTAAAATGATGGTTACCAAAGTTGATTCAAAAACATTTGTTGGAAAAGATATTATTCATGTTGCAGTATTTAAGAAAAGTGATAAACGCACGGTTTATAATATGATATATCGTGATGGTAAAAAGGGATCATCATTAATGAAACGCTTTAACGTTACTGGTGTTTCTAGAGATAAAGAATATGATTTAACTGCAGGGAATAAAGATTCTATTGTACATTACTTTACTGCTAATCCTAATGGTGAAGCAGAGATAGTAACAGTTAATTTACGTGCTATTGCCGGAATTAAAAAATTGAAATGGGATCTAGATTTTTCTGAATTAATAATTAAAGGAAGAGGAACTAAAGGGAATCGATTGACAAAGTACAATGTTAAAAAAATAGAATTAAAAGAAAAAGGGATCTCTACTTTAAAACCACGTAAAATATGGTTTGATGATACTGTACAAAGATTGAATGTTGATGAAAGAGGAGATTTACTAGGTGAATTTACGGCTAAAGATAGATTGCTGATTATCAGTCAAAAAGGAGTTTTAAAAACCATTGCTCCTGAATTGTCAACGCATTTTGATGATGATATGATTGTGCTAGAAAAATGGATTCCCAACAAGCCGATTTCTGCAATTTATTATGACGGAGAAAAAGAACGTACGTATATAAAACGTTTTATGATTGATAATCCTAACAAAGAAGAAATTTTCATTTCTGAACATCCCAAATCTCAATTGGAATTGGTTTCAACAGATTACCGTCCAATGTCAGAAATTGTGTTTTCTAAACGAAGCCTTGAAAACATGGAAGTGAATCTTGAAGAATTTATTTCTATAAAAGGGATAAAGTCTTTAGGAAATCAATTAACTTCTGAAAAAGTGAAACAAGTGAATCATTTGGACTCTTTACCTTATGAAGAACCAGAAATTGATGAAGTAGAAGTAATTGAAGAAGAAGTTGTGGAAGATGCACTTCCATTACAAATTCCAACGATTGAAAAATCTTCAACTATTGAGTTTAAAAATAAAAAAGATACAGCAAGAAAAGCACTTGAGGAAGCTATAAAAAAGAAAAAATCTGACGATACAGATAATCAAACAACTTTATTCTAATATAAAAAGTAATGTTTTCGGTATTGAGTGGAGTAGAATTTTAAAGACTAGATGAAATATAACAACATGAAACAAAAACATATTTTTCTCGCATTGGCAATAATAGGTGTTTGCTATACTTGGTATTATAACATTCAGTATTTCCAAACTGCAGAAAATCCTTCACTAGCCAATTTTTTTGAAGTTGCTCAATCCAATTTTCCTGGAAAATCTTTTGGAGCGGACTTAACTGTTGTTGTAATTGCTTTTTTTGTATTTTATATTCCAGATGCAATCAAACTAAAAATAAAATTTTGGTGGATTTTAATTCCATTGACTTTTTTAATCGCTGTTGCTTTTACTTTTCCATTGTATTTATATCTAAGGGCTACTAAATTAGAAAAATTGAACACATGAAAACTATCGGTTTAATAGGAGGAATTACTCCAGAATCAACAATTCTATATTACCGAATTTTAAATGATTTGGCGAATAAAGAATTTGGAGGGTCAAGTTCTTGTAAAGTGATTATCAACTCCATGAATTTTGAAGAGATTCAAAACCTACAAAAGGCTGGAAATTGGGAACTGCTAAATGATATTATGGCAGATGCTGGTAAAAGTTTGGAAAATGCTGGTGCAGATTATATATTGATATGTGCTAATACCATGCATTTATGCATTGATGCTATTAAGGAAGTAGTAAAAATTCCAGTCATCCATATTGCAGAAGCGACGGCTAAAGAGGTAAATCTTAAAAACTTAAATAAAGTTGCGCTTTTAGGAACGAAATACACAATGGAAAATACTTTTTTTACGGATATACTAGAAAGAAATACTATTGAAACAATCATTCCAAACGAAGAAGATAGACAGATTATTCATGATGTGATTTATGATGAATTGGCTTTTGGAAAGTTGAATAATGATTCAAAACAAAAGTACATTCAAATTATTAAAAAACTAATTTTGCAAGGTGCTGAAGGAATTATTTTGGGATGCACCGAAATTCCATTATTAATTAAACAAGAGAATGTGTCGGTTCCTATATTTGACACAACCTTGATACATGCATCTGAAGTTTTTAAACTAGCCATTGAATAATGAAAAAATTTATTGACACCTTTCTTGAGTTAGATCAATTTTGGAATATCGCTTTATATATCAGTCTAGTTGTTTTAATTGCTTGGATTTCTTCAAGAGTTATAAGATATATAATTCGTAAGAATATAACGAAACGAAATCAAAGTCGTCAGAGAGAATACAATACAACCAGCCTTAAATTTTTAATGAATTCTGTTAAGTTTTTCGTTGGAGTCATAGGAATCCTCATTATAATATTTACAATTCCTGTATTACGTGCAAAAGCAACATTTATATTTTCAGGAGCAGGAATATTAGCAGCAATTATTGGTTTTGCAGCACAAGCGGCAATATCCAATTTAATTGCTGGAGCATTCATTGTAATTTTTAAGCCATTCAGAGTAGGAGATTTTATTAGATTGGATGAAAGTAGAGTAGGAATTGTTGAAGATATTACCTTACGTCATACTGTGATTAATAATTTTGAAAATAAAAAACTGATCATCCCAAACTCTGTAATAAGCACAGAATCAATACTTAATAATACAATTGATGATTCAAAAGTATTGAGTTTTAATAACTTTAATATTGGATTGTATGCTGATATAGATCTTGCACGAAAAATTATTCAAGAAGAGGTTAAAAAATTAAATTATACTATGGACAATCCTGAAAGTAATATTTCAGAGTCTAAAGATAAAGTTGATGTACGAGTTATTTCTACATTTGATAGTAATATTCATTTACGTGCTTATGTATGGATCAGTGAACCATTTGAAGAGTATAGAAATAGAGCAATTTTATTTGAAGAAGTACATAAAAGATTTGTAAAAGAAGGTATAGAAATGCCTAAATCTATGCATAAAATTTTCAAAGACTAAACTAATTTTTTTATGAAAAAATACATCTCAATGATTGTGATATTTGTCACAATTTCAACCTATTCACAATTGAATAATCAATCGACACTTTCTCTTGATGAAATCATGAAAGGAAATGAATTTATCGGACATCAACCATCAGATATTCATTGGAGTGAGGACAGTAAAACCATTTATTTTAATTGGAATCCGGAAAATGAACCCATTTCTTCATTGTATAAATATGAACTTTCAACGCAACAGATTGGCAAAGTATCAATTGAAGAGGAAAAGGGTAGAAATGAGACAAGAGATTCTGATTTCACGAAGGATAAGTCTAAAAAAGTTTTTGTAAAAAATGGAGATATTTTTCTGTCAAATACAAACACTGGAGTTACTTCAACATTGATCAAAACTTTTTCTGAGCGAGAATCCAATGTGTATTTTACTTCTAATGAGCAATCGATTCTGTTTAATAAAGACAACAATATTTTCAAAATGAATCTGACCAATGGTTCAATTGAGCAATTAACCAATATAAAACCTGGAAATTCAAGTGGTGAAAATTCTACCACTGAAAAACACACTTGGCTAGCAGATCAACAAGATGAACTCTTCGAAGTGATCAGAGATCGAAAAGAACGCAAAGAATTAAAAAAAGAACGTTCTGATTTATTAACAGAGGATAAGCCAAACACAATTTATTTAAAAGGAAAATCAATTTCTAGTCTTAATATCAATGAAAATGGTAATTATGCAACCTATAAATTATCATCTTATGCAACAAATAAAAGAACGGAAGTTCCACACTTTATAACGGAGTCTGGATATACTGAAAATCAAAAAGCATATGCTAAAGTAGGTGAGAAGCAAGATAGTCATGAATTGTGGATTCTAGATTTTAAAAGAGATACAACCTATCAAGTAGATTTTTCAGGATTGAGCGGTATTTATGAAAAACCATTATACTTAAAGGATTATGATTCAGATTTTGCGCGAAAATACGAAGACCCAAAAGCGGTTGATTATGTTTCTATCACCAATTCGCCCAATAATCAAAATACAATTGTTGAGTTACGCTCGCTAGATAATAAAGACCGATGGTTTGCAAGAATTGATTTTGCAAACGGAAAATTAATTGAAGTAAATCATCAGCATGATGAGGCATGGATAGGAGGTCCTGGAATTTCTTGGTGGAATGGAGCAGGAGATTATGAATGGCTTGACGATACGCATATATGGTATCATTCTGAGAAAACAGGTTACTCACATCTATACAAAACCAATATTTTTTCTGGCAAAGAAAAAGCCTTGACTTCAGGTAAATGGGAAGTTCATAATGCAGAATTGTCCAATAATAAGCAGTCTATCTATATCACTACCAATCAAGATCATGCAGGCGAACGTCAATTGTATGCATTGGATTTAAAGAGTTTGAAATCAACTAAGTTGACAAGTCAAATTGGGAATAATGAAGTGACCATTTCTCCTGACGAACAATACTTTGCAATTCGTCAATCATTTAGTAACAAACCTTGGGAATTGTATTTGTTAAAAAATGAAGTTGGAGCAAAAGAAACTCAGTTGACAGATTCTAGAACTGATGAGTTTAAAAATTATGATTGGAAAATTCCGAAAAACATCACTTTTAAGGCTGCTGATGGAGTCGAAGTTGCTGCTCGTTTATATCAGCCAGAAGGTGGATCCAATGGAAAACCAGCAGTAGTATTTGTCCATGGAGCAGGATATTTACAAAATGCGCATAAGTGGTTCAGTGGATATTATAGGGAATATATGTTTCATAATTATCTAGTCGATAATGGATACGTAGTACTGGATATTGATTATCGAGCAAGTAAAGGTTATGGAAGAGATTATCGTACAGCAATCTATCGTCATATGGGAGGAAAAGACTTGTTTGACCAAGTTGATGGTGTGAAACATCTTGTAAGTAAATACGGAATTGATAAAGAAAATGTAGGAATCTATGGAGGTTCTTATGGTGGATTTATAACCATTATGGGAATGTTCAATGCACCAGAAACGTTTAAAAGTGGTGCCGCTATACGTTCGGTTACGGATTGGGCGCATTATCATCACGCATATACTTCCAATATCTTAAACACACCAGTTTCTGATCCAAAGGCTTATCAGAGAAGTTCGCCGATAAACTTTGCCGAAGGTCTAGAAGGAGACTTACTGATGTTACACGGAATGATTGATGATAATGTTCATTTTCAAGATGTGGTAAGATTGACTCAGAAATTAATCGAACTGAAAAAAGAAAATTTTGAAATGGCAATTTATCCTGTGGAAAGGCACGGATTTATTGAGTCTAGTTCTTGGAGTGATGAATACAAACGTATTTATAAATTGTTTGGGAGGACGTTGAAGGAGTAGTTTTTAATTAAAAATTTGATATATAATAGATTTGCATTTGCAAATAAAAAAATTACGAATTTTATTAATTATTCTTACTTTAATCCAAGTTGGATATTTGATTATAACTTTTATTTATCCCAAACTTTGGATAAAACTTGATTTTGAATACAAAGTAAATTGGTTTATTTTGGGATTGCATATAATTGTTGCAGGAGTTTTAATTTGTTTCAATTGTAGAAAATTATCAATTGATAAAAGAACAAAAGTCAACAATACTTTTCTAATTTTATTTTTAGGTGTTATTGGAATGTGGCTTTGGATTCCTAATAAGCGTGAAATTGAAAAAATGATAACTATTTAATAAGTATATACCCAACTTTCTCAATCCCAATATCGGTCACCCATACTTTTTCTTCAATGAAGCCATTTTTTAAATAGAGGGTTTTTGCAGGTTTGTTGGCATTTCCAGTTTCTACAAGAATTTTAGAAACATTAGGAGCATAATGAATAGCATATTGTACGAGTATGCTACCAATTCCTCTTCTGAAAAAAACAGGATCTACGATAAGACTTCGTATTAATGTGTATTTTTCATTGGCATCCAGTTCCATCACTGCAGCCAAGGATTCTCCTTCATAATATCCATAGAATAAAGTTGTACTTTCTTGAATGTCTGTTGAAGTTCGCATAAGTGGAGGAAACGAAATAGTAGGAATACCAAGAAGTTTGGATTCGTAAGGGTAGGAAACTTGAAAGATTCTATAAATCTCTTTCGCAGTATCAATGTTTGTATGTTTGATGAGTTTAATCATTGATTTTCTAATAATTTTTTAAATTCGAGAGAATATTAAATATTTAAAAAACATCTCGATACTATTTTGCATGAAAAACGCAAAATCACTCGATGTAACGTATCTTTTCTATTTGATTTTATAGAAGATTTATACTGTCAGTTCGTGTCAAATTTCTTTTTCTGAAATTTTGTATCGAGAACTTTGGGCAAAATTTTCTTCGTTATTTTATTTTTTTGACCAAACTCTTTTTTACACTATCAAACCATTCATCTTTTAAAATACTAAGAATAATACTATCTCGTCTTCCAACTTCGGCTTTGCAATTACTACGCAATATACCTTCCGCTGTGCAACCTATGCTTTTCATGGCAGCAATACTACGTTCGTTTGTTGCATCCGCACGAAACTCTACACGATCAATACCTAAAGCTTCAAAAGCAAATTCTAATAATAAGTATTTACAGTTTTTATTCAATCCTGTTCCTTGAAAGTCTTTTCCGTACCAAGTATATCCTAGTTGGACTGTATTATGTAATTCTTGATAATCATAAAAACGTGTACTTCCAGCATATTTTCCAGTTCTCTTGTCAAAAACAATAAAAGCATAGGACATTTTATTGTTTTTACTTTTAAAAGCAATATCCATATACTTTCTTAAGTTTTTCAATCCTCCAGCAGGAACTAGAGAATACGTCCATAAATCAGGCTCTTCTAGTGAAAACTGAGATAGAATATCAAAATCACTTTCAACTAAAGGGCGAAGTTGAACAACTTCGTTTTCTATGATGTATTCTTTGCTAAAGTCTAATTTTTCCATACTAATTCATTTTTTCAAAAAAAGTCAATTCATAGTCTTTTAAAACTTCAGGATGCGCAATTTTAATTATATCCTTTAACACAAGATCAGGTCGAGTAGGAGCCAACTCATAGTAAATAACGCCACCATTCAATCCTTTTTTATTTGCAAAAGTATATACGTTGTTATTTTCAAATGCTTCAAATTGTTCGTAATGCTTGCTAGACTTAAGCATTTGTTCTTTGGTTTCGAAATATCCAGGAGCGATCCATAAATCAGTAAATTGCCCTTTATCTAGTACATTTTCAAAATTCAATTGAAGACTTCCTTTGCCTTCAGTATCTTTCCATAAGTAATCTGTATTCGCATCTTTTAAAAATTGCGCAACAAAACTCTCTCCTGCAGGTAAGTTCCAGACATCCTTGAATAATGCACCAGATAAAACTGTTGGTTTATTACTAGTAGATACTGCATTTTTTTTAGAAGTATTGTACTGATTTTCAATGTTTTGAAATATAGAATCAGCCATTTGTTCTTTTCCATAGAGAATACCAAAAAACTTAATCCATTCTGCTCTTCCTAAAGGGGTTTCTTCTAGCCAATCTCCATTATAGATCAATGGAATTCCTGCTCTTTCAATAGTTGATAAAGATTTATTTCCGCCACTCATGGCAAATGCAATAACAGCATCAGGTTCCAAATCAATTAGTATTTCAGTATTGATATTTCCATCATTTCCTAATTCTTGGATCTTTCCATTTTCTACTAATTTTCTAGTTGCTTCTGAAGAAATATAACGTGTATTGGGAAATCCGATTAATGTTTGCTCAACTTCGAGTAATTCGAGCATCGGAATATGTGTCGTACTTGTAACTACCGTTTTTTCTAATGGAATTCTAATTATTTTTTCATCATTAACAAATTGAGAAGAGGAAGTTTCTCTATCTATTAAAATATATTCTAAATGTTCATTTGAATCAGGATAAGGTGATTTAACAACAAGTTTAATGTATGTTTTAAAATTCTGAATATCAAACCCTTTTGCGTAATTAATTGAACTATTAATTTTAGTTTCTTTTTTTTCTTTTTTAACACCTGTTTTACAAGAAATTAAAAATAAAAAGACACATATGATTGGAAGAAATTTGTTAAAATTCACAGTTGTAATTTAATATGTCGAAGTTATTAAATTTCTGATAATTTAAATGCGTTTAACCTAATATTATTTATACATTTGTCGCGATATTGGTTTTCAATTCTTTAGTACAAGGAATAGAAATTAAAAGGGAATTCGGTGAGATACCGAGACTGTTCCCGCAACTGTAAACTTAGTTCGCCTTAGGCGAATGTTTACTATCACAACTTTAAAACCACTGTTCATAAGAATGGGAAGGTAGATAGTAAAACGTAAGTCAGGAGACCTGCCATAATCATTGAGGACAAAAACTTTCGGGAGAAAAGGTTTAGTAACTTATACTATTCAAATATTTTTCACCGATTTAGTAGTAATTATTAAATCATTAAAAATGAACAAAAACACTATTTACCTTGGCGTACTAGTATTGTTATTGACTGCAACTATTGTCAATGCACAAGAAAATAAACAAGAAAAGGTCGAAGAATTGGATGAAGTTTTCCTTTCTGACACAAAATTTGAATTGAAAAAAGAAAATTCTGGAAAAGTAATTTACAAGATTACGGCTCAAGAAATTGAGCAAAATACTGGTGAAACGGTAATGGATATACTTGATAATATTGCTGGAGTTGAAGTAAATGGAAATAATAACGCTCCAGGATCAAACATTGGATTGTATTTTCGTGGAGGTCGTAATCGTCAAGTAGCAGTAATGATTGATGGTGTTTTAGTAACTGATCCTACTGGTATATCATCATCTTATAACTTGAATTTATTGGATTTAAATCAAGTTGAATCTATTGAAATATTAAAAGGTTCTTCAAGTACTTTATATGGTTCAGGTGCTGCAGCTGGTGTAATTAATATCAAGTTGAAAAAAGCCTCAAATACCCCTATTTCTTTTAACTACACGGCAAGTTTAGGTACAAATGAAACACAGAGAAATCGTAAAATGAATCTTGACGAAATCAGTCAAAGTATTGGATTAAGAGGAGCTTTGGACAAATTTTCTTATTTGGCAAACTTCAGTATGGCTTCAATAAGTGGAATGTCTGCTGCGAATGATAAAGATGCAGCAATACCATTTCAAGAAGATGCTTTTTTAAACAACAATTCTATGTTGAAATTGGGTTATCAAGTGTCTGATCAATTGAATTTTGAATTGTTTGGTGATTACAATCAATACGATTATGATTATGATGGAGGTGCTTATTTTGATTCAGACATCAATAATGGTTCTGAAGAACAGTTGAGAGTTGGATTAAAATCAAATTTTAAATATAACAAAGGAAAGTTGATAGCTACTGTTTCTATGAGTGATCTTGAGAGAGGTTTTGAAAGTTTCAATGGCTTTTCAGGTACAATTGATAATTATTTATATGAGGGTAAAACTGTATTTGCAGAATTGATTAACAAGTATAATTTTTCAGAAAATGTGCATGTTATTACTGGAATTAATTACCAAGATTTTGATAACAATACAACGACACCATTTGGAAATATTGATCGTGAATTGGCAAATTATTCTACGTTTGATCCATTTGCAACAGTTGTGTATTCCAAGAATAAATTTAATTTGAATGCAGGATTGCGATTGAATACACATAGTGAATACGGAAGCCACTTAGTGTATCACTTGAATCCTTCATATCATTTAAAATCTACGGATGATTTTAAATTAAAGGCCTTAGCATCTTATTCTACTGCTTTTATAGCGCCAAGTACTTATCAATTATTTTCTGTCTATGGAAATATTGATTTAAATCCAGAAGAAAATTCAACGATTGAATTTGGATTAGAAACTTCTTATAAAGATTGGTTAGAGGCTACTGCTGTTTTCTTTTATAGAGAAGAGGACAATGCGATAATTTTGCCAGATTTTATTACTTATGTAAATGGAGAGTCTACTGTTAATGCTAGAGGTGTTGAAACAGTTGTAAGTATTCAACCTATCGAAAAAGTGAAAGTAACGTTAGCACATACATATACTAATAAAAGCGCTGATTTCAATTATATTCCAGAACATAAATTCAATGCAAGAGTAGAAGTAAAATCACTAGAACACACATTTATTTCATTTAACTTTAAAAATGTAGGTGAAAGAACTTATTTCGATCAATGGGGATCTTTTGGAACCGCTGGAGAAGATGTTTTAATGGATTCTTATCAATTGGTTGATTTCAACGTAAATCATAACCTAGGGGATCATGCAGTAGTATTTGCTTCTTTACAGAATGCGTTCAATGAAGATTATGAGGATACCTTAGGTTTTTCAACAAGAGGGAGAAACTTCAGAGTAGGATTGAAGTTGAATTTTTAGATTTATCTTGATTTGATAAAATCTGTCAATTTGAGTGAATTTTACAATTGTAATGAGTAAAATTTGTATCGAGAATTAGAGTTGCATTTATTAAGCTAGTTCTCGATACATTTTTTTGTCAAAAAAATACTCGAACTGACATTTGAAAAATGTTTCATTTTAAAACATATCATCAACCTCATCTTTTATAAAACTAAGTGCCGTTGTAGAAGGAGGAGCACTGTCTACCATTCTTTGCAATATACCTTCTCGTAATTCTTGTGAAGAAATAATATTTTCATCTTCTGCTGTTTTTTTAATGATATGTGTTGTTGCATTTTTAGAAGTAATGATAATGCTCCAGCATTTTTCTGACATATAAATCTGTTGAGCTATATTATGTTCAAATTCTTGTTCAATACTTTGAATCAACTTGTCCACATAAAGATTTTTATTAGCATCCGTAGGAGTTACACGCACCAGTAATTTGGAAGGATTGATACGTTCCATAAAAAGTGTCATGCGTTCATAGGCTTGCAATCGCAGAGGGATGGTTACTTTTTTATCTTCTTTAAATAACATGAAGTTGCGTTTATTTTCTTCATCCTTCGATTTATTCAAAAAGAAAAAATATGCAATTGCTCCAGTAACAATGGATGGAATTGTGTATTGTAAAATTTCGATGACTTGATCTATCATATATCTTTCAATTGAATTTCAAAGATATATTTTTTTTGAAAAATTATAGAATGTACTTAAAGAATTATCCTACGACCATTTAAAATAAAAAAAAAGAGACTGAAATAATTAAGTATATATACCTAATGACTTCCTATCTCTTTTAATAACTAATAGTTTCTTTTTCATATCAAAATATTTATAAAGAATTCAACCCCAAATTAAAATTCTTATATAATGTTTTAATGAAACATAATATTAGTACAATACAAATATATATCGAATCCCTGTTAAATTCAAAATACAAAAGGGTAGTTAAAGGGTAGTTTTTAAATTTAAATTGCTGATTATCAACAATGGACTAAAGGTTTAAGGAAATAACGATCCTTATTTAAGTTTTTCTACAACTTCTTTTCTATTATTAATATCTAATTTTTCATAGATATTTTTCACATGATATTTAACAGTATTTACTGAAATAAATAAAGTAGCGCCAATTTCTTTATTTGATTTTCCAGAACGTATTCCTTCAAGAACTTGATTTTCACGATTTGATAAATTGTATTCTAGTGAAGCCTCATTTTCTCCTTTTTTATTCTTTTCCAATTCTATTGATAATGAATTTATTTCTTGAGTATACTTATAGAGTTCATCGTGCATAAAAATATTCTCTTTATGTATGATATTCATTCTATAAGCAACAGCTGCTGTAATAACAAGCATTTCTATATAACTCCCCATTTTAAGAGTGTTAGTAGAAATGTTAACTGAAGTAATTCCAAACGAAGGAGCAATAAAATAATCAAAAGTAAAAAAGAGAAGAACTGTATATCCTATAAAAAAGACAGGAGCATACTTATGTTTTTTTATCAACAATAATGAACATACCCAACAACTTGTAAAAATGATAATAGAACCTATATCAGCTAGCGCAAAATATACATACTCATTTGTAAATAAATGTATAATGTCAAATATAAAAGATGCTGTTATAATACCTATTGCAAACCATATGAATTTTGGAAAATGACTTTTAAGATTTAAGTAATTAGTAGTGAAAACAAATCCAGTAAGACCGACTATCGTATGCGCAAAACTTTCTGTATAATGAACAAATTCTTTACTAAAACCAATAAAATAGATAAAACCATCTCTATAACTGAACATTAAAGAAAATGAGAAAAGAAATAATGAATAGTATAAAAATGTTTTTTCTTTAAAATTGAAAAAGAAAAATAAATTAATCAATAAAACCATCAATCCAAAACCATAAAACAATCCGGAAAAAATTCCATCAGAGTTTGTCTTTTCAAGATATTCAGGATCAGACAGAATTCTTATTGGTATATTGGCTTCCTTGTGTGTATTTACTTTTAAATATATACTTTCACTATCCTTTACTTTAAACGTTACATAGGTTTTATTTTTTATTGGAAAAATTGGAATCTTATTATGATATAAATACGCTTCAGAAATTGTACTATTATGGATTTCTAAATAGCCTTTCACAACATTTTCTATTTTAAACCAATAGACTCCATTATTAAGCCCATTATTTACAGGTTCAGTGATAAACTTAAAATTAGCAGAATCTATTGAATTAACCGTATGGAACTGTTCTTTATCTTGTAGTACAGAAATTGTCTGAGAATTTACAAACGAAGAAGTAACAATAAGAGTAAGTAATATAATTTTTTTAAACATAAATAGCAATTTATTGTAAATATAAAAAATATGTGCAGTTTTTTTGTAACTGATCATTTTTTTCTTCTTCACCAAATAAATTTGTCAATAACTTTTATTGGAAAGCGTATATACACATTGTATTTTTGATTTTTTGAAATTAAACACACTTGACACAATACCTTAATTCACTTAACGAAGCCCAAAAAGAAGCTGTTTTACACAAGGATGGACCAATGATAATAATCGCAGGTGCAGGTTCTGGTAAAACACGTGTTCTTACCTATCGTATAGCTCACTTAATGAATCAAGGTATAGACGCATTCAATATTCTTTCATTAACATTTACCAATAAAGCGGCTAAAGAGATGAAAAGTCGTATTGCAAAAGTTGTTGGTAATAGTGAAGCAAAAAATCTATGGATGGGAACATTTCATGCTGTTTTTGCAAGAATATTGAGATCAGAAGGTCATCATTTAGGTTTCCCATCCAATTTTACCATTTATGATACGCAAGATTCCGTACGCCTTTTAAGTACTATTATCAAGGAAATGCAACTTGAAAAAGAGAAGTACAAGCCAAAACAAGTTTTAAGCCGAATATCACAACTTAAAAATAGTTTAATCACTGTAAAAGCATACCATAACAACTCTGACTTGAAAGAAGCAGATATGATGGCAAGTCGCCCTAAAATGGGAGATATTTACCAACATTATGTGAATCGTTGCTTTAAAGCAGGAGCAATGGACTTTGACGATTTATTATTAAGGACCAATGAATTATTAACACGTTTTCCAGCCGTGTTGGCCAAGTACCAAGATAGATTCAGATACATACTTGTAGATGAGTATCAAGACACCAATCATTCTCAGTATTTGATTGTTCGTGCACTTGCAGATCGTTTTCAGAATATCTGTGTAGTAGGAGATGATTCGCAGAGTATTTATGGTTTTCGTGGTGCAAACATTCAGAACATCTTGAATTTTCAAAAAGATTATGATGATGTTAAAATCTTTAAATTAGAACAAAACTACCGATCTACTAGTAACATTGTAGAAGCTGCAAACAGTATTATAGATAAGAATAAGACCAAACTTGATAAAGAAATCTGGACGGATAATGGATCCGGATCCATGATTAAAGTGATGCGTACTTTCTCTGATGGAGAAGAAGGAAGGTATGTTGCTGATTCAATTTTTGAAAATAAAATGAACAAGCAGTTGATGAACGATCAATTTGCCGTATTATATCGTACCAATGCACAATCAAGAGCGATTGAAGATGCATTGCGAAAAAAAGATATTCCATATCGAATCTATGGCGGACTCTCTTTTTATCAACGAAAAGAGATAAAAGATGTTTTAGGATATTTACGATTATTAATCAATCCTAATGATGAAGAAGCTTTAAAAAGAGTAATCAATTATCCAATGCGAGGAATAGGAGCATCAACGATTGATAAAATCGCTGTTGCTGCCAATCATTATGAAAAATCAATGTTTGAAATTATTTTAAATTTACACAAACTAGATATAAAACTCAATTCTGGAACTAAAACAAAGTTGAATGATTTCGCAGTAATGATGCAACATTTTCAGATTGAATCAAAAACCAAAGATGCATTTCAAGTAGCAGAATTGGTTATAAAAAAGACAAGGATAATAAGAGGATTAGAATCAGAAGGAACTCCAGAAGCAGTCAGTAGAGTTGAGAATATTCAAGAATTGATGAATGGAATAAAAGATTTTATAATAGGGCAGAAAGAAAAAGGTGAAGATGCTTCACTGGCTTTTTTCTTAGAAGATGTTGCACTTGCTACAGATTTTGACAAGGAACAAAAGGATGATAAGCCTAGAGTTTCATTGATGACTATTCATCTTTCCAAAGGATTGGAATTTCCGATTGTTTATATAGTAGGACTTGAAGAAACATTATTTCCATCAGCAATGAGTATGAATACTCGAAGCGAACTAGAAGAAGAACGTCGTTTGTTTTATGTAGCATTGACACGTGCTGAAAAAGAAGCCTATTTAAGTTATGCAGAATCAAGGTTTCGTTGGGGGAAATTAATTGATTGTGAACCTAGTAGATTTTTAGAGGAAATTGATGATAAATACTTAGAGTATTTATCTCCTAAAACTAGTGAGCCGCAGTTTAATAAGTTTGTTTCAGGAGATATTTTCAGTGACATAACTCCTAACACAATTCGTTTTAAAAAACCTATATCAAGAAAACCAATTCCTAAACCGAAAGGAAAACCCATACAGACCATTTTTAAAAAACCATCTAATTTAAAGAAAGTTTCCAAAGTGAATTCTGAATCTACTACCAATTTATTTGATAGTAAAATTACGATTGGAAATATCGTGGAACATCAAAGATTTGGTAAGGGAGAAGTATTAAGTCTAGAAGGTTCTGGAGCCAATAGTAAGGCTGAAATTCATTTTTCTGAAGGCAAGAAAAAACTCTTACTACAGTTTGCCAAACTTAAGATTATTGGCTAAAAAAGCGCATATCTTTTTGCAAATGATTTATTGCAGAATATTGTTAAAAAACGTATTTTGCAGAAATATTACTACAAATAATAAATTACAAAATTTTTCAATATAGATTTTATGGAATACCATTTAGAAAATAATTCAGAACGTTCACATTTAATTATACCAGAATATGGAAGACATGTCCAGAAAATGGTAAATCATTGTGTAGCACTTGAAGATAATGAGGAAAGAAATAAAATGGCAAAAGCAATTGTTGATGTAATGGGTAATTTACAGCCTCATTTACGTGATGTTCCTGATTTCAAGCATAAATTATGGGATCAACTTTTTATCATATCGGATTTTAAATTGGACGTAGAATCTCCATACCAAAAACCCTCAAGAGAAGAACTACAAGAAAAGCCTGAATCTTTACCATATCCTAAAACAGCTTCTAAATATCGTTTTTATGGTAATAATATCCAGACGATGGTTGATGTTGCAAATAGTTGGGAAGAAGGAGATCCGAAAGAAGGTTTAAAATTTGTGATTGCCAATCACATGAAGAAATGTTATCTAAATTGGAATAAAGATACAGTTGAAGATAAAGTGATTTTTGATCATTTATTTGATATTTCCAAGGGTCAAATTGATTTGAGAGAAACTACAGAAAAATTAGCAGAAAGTAGTGTATTGATTGACAAGAAAAGGTTTGCTAATAATCAACGAAATCATAAAAATCAACGCAACCATAAAAACCATAAAAATCAAAAGAATCAAAAAAATTATTACAAAAAAGCACGTTAATCTATGGCTACATTTAGAATAGAAGGAGGTCATAAACTTCAAGGGACAATTACTCCACAAGGAGCAAAAAATCAAGCATTGCAAGTTATCTGTGCAGTATTATTAACCCCAGAAAAAGTTATATTAAGTAACGTTCCAGATATTATTGATGTGAATAAATTAATTTTTATTCTTGGTGAATTGGGCGTAAAAATTGAAAAATTAAATTCAGACACTTATTCTTTTCAAGCAGATGAAATTAATTTAGAATATTTAGAATCTCAAGAATTTAAAAGAGATGGAAGTTCGTTGAGAGGATCTATAATGATTGTAGGGCCATTATTGGCTCGATTTGGAAAAGGATATATTCCCAGGCCTGGAGGAGATAAAATCGGAAGAAGAAGATTGGATACTCATTTTGAAGGATTTATCAATCTTGGAGCAGAATTCAGATATAAAAAAGAAGAACGTTTCTATGGAGTTGACGCGCCAGATGGATTGACAGGAACTGATATGTTGTTGGATGAAGCGTCAGTAACTGGAACTGCCAATATTGTAATGGCTGCTGTTCTTGCTAAAGGCACTACAACGATTTACAATGCAGCGTGTGAACCCTACTTACAGGAATTATGCAATATGCTGAATTCTATGGGAGCAAAAATAAGTGGTGTAAGCTCTAATTTCTTAACAATTAAAGGTGTAACATCATTAAAGGGTTGTGAATTGCGTATACTTCCAGATATGATAGAAATAGGAAGTTGGATAGGAATGGCTGCAATGACCAAGTCTGAATTGACAATTAAAGATGTGAGTTGGAAAAACTTAGGTCAGATACCAAGAATTTTTAGAAAATTGGGGATTCAAGTGGAAAAAAGAGGAGACGATATTTACATTCCAGCACAAGATTCTTATGAAATACAACATTATATTGATGGTTCTATTTTAACAGTTTCAGATGCTCCATGGCCAGGATTTACGCCAGACTTATTGAGTATAGTACTAGTTGTTGCTACACAGGCTAAAGGAAGTGTATTGATTCATCAAAAAATGTTTGAAAGCAGACTATTTTTCGTCGATAAATTGATTGATATGGGAGCTCAAGTAATTTTATGTGATCCACATAGAGCAACAGTTATAGGAATGAATCATCAGTCAAGTTTGAAAGCAACGACTATGGTTTCACCAGATATTAGAGCAGGAATTTCATTGTTGATTGCTGCCCTTTCTGCCAATGGAACTAGTACAATTCATAATATAGAGCAGATTGATAGAGGTTATCAGAATATCGATGATCGATTACGTGCTATAGGTGCTAAAATTGAAAGAATCGATTAATCTTAAAATTGATAAAAATATAAATCTCAAATTGTTAGTTGCAATCTGAGATTTTTTTTTGTGACATATTGACATTATTTGATAAATGGCAGTACTTTTGCAGACAATATTTAAAGGATATTTTTTAAAATAATTATGAGCGAAACTAAAGATAACATTGAAGAGAATGAAGTGCCTGTTGAAGCAACCGAAACTACTATTGAAGAACAGGTTACAGCAGAACCTACATTGGAAGAGAAGATAGCACAAGAAAAAGATAAGTTTTTACGACTATTTGCGGAATTTGAAAACTACAAGAAACGTACTTCAAGAGAGCGAATCGAGTTGTTTAAAACAGCCAATCAAGATTTAATGTCAGTATTGTTGCCAGTTTTAGATGATTTCGAACGTGCTTTGACACATATTGAAGATGATAAAGAGGCAGAAGAACTGCGTAAAGGAGTATTGCTTATTTATCAAAAACTATTGACAACTCTTGGGAATAAAGGTTTATCTGTAGTTGAAGTTGCAAAAGGAGATGTCTTTGATGCAGAATATCACGAAGCAATTACTCAAGTTCCTTCACCATCAGAAGATATGAAAGGAAAAGTAGTTGATATTGTTGAAAAAGGGTATAAACTAGGAGATAAAACAATTCGTTTTCCAAAAGTTGTCATTGGACAATAAATTCCAATTGATAAATTATTCAATATTAAAGAATGAAAGAAGATTTTTACGAAATATTAGGCATAAGTAAAGGCGCTACAAGTGCTGAAATTAAAAAAGCATATAGAAAGAAGGCAATTCAGTTTCATCCTGACAAAAATCCAGATGATAAAACAGCTGAGGAAAAGTTTAAAAAAGCAGCAGAAGCTTATGAGATATTGAGTGATGATAATAAGCGTGCTCGATATGATCAATACGGTCATGCGGCTTTTGAAAATGGTGGTGCTGGAGCAGGAGGTTTTGGTGGCGGAATGAATATGGATGACATCTTTAGCCAATTTGGTGATATTTTCGGAGGAGGCTTCGGAGGCGGAGGAGGTTTTGGAGGTTCAAGAGGAACACCAAGAGTGAAAGGTAGTAATCTACGAATTAAAGTAAAAGTTACAATTCAAGAGATTGCGAACGGTGTTGAGAAAAAAGTTAAAGTACGCAGAAAAGTTCAAGCTGATGGTGTATCTTTTAAAACATGTTCTACCTGTAACGGTCAAGGTCAAGTAATGAGAGTTACCAATACAATTCTTGGGAGGATGCAGACAAGCGCAACCTGTCCAACGTGTCAGGGTGCAGGTCAATCACTTGAGAATAGACCGAAGGGTTCTGATAGTAACGGGATGATTCAAGAAGAAGAAACGGTTTCTATTAATATCCCTGCAGGAGTTACTGATGGTGTTCAATTGAAAGTTACAGGTAAAGGAAATGATGCGCCTGGAAATAATGGAATTTCTGGTGATTTACTTGTTTTAATTGAAGAAACGCAACATGAGTCTCTTAAGAGAGAAGGAATGAATCTTCATACAGATTTATATATTAATTTTTCTGAAGCGGTTTTAGGTGCAAGTAAAGAAATAGAAACAGTTTCCGGTAAAGTTAAGATTAAAGTAGAGGAAGGAACGCAATCAGGAAAAATATTAAGATTAAGGGGTAAAGGATTACCAAGTATTGAGAGGTATGGAACAGGAGATTTATTAGTTCATATCAATGTGTGGACACCTCAAGAACTAGACAAAGAACAAAAAAACTTTTTTAATGATAATAAAGAGAGTAGTAATTTTGAGCCAAGTCCCTCAAAATCTGATAAGTCATTTTTTGAAAAAGTAAAAGATATGTTTTCATAACAAATGTTAACATTAATTTAATTTATATTATATTAAATTTACAACCATTATTAGTTGAAAGACTAATAATTCTTTTTCATAGCAATTTTCCCACTCAAGAAGTTGAGTGGGTTTTTTTATTTCCGTATTTTTGCAAAAGCAGATCGTCTTATCGCTTCAATTTTATTGAAGAGGAAAGTCCGGACACCACAGAGCAGTATAGCGGATAACATCCGTCGTCCATTTAAAACGGAAAGGACAAGTGCAACAGAAAGCAAGTACAGTTCGGCTGTAGTGAAACCAGGTAAACTCTATGCGGTGCAATACCACGTATATTGAAGTTTAAGAGCGGCTCGCTCGATTTCAAGGGGTAGGTAGATAGAACTTTCGAGTAATTGATAGTCTAGATAAATGATAAGATTCCGTTTTCGGAAACAGAATCCGGCTTATAGATCTGCTTTTTCTTTTATTTTTTTATGCATTTCTTCATCATAAAAAAATAATGCCATACTTGCCATCATGTCTTGATTGATTTCAGTTGTATTATTGGTTTCTAAAACCAATTTGTAAGAATGATTTTCAAACATTTTAAAACCTTGTTTATTAGATAAATAATTCACATTACTTAAACCTATTTTATCAGTGTAATTTTCTGCATGAGATTCTGAAATTATGGATCCTGTAGTATTATCAATCAATGTAAGTTTTTCTGCAAATGGATGTAAATGAGTTGCGATATGATGCAATGTTATCGTGTCTTTTAATGCTAATTGTTCTGTTACATCATAGGAATATGAATGTTTTCCTGGAGAAATCACCCAATGTCCGCTATAAGACATTTCAAGATTATCTATATAAGAATGGTTGCTAGTTGAAACAGGAATACAAGCATTAGGATTTAATTCAGAAGGCCCTTCATATGGATTTTCAATATTATATGGTAGCATAATAAATATCGGTACACTTCGCAACGGTTTTAAATCCTTGGAATGTTTTTCATATCCAATTTCGATTTTATGTTTTAAAGGTATAATTTTACCTCTTATATTATGGTTCAAGACTTGAGTTTGAGTAAACAGATTTTCATTTGTAAATACAGGAAAACCAAATCCTTTTGGGAATTGATAAGATTCAATACCATTGGACATTGTTGTTAATCTAGGATAACTTTTACCAATTCTATTTGAAAGGTTCCATTTATTATAATGCTCTATTTCGTAAAAATCAATATTTGCATGGCATACATAATCATTGGACATGACTTCAGATTCATCAGTTGAAATGGCTTCAACTTTAAAAGATGTAAGCCATACCAATTCTTCTCTAGATGCATCTATTTCAAAGGATTTACTAGCGTGAGGACCTTCCATAGATTTATAGATTCCATCTACTACAAGTGTAGGAGTAATAAGGCTTGTTCTGTTATCTGTAACTGAAATTTTCCAACTACTATCAACCAATCTCAATGTATGTAAAAATTTAGTTTTTGCAGTTGCTTTCTGAAGATTGGTCAATGAATTGTAAAATAGGAAAGCGCAGATTATAGCGATTAATAATAAGGCTGAAACTATTTTAAAAATGGACTTTGATTTTATCACATTCAAAAATAATAAATATTGGCTTACCATATTTTTATTAGCTTGTTTTTATTAAGTTTGATTTATAAATTATTTTATGGAATTTATCAGAAAGTTTTTTAAAAACGACACTCACTTTTTCATTCGATTTCTTACCTGTGTTTGTTTTTTAATACCAATGCTTTCTACTCCTCAACTCTGGTTGAGTAAAAGAGATTTTCCAATCGTACCTTTATTTGATTGGATTCCAGTGCCAATTGCGCCATTGGATACAATTCTAGTAGTTGTTTTTTCTTTATTATTTATTGTTTTTATCTTTAAACCAATCTATAAAGTTGGAATTCCTATCCTATTATTATACATTTATTTTTCACTGATTGATCAGACAAGATTGCAACCTTTTTTCTTCGAATTGATTTTCGTGGTATTCTCCATGACTTTATTTTCTAATAATAAAAAAAGAGTAGAGCAGTGTTTATTATTACTATTCTTTTGTACTTATTTTTGGAGTGGAATGCACAAATTAAATGCTGTTTTTTTTGAAAAATGGATGCTTGGAATGTCCAATAGAATTCCATTTATTCCTATTGAATTACGCGCTTTATTCACTTATGCAATCCCATTTATGGAAGCTTCATTTGGATTGGCATTATTGTTCAATAAAACACGAAAGTATGGTGTGATTTTAATCGCATTGATGCATGCAATTATTATATCAACCCTACTGATAGAAGGGTTTGGCTATATTGTAATACCTATGACCTTATTTAATGTAATTACCTTATTCATTTTATTTTATAATTACAAAATAAGTATAAGAGAAATTTTTAAACTATATCATTTTAAACCAATTGCTATTTTTCTAATTGCAGTTGTATTCCCTGTATTTAATTTTTTTGGAATGTATGATCATTTATTGTCATTTAGTTATTTTTCTGGGAAACCAAAATATGCAAGAATATGGTTGATGGATAAAGCTGATTTAGTTAAACTGCCCAAAAACATTTCTGATTATATGCAAGAATGGAATGGAGGTGTTTACGTAGATTTAAATTCATGGTCTCAAGAATCACTTGGAGTTGGTGTGTACCCTGAAATGCGTGTTTATAATAAGATCAACCAACTTATTCAGATAGAATTGAGTAATGAAAAAGCAACACAATTGGATTTTTACTAATAAAATGGAGGAGAGTAAAAGAATTTTCGGTCTTGATTTAATACGTGCGATAGCAATTTCGTTGGTTATTGCTTCTCATTGCTTGTGGTTTTTCCCAAATGCAAAAGGATTTATCTTGGCTAGCTTTAATTTTGCAGGATATATAGGAGTAGAAATTTTCTTTGTATTGAGTGGCTTTTTGATAGGAAATATAATCTACCGATTATACGTAATAGAACAATTTGATAGAAATAAACTAGTTAGTTTTTGGAAAAGAAGGTGGCTTAGAACATTACCCAATTATTATTTAATCCTGTCTATTAATGTATTACTAGCCTATTTCGTGTTTCGTGATGTACCTATTGATGTGTGGAAATACTTTTTTTTTATACAGAATTTTTCTTCCGAACAATCAAACTTCTTTTATGAATCATGGAGTCTTTCAATAGAAGAATTTGCTTACATCATTGGACCAATACTTTTATATCTTTCAATGCTATTGCCATTTAAAATAAACAAATCAAAAGTTTTTTTAATAGTAACTATTCTTATAATCACTTTTTTTTTCTATACGAAAGTAGTTTTTCATTATTCTCATCATCAATTGAATTCTCTGCAATGGACTTCTCGATTAAAATCTGTTGTAATATATAGAATTGATGCAATTTATTATGGATTCCTTGCAGCCTATTTTTTTAATAAAAATAAACGTAATTGGGAGGAATACAAGGTTCTACTTGCGTGTTTTGGAGTCGTTTTCTTTCTGGCCCTTATAACTACTTTGTCGTTAAAAAACATGAATCAAGTAACAAGTCCATTTATTTGGAATGTAGTATTCCTTCCTTTGATATCGATCACTATTGGATTGACTATTCCTTTCTTTTCCGGTTTTCATATTAAAAACAAAATAATTAAAGATATCATTAAACATATAAGTTTAATTTCGTATTCATTATACCTGATTCATTATACTTTAGTTTTAAAATGTTTTGTTTATTTTTTTCCAAAAGAACTATTTGGTTTAAAGTTATATGCAGTCATACTGGTCTACTTAATCGTTGTAGTAGGCATTTCTAGTCTTTTATATCGATTTTTTGAAAAGCCTTTTATGGATTTAAGAAAAGAGAGAAGAATTATACCATAATTTTTCAGCCAATTTTTTTAAGAAATGACAATATTCATTTGACAAAATCAGAAGACTGTAATATTTCCCAACATTTTTAGTTAATATGATAAGACTTTAGTTTGTGTTTTTTTCTCTTTTAAATAGATATTAAATTTCGTAAATTCGCAATACTATTAACACTAAAAATACTTTTATATGGCATTTGATATTGAAATGATAAAAAGTGTTTATACTAGAATGACTGAGCGCGTAGATGCTGCTCGTAAAATTGTAGGTAAACCATTAACTTTATCTGAAAAGATTTTATACAATCATTTATGGGAAGGAAAAGCAACAACTGCTTTTGTAAGAGGGAAAGATTATGTTGATTTTGCTCCAGACAGAATAGCATGTCAAGATGCAACGGCTCAGATGGCATTATTACAATTTATGCAAGCAGGAAAAAGCAAAGTTGCTGTTCCTACTACAGTTCATTGTGATCATTTAATTCAAGCAAAAGAAGGGGCAGTAGCAGATTTAAAAAATGCAAATAACACGAGTAGTGAAGTTTTTAATTTTTTAGAGTCTGTGTCCAATAAATATGGAATTGGATTTTGGAAACCAGGCGCAGGAATTATTCATCAAGTAGTATTAGAAAATTATGCATTTCCAGGAGGAATGATGATTGGAACAGATTCACATACTGTGAATGCAGGAGGACTTGGAATGGTTGCAATTGGAGTAGGAGGTGCTGACGCTGTTGATGTGATGGCTGGAATGGCTTGGGAATTGAAATTTCCAAAATTAATAGGTGTTAAATTAACTGGAAAATTATCAGGATGGACAGCGCCAAAAGATGTAATTTTAAAAGTAGCTGAAATCCTTACTGCTAAAGGAGGAACAGATGCTATTGTAGAATATTTTGGACCTGGAGCAACTTCAATGTCTTGTACTGGAAAAGGAACTATTTGTAACATGGGTGCAGAGATTGGAGCGACAACTTCAACATTTGGCTATGATGAATCAATGGAACGTTATTTACGTGCAACTGAAAGAGCAGATGTTGCTGATGAAGCAAATAAAGTTAAAGATTATTTAACGGCCGATCCTGAAGTATATGCTAATCCTGAGCAGTATTTTGATCAAGTAATTGAAATTAATTTATCTGAGTTAGGACCATTGTTAAATGGACCTTTTACTCCAGATCTATCTACATCAGTAGGTACTGATATGACTAAAAAGGCCAATAATAATGAATGGCCAATTAAGGTTGAATGGGGATTGATAGGTTCTTGTACGAATTCTTCTTATGAAGATTTATCAAGAGCATCTTCTATTGCACAACAAGCACTAGATAAAGGGTTGAAAATGAAATCTGAATTAGGAATAAATCCTGGATCAGAAAAAGTACGTTACACAGCAGATAGAGATGGAATCATTGGGATTTTTGAAAAACTAGATGCTAAAATATTTACAAATGCTTGTGGTCCATGTATCGGTCAATGGGCAAGATATAGTGACCCGAAAAACGCACCAAAAAACAGTATTGTTCATTCATTCAATAGAAATTTTGCCAAGCGTGCGGATGGAAACCCGAATACACATGCCTTTGTTGCTTCACCAGAGATTACTGCTGCAATAGCAATTGCAGGTCGTTTGGATTTTAATCCTATGACCGATTCATTGATCAATGAGAATGGAGAAGAAGTAAGATTTGACGAACCAACAGGTTGGGAATTACCTCCAAATGGATTTGAAGTTAAGGATGATGGTTATTTAGAACCTGTTGAAGATGGAAGTGGAGTGAGTGTCGTTGTAAATCCAACATCAGAAAGGTTAGAGTTATTGACTCCTTTTAAGCCAATCGGAAACACTATCAACGGAGCTAAACTTTTAATTAAAGCTTTTGGAAAATGTACTACAGATCATATTTCTATGGCAGGACCATGGTTGCGTTTCCGTGGACATCTTGATAATATTTCTAACAATTGCTTGATTGGAGCAGTAAATGCTTTTGGTAAGAAAACAAATTTTGTAAAAAACCAATTAACAGGAGAATTTGCTGGAGTACCTGACACTGCTAGAGCATATAAGGCTGCAGGTGTTCATACTATTGTTGTAGGTGACCATAATTATGGTGAAGGATCTTCTAGAGAGCATGCTGCGATGGAACCAAGACATCTTGGTGTTGCGGCTGTGATTGTAAAATCTTTTGCAAGAATTCATGAAACAAATTTGAAAAAACAAGGAATGCTTGGTTTGACATTTGCCAATGAATCTGATTATGATTTGATTTTGGAAGATGATACTTTTAATTTTGTAGATTTAAACGAGTTTTCTGCTGGAAAGCAATTGACTTTAGAAATCGTTCATGCTGATGGATCTAAAGATGTTATAAAATTAAATCATACTTACAATCAAGGTCAGATTGAATGGTATAACGAAGGTTCGGCATTGAATTTAATAAAAAAAGAGAATAACAAATAAATTAAAAAGAATAACTATGTTTAAGAAAATTTTATTTTTCGCATTTAGCGGATTGTTGATTATATCATGTTCAAGTGATGATAGCCCAAATGTTCCAATGTCAACCATAAGTATAAACCTTTCAGGATTGGAAGTATTGTCAGGTGGATTTGAATATGAAGGTTGGGTTATGGTAAACGGAACACCTCAATCTACAGGTACATTTACGAACCCTGCTATATCACAGAGTTTTACGATGCCTTCAGCAGACCTTGATATTGCAACAGCATTTATATTATCAATAGAATCTGATGATGATCCTGCTCCATCTAATACTAAAATAATGAGTGGAAACTTTATTGGTAATGCCAATTCTGTAACTCTTTCCTTAGAAAATCAAGTTCCAGGTATTTTAAATATGGCTGGGAAATTTATTTTAGCATCACCAACAGACGCATTAGATAATGATGAAGCAGGAGTTTGGTTTATGGATCCTCCAAATGCTGGATTAACTAGTTTACCTTCTTTAGGAGCTGGTTGGAAATATGAAGGATGGGTTGTTGTAGGTGAAAATAATGACATCGTATTATCTACTGGAAAATTTGATACAGCTACAGGTAGTGATAGTTCAAGTTTTTTTAGTGGTAATCTAGTTGCACCTGCTTTTCCTGGAGAAGATTTTATTGCTACAGGAGTAGCAATTCCAGGTCTCCTATTTCCATTGGATTTAAGAGGAAAAAAAGTTGTTGTTTCTATAGAACCTGAACCAGATAATAGTAGTGAACCATTTGTATTAAAGCCTCTAGTAGGAACTGCTAGTTCAATAACTGGAACAGCAAGTGTTAATACAATGACATTAAACAATGCTTCTTTTCCTACAGGAACAGTGACAAGATAAAAAAGACCTAACAAAATTTAATATAAAAAAACAGCATAGTATCTATGCTGTTTTTTTATAAAATAATTTAAATTGAACAAAATATATATTATAAATTTTATTTTATAATTACTAAAAATATAAAGTAATTTTTCTAGTAATAATACATACTTAAAAAGTATGAATTTATTCAATGTTTTACGTGCTCATGAATTAGTACCATTAATTAATAAAAAATGAAGTTAAATAAGTCTCAAAGATCCAATCTTATATTTTTAATAATTATGGCAACCATATTTTTCACACCATTGGGTGGAAAAGTAAAAGAGTTTGTTGCCAGATTAATGTCAACATCTCCTTCAATTGAAAATGTTGAAAATAGGGTAGTGGTGACAGATTATAATTGGAGACTCAAAGGATTGAATATTAAAGATTATAACTTTGAAGAGGCAAGAGGTAAAGTGGTTTTTTTAAACTATTGGGCAACTTGGTGTCCACCTTGTAGAGCAGAAATTCCTGATATTCAAGCATTATACAATGATTATAAAGACAAAGTAGAATTTGTATTTATTACAAATGAAAAAGAAACTATTGTTACTGATTTTTTTCAAAAAAACAAGTACAACCTTCCTTCTTACAACCAATTAAATACTGGTCCGATCCAATTTAAAGTCTCAAGTATACCAACAACTTACATAATAAATAAAAAAGGTGAAATAGTTGTACATAAAATAGGGCCAGCAGATTGGGATGGAAAAACTGTGAGGAAATTATTGGAATCTTTATTAGCAGAATAAAAAAAAACTATTTGAATTAACTAATAGTTTTATAAATTGATTAATGACTAAAATGTCGATGTTTATTCCATCGTACTCTTTTACTATTCTTAAAATTAGAAAAAAATACAAATTTTCTTGCTTCAGTAGGTGTGTTTAAGATTGCTGTTCTCATAATATAGATTGTTTAATTGTTATAATGTATTTATACTAATAAGACTTATTTAAAACATCAACGTTACAGATTATCAGCGTGTTAACTTAATTTTAACACATTTTAAAGTGTTTTTAATTATAGTAAGAAGTACTATTTACTTTAATGATGACTCTATTTATAAATTCAAATTTGAAGACATGAAAAAACCTATATGAAATATCATATAGGTCTTAGAGATTGTATTGTTTATTTTGTTTAGTGACTATAATGCCTTTGTTCTGACCATCGAATACGTTTGCTATTCTTAAAATTAGAAAAAAATACAAATTTTCTTGATTCAGTAGGCGAATTTAAAAGTGCTGTTTTCATAATATATATTGTTTAAATTGTTAGTTTGTTTATACATATAAGACGCAGTTGATTAAAAAATGTAACAGATTTTCAGCATGTTAACTTAATTTTAACAGATAGAAATATAGTTTAAATGACAATTAATTCATTATAAATTCAAATAGTAATATGTGAGAAATGACTCATAATATGCTCTTCCTTAATATTATATTTTAATGATGCGACTACTTTTATCTTGTAAGTGGCAGGTCTCAGATCATTCCGAAACTAATTCGTCAATGACTGATAAAATAATTTTACAACCTTCTTGAATTTCTTTTTCAGATATTGTTAAAGGAGGTGTAATACGAATTGCTTTTCCTTCAAATAATAACCAAAAAAGTAAGATCCCTTTTTCAATGGATCGCAAGATGATTTTTGAGGCAAATTCTTCATTTTTGACAATCAATGCGAGCATCAGTCCTTTTCCTCTTATTTCAAGAATTTCTTTATGACTTAATAACTTTCGAATCAGTTTTTCTTTTTTTAAAGTCTCGCTGATAAGTCCTGAAATTGTAATTTCTTGAACAGTTGCATGAGCAGCAGCAGCAATTATGGGATGTCCTCCAAAAGTTGTGATATGCCCCAATTTAGGATTTTCTTGTAAAGAACTCATTATTTTATGAGAAGAGATAAATGCACCAATTGGCATTCCACCACCAAGTCCTTTTCCAGTTATAATAATATCAGGAATACAATTGTAATTTTCAAAACCCCAAAATTTTCCTGTTCTTCCTATTCCTGTTTGGATTTCGTCAAGTATTAATAATGCTCCGACTTCATTACAGCGTTTTTGAATTTTGTTGAGATAATCATTCACAGGTTGAATAAATCCAGCACCTCCTTGAATCGTTTCAATTATTACTCCTGCAGTATTTTTTGTAATTGATTGAATATCAGTTTCATTATTAAAACCAATGAATTGTATTCCAGGAATTAATGGACGGAAAGCACGATTTTGTTCTTCTTTGCCACATACACTCATTGCTCCTTGTGTATTTCCATGATACGCATTATAACATGAAATTATTTCCGAACGTCCTGTAAATCTTTTTGCCAATTTTAAAGCACCTTCTGTTGCTTCAGTACCTGAATTTGTCAGGTAAACAGTATCTAAATTTTTTGGTGAATTCTCAGCAATAATTTTAACCAATTCTACTTGAGGCTTTTGAATAAATTCCCCATAAACCATCACGTGTGTATATTTCTGTAGTTGGTCTTTAATAGCTTTATTTACGATTGGACTGTTATGTCCCAAACTATTAGCAGAAACTCCAGCAATAAAATCCAAATATTTATTTCCTTCAATATCATACACGTAGGACCCATCTGCATGAGAAATTTCTAGTGCAATAGGATGAGAAGTTGTTTGTGCTTGGTATTTATAAAAGTCAGATTTCATGTTTATTAAATTGTTTTAAACAGAACTATCGTAATTTATTATTCATGTTTTAAAAAACCATTCTTTCACTTCAGGTTTCTAAAACATCATTTTATTTAAAATGCTAGTCTACTTTTTTTGCTTTCTCTTTTGACAATTTCTCTTTGTTAATGATTATTGGCACGCCTGATTTGTTAGGCAGAAGGATTTGCGAATCTTTGGTGATGTTTCCACTAGTTTTTACAGTAGGAATTTTTTGATCTTGATATTGCGGTGCAATTGAATCTTGAACTTGAATTCGTTGTTCTTGTTGTCGCAAGGTTTTTAATTTACGTTGTGTTTCTTCTTGAAGTAATTTTCTTTCTTCACGTTCATTGATACGCTCTTGTTTCATGATTGGAATATCATTTGGATCATGATAGAAAATGTCTTCTCCATTTTTTGGACGTTCATTTTCACGCCATAAAAATCCTTTTAAAAGCCGATCATTTTCATGAATTTCTTCTTCTGGATATGTTTTACCATCTGGATTAATTCTGAACTCAATAGTTTGTACTTTTTGTTCTTTTAAGATTACATTAATATTGCTACATTTCATTTTGCTGATACCCAATAATTCATTATCTGCGTTTCTTATATAATGTACGACTTCTCCATTCCCAAGTATGTCAACAATTTCAAGATTATTATCTTTGAATTTACCAAAAAGATTTTTCCCTTTGGTCTGATTGTAACCGAGAGAATCTTTTTGCACCATGAAAGCGTTTTTCAAGACTTTCAGAGAATCAAGTTGTTCTGTTTCGTTATTGGATAAAAATTCGATTGTATTTCCAGTTATTTGACTTCCATCTGACCATAAAACAGGTTTCCTATACATTTTTGTCACTCCTGTATTTTGATTCGATTGCAAAGAATCACATTTTCCTTGTAAGTCAGATTTAAAAAATTTCACATTATTAAAAGCACGAATGATACGGTTTTCTACTTTTCCAGTCAGTAAAAGTGTGTCACCATGAATATATAAAGAATCTTTTTCAATCAATGAAATTGCAACTGCTCGATCAACAATGAATGCAGAATCTTTGACTTTAAAAAATTCAGCATACCCTCCTTTTAAAACACCTTCATTTATAGTATCTATAACTTTTATGTTTCCTGTTGCCGAAGAAAAATTGGTTGTACCTTCATGGTATAAACTATCTCCTTTAATCAAGCGATCATCATATTTAATCCAAGAATTTTTAGTCAAATGAGATATTTTCAACTTCGAATTGTGAAATCCTTTTTCTGTATAAACCACACTTTCTTTTCCAGTAATTGTTGATGCTTTGTTTAAATAGGCCTTACCACTTTCTGTATAGTAATCTAGATTTTCAGATTCCAATACTTGGTCTGGATTGGTAACAACTACATTTTCAAATGCTTCAAACTTTTTAGTTTCCAAATAATAATTTCCGATTACACTTGTCAATACATTGATACTATCTTTAATTTTTCCACCAGTATTGTAATATAGATGTTGTTTTTCTCTGTCAAAAAGAATTTCATCAGAGGTGAGTTCAATTAAAGGGTCTTTTAAGATTACATTCCCCCAAGATTTTAGCAGTTTTTTATCTCCATCATAATCGGCAAAATCACTTGTTTGTGAAATGGTATCTCCTTGATTTAAAACAACATCACCTATTGCTTTCATGTAATTATTCTCAGTATACATTTCAACTTGTTTACAACGAATGGTTGCGCCGTTAATCTCAACAATTACGTTTCCTACTGAATGAATAACTTCGGAATTATCTTCATCGTTGAAAGTTACATCAGCATTGAGAACTTTTATTTTTCTTGTTTGCTGAGAATATCCAATTATTGAAATTGAAATAAAAAGAAAGAAAAGAATGTTTTTCATAAATGTTTTTTGTCCAATGACAAATTTAACTATTAAATGATAATATTGGAATTTTATTGTGTGCTAGTTTTATAGTATCAAAAATGGTTCCTAACATTCGTCAGAAACCATTTTTTATTTTATCATTCGATTACAAAACTATGATTCAATTATCACAAGAATTTCTTGTCTTCGTCTGATGGATTAAAACTATCGAAGTATCGTCTGTTTTCTATCAGGACCTACAGAAACTATTTTAATAGGTACTTCAACTTCTTTTTCTATAAATTCAATATAATCCAGTAAATTTTGTGGCAATTGCTCTTTGGTAGTCATTTTTGTCAAGTCTTCACTCCAACCTTTAAATTCACTATAAACAGGAGTTACATTTTCTGGTTCTATATTAAAAGGGAAATGTGAGATTTCTTCACCTTTATAAGTATAAGAAGTACATACTTTTAAGGTGTCAAAACCTGACAATACATCACCTTTCATCATCATCAACTGAGTAACACCATTCACTTGTACAGCATATTTTAACGCAACGATATCAAGCCATCCACAACGTCTAGGACGTCCAGTAGTTGCGCCAAACTCATGACCGACTCTTGCCATGGTTGCTCCGTCTTCGTCAAATAGTTCAGTAGGGAAGGGGCCAGAACCTACACGAGTTGTATAGGCTTTAAAAATCCCGAACACATCACCTATTTTATTGGGTGCAATACCTAATCCTGTACAAGCTCCTGCAGCAGTAGTATTAGAAGACGTTACGAATGGATAGGTTCCGAAATCTACATCAAGTAAAGAACCTTGTGCACCTTCTGCAAGAATTGATTTGCCATTTTTCATAGCATTGTTTAGGTATTCTTCACTATCTATAAAGGTTAATTCTTTTAATCTTTTAATACCTTCATCAAATTCTTTTTGTAATTCAACTAAGTTATATTCAAGTTCGATTCCATGAAAAGCAAGCATATTCAAGTGCTTTTCAGTTAAATTTTCATATTTTTCTTGCCAATCATTCATTTCTAAATCACCAACACGCAATCCATTTCTTCCAGTTTTATCCATATATGTTGGTCCGATTCCTTTTAAAGTAGAACCAATTTTTGCTTTACCTTTGGCAGTTTCAGATGCTGCATCCAATAAGCGATGAGTAGGAAGAATTAAGTGAGCTTTACGAGAAATAAGGAGTTTGCTTTTAAAATCAATTGTAAATTGAGATAAATTATCCAATTCTTTTTTGAAAATTACGGGATCAATTACCACACCATTCCCAACAACATTTACTGCTGTTTTATGGAAGATTCCAGAAGGAATTGTATGTAAAACATGCTTGTATCCGTCAAAAATCAATGTATGTCCAGCATTTGGACCGCCCTGAAATCTTGCAATGATATCATAATCTGTCGTTAAAACGTCAACAATTTTTCCTTTGCCTTCATCTCCCCATTGCAATCCTAATAATAAATTTACAGCCATTTTGTGTATTCTAAAGTGTTAGTTGTTTTCCTCTCTTTTGGTTCCGTAGAAATAGAGAGAATGTGAGTGAATATTAATATTGAAAGTATCTTCGATTGTTTTTTTTATAATTTGAATTCTTGGGTCACAGAATTCCATAACTTTACCAGTATCCGTTAAGATTACATGATCATGTTGCTTGTCAAAGTATGATTTCTCATAATGTGATTGATTTTGACCGAATTGATGTTTTCTGACCAATCCACATTCGAGTAAGAGTTCAATTGTATTGTATAATGTAGCTCTAGAAACACGATAATTTTTATTTTTCATGTTTATATAAAGGGATTCTATATCGAAATGATCTTTTAAGTCGTAAATTTCTTGAAGTATGGCATAGCGTTCTGGAGTTTTTCGGTGGTTATTTGCTACAAGGTATTTGATAAATACTTCGCGAACAATTGCTTGATGATCAACTTTGCTATTATCCATAGGTTTCATTATAAATAAAAAACAAATTTAACTTTAATTTTGATTGTAAACCTACTTAAAATTAGAATTTATCAACGTTCATTGTGAATAAGATTATTGTTTGTAAACACGTTCAACTTTTTCTATGCCATCTATTTTTTTAATATTTTCTGTAAGTTTTTTTAATTGCCCAATATTTTTGACACTTATGGCTATTTTCCCTTCAAATATTCCTGCATTCCCGCTTATATTAAGGCTATGAATATTGACATGCATATTGCTGGAAATTACTTTTGTCAATTGATTTACAAGTCCGAATTTATCTGTACCACTTACATTGATAAATACTCTGAAATCTTGCTTGGTAGAATCAATCCATTTGGCAGACATGATTCTGTAGGCGTAATTGGCTTGTAGGCTTACAGCATTTGGGCAATCTTTTTTATGAATTTTTAAGCCTTCATTAATTGTTAAAAAACCAAAAACTTTATCTCCAGAAATAGGATTGCAACATTTTGCAAGTGTGTAATCAAGATGCTCTTCATCTTGCCCAAAAACGAGCATATCATATTTTTCATTAACCTCTTCATTTCCAAGAGAAGGATTGGTAGGAGTACGGCGAATTTTATTTTTAAAGAAGTTTAAAAATGCGTTGTTTTTCTGTGAGGCAAATTCTTTTAATTGACTGTTTTCAATAGAACCATTTCCCATTCTATAAAACAAATCAAAACTTGTTTTTAATTTGAAAAAACGCACCAAATCATTCACTGTACTTTCGTTCAATGTCAATTTTAACGAGCGCAATTTTCGAGTTAATACCTCTTTTCCTTCATTGGCTATTTCTTTTTGTTCTTCTTTTAGAGCTGCTTTTATTCGACCTCTTGCTCTTGCTGTTACTACGAAGTCTAACCAGCGTACATTTGGTTTTTGTTGATTGGCAGTAATAATTTCAACTTGATCACCACTTTGTAATATATGATTTAGCGGACGTAATTTTCCATTCACTTTCGCGCCCCGACATTTCATACCTATTTCTGTATGAATAGAAAAAGCAAAGTCTAATGTTGAGGCACCTTTTGGAATGGCTTTTATATCACCATTTGGAGTAAAAATAAAAATTTCCTTGGCATATAAATTTAGTTTGAAATTTTCAACAAAATCCACTGCATTACCATCAGGATTTTCAAGTGTTTCTTTTAGTTTGTTCAGCCAACTTTCAAGTCCGCTTTCTTTTTCTTTTCCATGCTTGTATTTATAATGTGCTGCATATCCTTTCTCGGCAATTTCATCCATTCTCTCTGAACGAATCTGAACTTCGACCCATTTCCCTTTTGGTCCCATTACTGTGATATGAAGTGATTCATAACCAGTAGATTTGGGTTGTGTAATCCAGTCACGAAGTCGAATAGGATTGGGCTGAAAATGATCGGTAACAATAGAATATATTTTCCAGGCATCGTATTTTTCTTGTTCATTGGTAGATTTATAAATAATACGAATGGCAAATTTGTCATAAATTTCATCATAAGTAACCAATTGAGCACGCATTTTACGACGAATAGAAAATATTGATTTACTACGCCCTTTAATTGAATATTGAAATCCTTCTTTATTTAAAGTGTCTTTTATGACACCTGTAAAAGTTTCTATATAGTTTTTTTGATCTTCTTTGCTATCTGTTATTTTCGCAAGAATATCATTATAGACTTCTGGTTCTGTGTATTTTAAACCAAGATCTTCCAGTTCTGTTTTGATATTATACAATCCAAGTCTGTGCGCAAGAGGCGCGTATATATACAAGGTTTCTGAAGCTATTTTTAATTGCTTGTGCGCTGGCATAGCATCCATTGTCTGCATATTGTGTAATCGATCGGCTATTTTAATCAATATCACACGTACATCATCATTTAAGGTCAAGAGCATTTTACGAAAATTCTCTGCTTGAATGGATGCATCCTGCTCCTTATTCAATCGAGAAATCTTAGTCAATCCATTTACAATGCGCGCAACCGTTTCTCCAAATTCTCGCTCAATATCTTCCAATGTATATTCTGTATCCTCAACAACATCATGCAATAATGCAGCTACAATGGAAGTAACACCAAGACCGATCTCATAAGCAACGATTTTTGCAACTGCGATAGGATGGTAGATATAAGGTTCTCCTGTCTTTCTACGTTGGGAACTATGTGCATCTACGGCCAAGTCGAATGCTTTACGGATACTTTTCTTATCCTCAGTTGTGAGTAATTGGTAAGTGCCTTTCAATAAGTCTTTATAGCGACTCGCTATTTCCTTATTTTCTTCTTCTATGGATACTGTATATGCCATAGAATAAAAATAGTTCAATTATTTTAACTGGCAAGTATTGATTTGATTTTTTAATTACTTTGGAAGAATACTTGATTTAGAGGTTTCAAAATAGTAACTTCGATAATAGGTAAAGTCAATTTTATCTAAATTCAGACAAAAAAATAAAAAAAGTTTCATGAAAAAAAACTATCTTATTATAATTCTTATAGCATTATTATCATTCACTTGTAAACATGTCGAATCAAATAATAATCAAGTTGAGACTATTTTAATGGATATTAATAACTTAGTAAATACGAAATTTCTTATTGAAAAGAACGATTCAAAATTAAAGTTTGCATATAATCAATTAATTCAACAGGCAGAAGAAGTTCTTAAAGAAAACCCTGTATCAGTAACTCATAAGACGAAACTTCCTCCCAGCGGTGATAAACATGATTATGCTAGTTATAGCCGTTACTGGTGGCCTGACCCAAATCAATCAAGTGGATTACCATATATTAGGCACGATGGTGTGACCAATCCTAATAGCCAAAGTTTGGAATATTCAGACAGACAAAGAATTGAAAAACTGGGATTTAACACCGAAACGTTAGGGCTTGCATATTATCTAACTGGAAAAGAAAAATATGCTATCAAAGCGGCAGAGTTTCTTCGTACTTGGTTTCTAGATGAAGAGACCAGAATGAATCCAAATGTCAATCATGCACAAATTAGACTTGGACATAATCAAGGCACTAAGTCAGGTGTATTAGATGGACGCCTTATGATTGGAGCTTTGGAAGGTTCATTACTTATTTCTAATTCATCTGCTCTTAGTAAAAACGAACAATTAAGATTGAAAAAATGGGCTGCTGCATATTTTGAATGGTTAACGACGAGTAAATTTGCTCTTGAGGAGGCTGCTTCAAAAAACAATCATGGTACATTTTACGATGTTCAGGCATTGTATTTTGCCCTTTATTCTGAAAACAAAAAGGCTGCAACTCAAATAGCACAAAAATTTATTAAAAATCGTCTTTATTCTCAAATTAGAGAAGATGGTTCTATGCCAGAAGAGATAGCGCGAACTCGCCCACTTTTTTATAGCATATATAACCTTCATGCAATGTTCCTAGTGGCGCACCTTGCGAAGAAAGTTGATGTAGATGTATATGAAATAGATAAAAAAGATTCTCGTTTACGTGCTGGACTAGATTATTTGATACCTTATGCTGATCCGAATAATCAATGGCCACAATCAACAATTGGCGACACTGACAGGATGAAGTTATTCATCATATTTCAGATGGCTGATCCTATATACCAAGATCAAAATTATATAAAAGAAACAGATGTTCTATCTTTTAATAAACGTAAAATTCAACGTTCAAATTTAGTATTTCCAATCATTAGATAATTTTTTCTAATAAAATAAAGGCTAAAATTTATATGCTTAACAATGATAAACGTAACTGTAAATATTATTTCCTTAAATTTAAAATTCGTTCTCTCAACGTTGGATGAGAATAATGCTTAAAAACGTAGGTTTTATGAGGAGTAAGGTTGCTTAAACTGTTTTTAGATAGTTTCTTCAACGAACTAATCAATGGCTCAGCACCAAAATATTCTTTAGCATAATCATCTGCTTGGTATTCAAACTTTCGTGACATATAATTCATAAACAATCCTGTAAGTTCAGAAATAGGAGAGTAGAGTACTCCAAAAGCAACCAAACCAATATGAAAACTAGGAATTGAAACGCCTAATGCATTTGATAGCAATTGACTGTCAATAAATAAAGACAAAATATATAGTGTCAATCCTGTTAGTAATACTGAAGAAAATAGATTGAAAATAATATGTTTACGCTTATAGTGTCCAACTTCATGCGCCAATACAGCCACAATTTCATCGGTCGTTAAGTCATTAATTAAGGTATCATATAGAACGATGCGTTTGGTTTTACCAAA
>CAJQNZ010000003.1 GCA_905479835.1 uncultured Flavobacteriaceae bacterium
AGCCAAGGTCTTCCTCCAAAGTCAATGGCAACTTGCGTTAAACAATCATCCATTGGTAATAGAAATCCATAGCGTTCAATCGCTTTTTTAGAACCTAAAGCCTCTATAAACGCCTCTCCTAATGTGATTGCTACATCTTCAATAGTGTGATGTTCATCAATTTCTAAATCCCCTTTTACATTGATATTTAAGTCAATACTTCCATGCTTTGAAATTTGCTCTAGCATGTGATCGAAGAAGCCAATTCCAGTAGAAATTTCATTTTTTCCACTTCCATCTAAATTAACTTCAACTTCAATCTCAGTTTCTTTAGTAACTCTTTTTACGAATCCAACTCTTGGTTTTGACTTTAAATACTGATAGATTTCATTCCAATTGGTTGTTGAAAGTACAGCATTTTCATTTTCATCACCAATAAAAATTCCTTGACATTTTAAGTTCATTGCCAATTCTATATCAGAATCTCTATCTCCTATCACAAATGAATTATCTAAATCATAATTTCCATGTATATATTTTTGCAACAGTCCAGTCCTTGGCTTTCTTGTTGGCGCATTATCTTCAGGAAAAGATTTGTCAATCAATATTTCTGCAAACTCAATTCCTTCGTTTTCAAAAGCTTGAATAATTTTATTTTGCGCTGGCCAAAAAGTGTCTTCTGGAAACGAATCTGTTCCCAATCCATCTTGATTTGTCACCATTACCAATTCGTAATCCAATTCGTTGACAATCTTAGACAATCCTTGAAAAACTCCTGGATAAAATTCTAACTTTTCTAAACTATCTAATTGATAATCAATTGGTGGCTCAATTGCCAAAGTTCCATCTCTATCTATAAATAATACTTTCTTCATGACGCTATTTCGTTTAAAACACTCATTAATTTTTCATTTTCTTCTTTAGATCCAATAGTAACTCTAAGGCAATTTTTTATTTGCGAACTTCTATTTCTTACCACAATTCCTTGACTGATTAATTCCTTAAAAACTGAATCTGAATCTGTAAATTCAACCAATAAAAAGTTAGCATCAGAAGGATAAATTTTTTCTACACTTAGTAAATTTGACAATGCAATTCGCAATCTATTTCTTTCAAGAATAGTTTCATCAATCTGCTTTTGAATTGATTTCTTATTGTTCAAAACATTTAAAGCAGCATCAATACTCAAGGTGTTGATATTATACGGAGGCTTAATTTTATTTAAAATTGCAATGATTTCTGGACTTGCAAATGCTGTTCCTACTCTCGCTCCAGCCAATCCGTATGCTTTACTAAAAGTCTGCAACACCACTAAATTTGGAATCTCTTCCAATAATGAAATAGCACTTTTACTTTCAGAAAAATCAATATATGCTTCATCAACAACAACCAAACCTTTAAAGTCATTAGCAATCTCTTTGATTCTATCTGAATTCATATCGTTTCCTGTAGGATTGTTTGGCGAACAAATAAATACCAAACCTTCAGATTTTAAATTCGATTGAATCATCTGTAAAGATGGTAATTCAAACGTTTGTGTCAATGGAATCTCTACCAACTCAATATTATTAATAGCAGCAGAAACTTGATACATTCCGTATGTTGGTGGAAATATATAGGCTTTGCTTGTTTCTGGTTCACAGAACGCTCTGAATAATAAATCGATCGCTTCATCACTTCCATTTCCAATAAATATCTGCTCTAAAGGCACATTTTTCAGTTTCGAAATCTCACTCTTTAATTGCAACTGTAACGGATCTGGATATCTATTTAAATTTGTTGCATTCGGATTCTCGTTCGCGTCCAACCAAACATCAGCCTTGCCTTTAAACTCACTTCTAGCAGAACTATACGCCTGCATATTGAGTATGTTTTTACGAGTTATACTTTTTATATCAAACATCTTGAATCTCTTTTAGTCTTAATGTCACTGCGTTTTTGTGAGCAAATAACTGCTCTGCTTCAGCCATTAACTCAATTGCAGGACCAATATTTTGTATTCCTTCTTTTTCTAGTTTTTGGAACGTAATTTTCTTTACAAAACTATCTAACGAAACGCCACTATAATTCTTCGCATAACCGTTTGTTGGCAGCGTGTGATTTGTTCCACTTGCATAATCTCCAGCGCTTTCACAACTGTAATTACCCAAAAACACAGAACCTGCATTTATAATTTTATCTATAAAACGCTCTGAATTTTCACTCGCAATAATCAAATGTTCAGGAGCATATTGATTGCTAAAATCAATACAATCATCCAAATTATTAAGCAAAATAGATTGACTGTTTTCCAATGTTTTTGTTGCCAATTCTTTTCTTGGCAATACGGCCAATTGAATATCTAATTCTTTAGAAACCTCAGAAATAACATTCTCATTATCCGACAACAAAATAACTTGGCTATCTGCTCCGTGTTCTGCTTGCGATAATAAATCTGCTGCTACAAAAGATGGATTACATGTTGTATCAGCAATTACTAAAACTTCACTTGGTCCTGCAGGTAAATCAATCGCGATTCCTTCTTGCTGAACTAGTTCTTTTGCTTTTGCAACAAACTGATTTCCAGGTCCAAATATCTTATACACTTGTGGAACAGTTTCTGTTCCGTAAGCCATTGCTGCGATTGCTTGTGCGCCACCAACTTTAAATATTTTTGTCACACCAACGAGTGATGCTGTATATAAAATCGCTGGATTTATTGCTCCGTTTTTATCTGGAGGTGTACATAAAATGATTTCTTTGCATCCTGCAATTTTTGCTGGAATTGCCAACATTAATATCGTTGAAAATAAAGGTGCTGTTCCTCCTGGAATGTACAATCCAACTTTCTCAATCGCCACATTTTTTCTCCAACATTGTACGCCTTTTGTTGTTTCAACAATTTGTTCTTTAGCACTTTGAGAAGCGTGAAACTTTTTAATATTCGTTGCTGCTAATTCAATTGCATTCTTTAAATCTTCTGGAACTAATTTAACTGCTTCACTTATTACAGATTCACTAACTGTCAACGTCTTTAAAGTTGCCTTATCAAATCGTTGTGTAAAATCAAATAATGCTGTGTCTCCTTTAACTTTTACTTCAAGTAAAATATCAGAAACCACTTTGGTAAATTCATTTCGTTCAAATTCAGGTCTTGAAACTAATCCAGACCAATCTGTTCGCTTTGGATATTTAACTATTTTCATCATACAACCATTTTATCAATAGGAACGACTAAAATTCCTTCTGCTCCTGTTGCTTTCAATTCGTCAATAACTTCCCAAAATTCCTTCTCTTTAATTACACTGTGCAATGAACTCCAACCTTCTTGTGCCAATGGCAAAATCGTTGGACTCTTTAAAACAGGTAAAATTGATGTTACTTTATCAATGTTTTCATTCGGAACATTCATTAAAATATACTTTGTGTTTTTGGCTCTTAAAACTGCTTTAATTCTGAATAACAATTTAGATAAAATCGCCTCTTTTTCTTCATTTAAGTTTTTACTTTTTGCTAATACAGCCTCTGATTTTAAGATCACTTGTGTTTCTTTCAAACCATTTTTAAAGAGTGTACTTCCTGAACTTACGATATCACAAATACCATCTGCAAGTCCAATATTTGGTGCAATTTCTACCGAACCAGAAATTACGTGAATATCTGCTTTGATGTTGTTTTTATCAAGATATGCTTGAACAGTATTAGGATACGAAGTCGCAATCTTTTTTCCATCAAAGTAATTGATTGATTCATCTTCCACTTCCTTTGGAACTGCCAATGAAACTCTACATTTTGAAAAACCTAATTGCTCTACAACTTCAATTTGTTTTTGCTTTTCAATCAATAAATTTTCACCAACAATGGCAATATCTACAACTCCGTCTTCAAGATATTGAGGAATATCAGAGTTTCTAAGGTATAAGAGTTCGATAGGGAAATTTGCAACTTCAACCTTCAACTGATCAATTCCATTTTTAATGTTGATACCACAACTTTTTAATAGTTTGATAGAATCTTCATTTAATCTTCCACTTTTTTGAATGGCTATTTTAAGTTTATTCATTTGTTATTTATTTTATTGCTTGAATAAAACAAGTAGATTTTTTAAATAAAAAAATCCGTTTGATTTACTCAAACGGATTTTAGAAAAATGTATATTAAATTACATATATATCAAATTCATCACGCTTGGGCGTTGGTATGAAAATGATGATGATGTAATTGATTTGTATTCATTGTTTATAATAATGGTTCAAATATATATCCTTTTTATCTTTTTACAAATTCTAAATTAATTATTTTTTAAAAAAATTACGCAAACCTTTTCGAATATTTACTCAAAAATCACTTTTTTCTCATTCTTAAACCAAGAATTATAATATTCTTGATGTATTTTCTCTATACTATTTCGTTTAACTTTAAGTGTTGGAGTTATCAATCCATTATCAACAGTCCAATCTTCTTTCATAATAATAATTTTTTCAACCCTCTCAACGCTTTTAAGTATTTGATTTACTTCAACAAGTGTATCATTTAAGACTTGACTTAAAGTCTCTTTAGACATCGAATTTCCTACTTCTGATAATGTAATCAACGCAATCGGTTGTGGAATTCCAGTTCCAACAACACAAATCTGCTCAATTGCAGGATTTTTTGCCAATTTTAATTCTATCGATGAGGGAGAAATATATTTTCCTTTGTCGGTTTTAAATTGATCTTTAATACGTCCAGTGATTGTTAAATATCCATCGTGATCGTATTCTCCTTTATCTCCTGTTTTAAAATAACCATCTTTATCAAATACAGACGCAGTAGTCTCAGGATCTTTAAAATACCCTTTAAACAAACATTTATTTTTTATCAATATTTCTCCTTCTAGTGATAACTTAATTTGAACATTTGGGAGTGCTTTCCCTACCGTTCCAACTTTATTTTCTCCAGGTAAATTAAAATGTGAAGAAATACAATCTTCAGTCATGCCATATCCTTGCAAAATTTCAATTCCTATTTTTTTATACCATTTCATAACACTTACCGACAAGGGTGCAGCTCCAGAAATCATAAATCCTGCATTAGAAAGTCCTAATTTTTTCTTTAACTTACTTTTTATAACATTTCTCAAAAATGGAATATTTAAAAGAACATTTAATTTTTTCTGAGGGATATTTTCTAAAATTTTTTCTTGAAATTTTGTCCAAATTCTAGGCACTCCAAAGAAAATATCAGGTTGACACTTCTCAAGATCCGATGCAAAGGTTTCTAAAGACTCTGGAAATGAAAATTCCGCACCAACCACCAATCCATGTGTTCCAATTCCAATACGTTCTGCTGCATGTGCTAATGGCAAATAGGAAAATAATCTTGCTCCTTGTGGTAATTTCATAACTGAGCGTATGATACGTATACATTCCATAAAATTACCTACTGTATGAATAGCACCTTTTGGGTTTCCTGTGGTACCAGAAGTATAAATAATAGTAAAAACATCCTCTGAATTTACAGATGGAAACACCTCTATTGGTTCTTGGTTTGAGATGATTTCTTCCCATGATTGACCTTCATTCTCTCCATAGAGACCAATACTTATTTTATGAATATCAGGAATACCTAGTTTTTGAGATTGAAAATCGTCCAATTTCCCAATAATGATTGCTTTAGACTCACTATGTTCTAAAACATGTTGAATAGAATCAGCACTTAAAGTAGGATATAATGGAATTGAAATATGTCCAGACATCATGATTGCTAAATCTGATAGTATCCAATGAGCACAGTTTTTTGAAAGCAGTGCAATATGACTTTGCTTGGGCAAATTATAATCTCTTAATGCAGCAGCAATTTTTCGCGCTTCTTTTCCTGCTTCAGCAAAAGTATATCTGATTACAGAACCATTAATTGGTTGAACTAAGAAAGGTGCATTTGGGTTTTTTTGTTCCCAATGTAAAAAAGCCTCTATAGGTGAATTGAAATTTTCCATTGCCACAAGTTAAATAAAAATTTTAATTATATATATCCAATAGATTTTAATTATAACATGTTAATATCTATTTATTATAAATCTATATAAATACCTAAAGATTTAAGTAAATTTGTTGGAGAAAAAAAGTTTAAAATATATTAGATAATGGATAATAATAGTAATGATATCAGTAAGTGCCCTTATATGAATGGAGGACAAAAACAAAGTGCTGGAGGTGGAACAACCAACAAAGAATGGTGGCCAAACCAACTGAAGTTAAATATTTTACGTCAAAATTCTTCTAAATCAGATCCTATGAATACAGGTTTTGATTATGCAGCAGCATTTAAGTCATTAGATTTAAAAGCATTGAAAGATGATCTATATAAATTAATGACCGACTCTCAAGATTGGTGGCCTGCAGATTATGGTCATTATGGTGGTTTATTTGTAAGAATGGCTTGGCATAGTGCAGGAACCTATCGTATTCAAGATGGTCGTGGTGGAGCTGGTACAGGAAATCAACGTTTTGCACCTTTAAATAGTTGGCCAGATAATGGAAACTTAGACAAAGCACGTTTACTATTATGGCCTATCAAACAAAAATATGGTCAAAAAATTTCTTGGGCAGATTTGATGATTCTTGCAGGAAACTGTGCAATAGAATCAATGGGATTAGAAACGTTTGGTTTTGGTGGAGGAAGAACTGATGTATGGGAACCAGAACAAGATATTTATTGGGGAAATGAAACAGGATGGCTTGATGATGAAAGATATACAGGAGAAAGAGATTTAGAAAATCCTTTAGGTGCTGTTCAAATGGGATTGATTTATGTGAATCCTGAAGGACCTAACGGAAATCCTGATCCATTAAAATCGGCAATTGATATTCGTGAGACATTTGCTAGAATGGCAATGAATGATGAAGAAACTGTTGCACTAGTTGCAGGAGGACATACATTTGGTAAAGCACATGGTGCTGCTGACCCTGACAAATATGTAGGTAGAGAACCTGAAGGTGCATCTATTGAAGAACAAGGAAAAGGTTGGAAAAACACATACGGAACTGGAAAAGGAGATGATACTATTACAAGTGGAATTGAAGGTGCTTGGACACCAAATCCAGATAAATGGGATCATGATTATTTCAAAGTTTTATTAGATTATGATTGGGAATTAACAAAGAGTCCTGCTGGAGCAAATCAGTGGAAACCTACTGCTGCTTCAAATGCAGATATGGCTCCTTCTGCTCACGACGCATCAAAAAAGAAAGACTTGATGATGACAACTGCAGATATGGCGCTGAAGAAGTTCCCAGATTATTTAGCAATTTCAAAGCGTTTTAGAGACAATCCTGCTGAATTTGAAGATGCATTCGCAAGAGCTTGGTTCAAATTAACGCATAGAGATATGGGACCTAAGTCTTTATACCTTGGTTCAGAAGTTCCAACGGAAGAATTGATTTGGCAAGATCCAATTCCTGCTGTAAATCACGCTTTAATTACTGATGCAGATATTGACTCATTAAAAAATAAAATTTTAAATTCTGGATTATCCGTTTCACAATTGGTTTCAACTGCTTGGGCATCAGCATCTACATTTAGAGGTTCTGACAAACGTGGTGGAGCAAATGGTGGACGTATTCGTCTTTCTCCACAAAAAGATTGGAGTATCAATAATCCTGCTGAATTATCTAAAATCATTGGGATTTTAGAAGGAATCCAAAATAACTTTAACAATGGAGACAAGCAAGTTTCTATTGCAGATTTAATTGTTTTAGGTGGTTCTGCTGCTGTTGAAAAGGCTGCTAAAGATGCTGGAATGAATGTTTCAGTTCCTTTTAATGCAGGAAGAGCAGATGCAAGTCAAGAACAAACAGATATTGAATCGTTTGAAGCACTTAGACCATCTGCAGATGGGTTTAGAAATTATATTCATGCACGTCACACATCATCAGCAGAGGAATTATTGGTAGACAGAGCTCAATTATTAACATTGACTGCTCCTGAAATGACTGTATTAGTTGGTGGTTTAAGAGTCTTGAATGCTAATTTTGACAAGTCAAATCATGGTGTATTCACGAAAGATTCAGGGAAATTAACGAATGATTTCTTTGTGAACTTATTAGACCTTGGAATTACTTGGGAAGCAACTAGCGAGGACGATAAAGTATTCGAAGGAAGAAGTCGTAAAACTGGAGAATTGAAATGGACAGGAACTAGAGCCGATTTAATATTTGGTTCAAATTCTGAGTTACGTGCAATTTCTGAAGTATATGGTTCACAAGATGCTAAAGAAAAGTTTGTGAATGACTTTATTGCAGCATGGACAAAAGTGATGAATTTAGATCGTTTTGATTTAGCATAAGATTTTAAAAACTTACTGTTAACAAATCATTTAAAAACTCTCGAAATTCTTCGAGAGTTTTTCTTTTTATCCTTATTTTTGATAAAAAGATAAATATATACATATGGCAGTAGTAACATTACAAGGAAATAAGTTCCACACATCAGGAAATTTACCAAATAAAGGAAGTAAGATCTCAGACTTTACATTAGTTGCAGGAGATCTTTCAGAAAAATCATTGAGTGATTTCTCTGGATCTAGATTGATTTTAAACATATTTCCAAGTGTAGATACAGGAACTTGTGCAACATCAGTAAGAACATTTAATAAAACAGCAGCTGAACTTAACAATACGAAAGTAATTTGTATCTCTCGTGATTTACCATTTGCGCAAGGCAGATTTTGTGGAGCAGAAGGAATTGAAAATGTTGTAATGCTTTCTGATTTTGTCTCAGGAGCGTTTGGAGATTCAAATGGATTGAATTTTATTGACGGTCCATTGAAAGCACTAAACTCACGTAGTATTATTGTGTTAGATGAAAGTGGAACTATTATCCATACCGAGCAAGTTGCAGAAACAGTAGACGAACCAAATTATGAAGCTGCATTGAATGCTTTGAAATAATTGAATGGAATCAAAAGATAATTTTCTTATTGGAAGATTAAAAAGCTTTAAATATGCTGCTAAAGGTGCATGGATACTGATTACAACCGAACATAGTATTATAGTTCAAGTAATAATTGGGTTGATTATGACTGCCATCGGTTTTATGATGAATTTAACTACTATGGAATGGTTGTTTCAAATAATAGTAATAGGTCTTGTTCTTGTTGCTGAGGCTGCAAATACTGCAATTGAATACCTCTGTGATTTCATACATCCAGAACACCATAAAAAAATTGGTTTTATAAAAGATGTTGCAGCAGGAATTCCGTTTTTTGCATCAATATTTGCAATGATTATTGGTTTGATTATATACATTCCAAAATTTATGATAATAATTAATTAAATGGCTAAAAAAAAGAAAGCAATACAATCCAAAACTAAAACTCCTCGTTTTCAAAAAACTAAAGTGTTATTAGAAGATAAACAGACTAAAACAATTATTGGGCTGTTTTTATCAATTTTTGCTATTTTTTTATTAATTGCTTTTACATCCTTTCTATTCAATTGGCATGTAGATCAAAGTGAATTGACAGAATTTACCGATAAAAAATCTACTGTCAATAATCTTCTTGGTAAAATAGGTCATTATTTAAGTGATCTTTTTATTTATAGAGGTTTTGGAATCGCTTCATTTTTGGTTCCTGTTTTACTATTTATTAGTGGAATTTACTTGATGCTACAAGTGAGTTTAAAGCAAGTGCATAAATCTTGGTTTTGGGGAATACTTGGAATGATTTGGTTTTCAATATTATTTGCTTTTTCTACGAATGAAGGCTCACTTATTTCTGGAATTATAGGTTATGAATTGAATAATTATTTACAAGCATTTCTAGGTAATACAGGAGTTTTATTACTATTAATTTTTGCGCTTCTCTCCTATCTTGCCATTCGTTTTAAATTAAACGTACAGCATTTAACTTCTTTATTTAAGAAAAAAGAAAAAAAACAAGAGAATACAGTAAATAATGAATCAATACTTGAAAAAAATCTTTCTCTTGATACAAACGAAAAATCAGATTTTGAATTATCTGTTGAAAATTTAAAACCTACTATTGAAAATTATTTAGGGAAAAATATAAAAGAAGAAGCAAAAGAAACAATTATAATAGATAGTAAACCAATAATTACATCTAATAAGAATATTGTTGAAGAACAAGTAACAATAGATATTGAGAAGGTAGTTGAAGAAAAACACGAATCTTCAAATTTGTCTGATAAACTAGTAAAAGATTTTGGAAAATTTGATCCAACACTTGATTTAGGAAATTATAAATTTCCAACACTCAATTTATTAAGAGAATTCAATGAAAGTATTTCTATAGATCAAGAAGAACTAGAAGCCAATAAAAATCGAATTGTAGAAACATTAAATAATTATAAAATTGGTATTGCAAAAATAAAAGCAACAGTAGGTCCTACTGTTACACTATATGAAATAGTGCCTGAAGCTGGAATAAGAATTTCTAAAATTAAAAATTTAGAAGATGATATTGCCTTATCGCTATCTGCATTGGGAATACGAATTATTGCTCCGATTCCGGGAAAAGGAACCATCGGAATTGAAGTACCTAATAAAAAGGCTACCATGGTTTCTATGAAATCAATGATTGCTTCAACAAAGTTCCAAAACTCAGAAATGGAACTTCCTATAGCATTTGGAAAAACAATTTCAAATGAAAGTTATGTGGTTGATCTTGCTAAAATGCCACATTTATTAATGGCTGGAGCAACTGGACAAGGAAAATCAGTAGGATTAAATGTTATTCTTGCTTCTTTATTGTATAAAAAACATCCTGCGGAAGTAAAATTTGTACTTGTAGATCCTAAAAAGGTAGAATTAACTCTTTTTAACAAAATTGAAAGGCATTATCTTGCTAAACTTCCTGATTCAGAAGATGCTATTATAACTGATACGACCAAAGTAGTAAACACATTGAATTCGTTGTGTATAGAAATGGATAATCGCTATGATCTTTTAAAGAACGCGATGGTTCGTAATATTAAAGAGTATAATGAAAAATTTAAAGCAAGAAAATTGAATCCAGAAAATGGTCATCAATTTTTACCTTATATCGTTTTAGTTATTGATGAATTTGCTGATTTAATAATGACAGCTGGAAAAGAAGTAGAAACACCTATTGCCAGACTCGCTCAGCTTGCAAGAGCAATTGGTATACATTTAATTGTAGCTACACAACGACCATCTGTAAATGTAATTACTGGAATTATTAAAGCCAATTTCCCTGCAAGAGTTGCATTCAGAGTAACTTCCAAAATTGATTCAAGAACGATTTTAGACAATTCAGGTGCTGATCAATTGATAGGTAAAGGAGATATGTTATATTCAGGAGGAAATCAACTTGTGAGGATTCAATGCGCATTTGTAGATACTCCAGAGATTGAAAAAATTACAGATTTTATTGGGTCTCAAAGAGCCTATCCAGAAGCATATTTATTACCTGAATATGTCGGTGAAGAAAGTGGCACAAGTCTTGATATAGATATCAACGATAGAGATACATTGTTTAAAGATGCTGCTTTAGTGATAGTTCATGCTCAACAAGGCTCGGCTTCTTTATTACAACGAAAATTAAAGCTTGGTTACAATCGTGCAGGACGTATTATTGACCAACTAGAAGCTGCAGGAATTGTAGGGCAATTCGAAGGAAGTAAGGCTAGACAAGTATTAGTTCCTGATGAAATGGCTTTAAATCAATTATTGGAAAACGAAAAAAATAATTAGTAGAAAAAAATGAAAAAAATAGTAATTTTAATATTCGCATTAATAAGTTCAATTTCTTATAGTCAAGATGCTAAAGCATTATTGGATGATGTTGCTCAAAAAGTTAAATCGTATGACAATATATATATCGAGTTTGAGCATAAACTTGACAATAGAATAGCCAATTTACATCAAGAAGCCAAAGGAAATTCTACATTACAAGGTGATTTATATCATTTTAATTATATGGGTGCTCAGCATATGTATGATGGCACTAAAATATATATGATCATTCACGAGTTTGAAGAAGTAGTAATTAAAGAGCCTAATACTGATGATGAAACGAGTATTACTCCTTCTAAAATGTTGACATTTTATGAAAATGGATTCACATATGATATGGATATATTACAAAATGTAAACGGCAGAAAAATTCAATTTGTAAAATTAACTCCTATCAATAGTGACTCAGAAATGAAATCGGTTTTACTAGGAATTGACAGTGTTACGAAACATATCTATAAAGTTATTGAAACTGGTAAAGATGATACTGTAACAACAATTACAATATCTAAATTCGTTACAAACCAACCTATTTCAGATAAGTTATTTACCTTTGACAAAGAAAAATTTACCGCAAAAGGGTACGATATTACCGAACCAAAATAATACTGTTTGAAAAAACTTGATGTTTATATCATTAAGAGCTTTTTAAAGCCTTTTTTCGCCACATTTTTCGTCATTCTATTTGTTCTTGTTATGCAAGGAGTTTGGTTAGGATTTGACGAGATTTCTGGTAAAGGAATAGAATTGGGTTTCATCTTAAAATTTATTGGATACTTAACATTGACGGTAGTTCCTATGGCAATGCCAATAGGAATTCTGTTATCATCTATAATGGCTGTTGGAAATTTTGCTGAAAACTATGAGTTTGCCGCAATAAAATCTGCTGGGATATCATTACGCAGGTTTATTGCTCCTATTATGTTTTTGACGATTTTCTTAAGTGGAATTAATTTCTTGTTTTTGAATTATGTATATCCACATGCAATGCTTAAACAGAAGAATATGTTTAGCAATATCAAGAAAAAACAACCAGCACTAGCATTGGTAGCTGGAAGTTTCAATACCGATATTCCTGGATATGTGATCATGTTTGACGAGAAATATGGGGAGGAACAGAATTTTTTAAAAAATGTTCAGATTTCAGATTTATCTTCTAATTATGGTAAGACAAAAGTCATTACAGCTAAAGAAGCAGAAATTACATCTGAAGAAGGGAGTCGCTATATGACCTTTATATTAAAGGATGGAAATTATTATGAAGATAATACCAATAAACGTGACTTAAAAAAGAAAAGATTAAAAATGCCTTTTTCAAAAGCTACTTTTGAAAAATATACAATTAATATTGATATCTCATCTTTTAGCAATACAGATATAGACTCTATAAGAGTTGATAAACATCAACAGATGTTGAGTTTAAAGCAATTGGTTTCTCAATCAGACACTACTAAAATTAAATTTAACAACAATCTTGCGATACGATCCAATAATTTACATTCAAGTTTAGGAGGAAAGGAACTCCGTCCCTATCCAGATTCAATTCCAAACCAAAAATTGAATTCTGATATTTTAGAAAATTTCAATTTAATGCAAAAAACAGGTGTTATCGCTAATGCTCAACAACATAATAAAAGAGAATTAGAAAATCTAGAGCGAAAAGTATCCATTTTTAAAAGAGAACGAAAAATCCTTAATTTATACGATTACGAATATCATTATAGAATTGCTTTTTCGTTTGCTTGCTTGGTTTTATTTTTTATTGGAGCACCTTTGGGTTCTATTATTAGAAAAGGAGGATTTGGTTTGCCTATGGTATTGGCAATTGTTATTTTTGTGACCTATTTCTTTATCTCTTCTTTTGGAAGAAATCTAGCAGAAGAAAGTGCAATTTCAGCAGCATTGGGAGGGTGGTTATCTACATTAATTCTATTGCCTTTTGGGGTTTTATTGACACGAAGAGCTGCCAAGGATAAAGGAATTTTTAATATTGATACATTTATTGAAAACATAAAAATATTTTTTAATAAATTAATTTTCAAAAAAAATTAAAAAACAAATGGAAACGATTGCAAAAAAAATTAAACTGCATACCATAGAAGAAGCTATTGAAGATATTAAAAATGGTAAAGTTGTAATCGTTGTAGATGACGAAAACCGTGAAAACGAAGGTGATTTTATTGCAGCAGCTGAAATGGTTACACCTGAAATGATTAATTTCATGGCTACACATGGAAGAGGTCTTATCTGTGCTCCTATCACTGAAACAAGACGTACAGAATTGGATCTTGAAATGATGGTTCAAAACAATACTGTGCTACATAACACTCAATTCACAGTATCGGTTGATTTAATAGGTCATGGATGTACCACTGGTATTTCTGTAAGTGATCGATCAAAAACGATACTTGCACTGGTAAATGATGATACCAAATCACATGATCTGGGAAAACCTGGACACATATTTCCTTTGAGAGCAAGAAATGGTGGTGTTTTAAGAAGAACTGGACATACAGAAGCTGCGGTAGATCTTGCAAGATTGGCTGGTTTTAAGCCTGCAGGAATACTTGTTGAAATCTTAAATGAAGATGGAACTATGGCAAGATTACCTCAACTTTATGAAGTTGCAAAGCAATTTGACCTGAAATTAATCTCAATTGAAGATTTAGTTGCATACAGAATGAGACACGATTCATTAATTGAAAAGATTGAAGATTTTAATTTAGAAACTCGTTTTGGAGAATTCAGACTTAGGGCTTATAAGCAAACAACTAATGATCAAGTACATATTGCACTTACCACTGGTGAATGGAAAGAAGATGACAAAGTACTTATAAAAGTAAATTCTACACTTATTAATAATGCTTTGGGTTTACTGACTAATAATCCTGACGAAAAGTTCCACCGAATATTTGATTTGATCAAGAAACAAAAAGCTGGTGCCGTTGTATTTATCAATCAAGAAAATCAATCGCAAAATTTAATGAATGAATTAACTGCCCTTAAAGGTGAAAAATCAAATTTAAGAGTTGATATGGACGAAAAAGATTTTGGAATTGGTGCGCAAATATTACATGATTTAGGGATTTCAAAACTGAGTGTAATGTCTAACACTTCCAGCACTGCAAAACGTGTAGGAGTTACAGGTTATGGATTAGAAATAATAGATTACGTTAATTATTAATAGTCGTTAAACAATTTTCTTGCTATGAAAAAAAGAATGTCTGTATTGCTTTTAAGTTCCTTTATTCTTTTTTCATGTGTTGAAGAGAAACAAAGAAAAGCATCTCAAGAACAATTTGTTCTAAATATCAATATTTTAAATGCAGACGGAAATGTATCTTACTTACATAAACTTACCGATTCCAAAACTATCGTTTCAGATTCTGCTATAATAAAAAATAATAAAGTGGTTTTTAAAGGTACTGTTGCTTATCCAGAACGATATCTACTTACTATTACAAACGTTTTTGGAGGTAAATTAATTATTCTTGAAAATGATTCAATCAATATTGAAGCTAACAAAGATGACTTAACAAAAGCAATAATTTCAGACTCACCCATAAATACTGAACTGTCTAATGTGCAACAAAAATCAATGCGTATTTACGATAAAATGGACTTATTCTTTCCAGATTTACAACGCGCAAGACTAGAAAATGATGCTGAAAAATTAAGTGAGATAACTTTAAAAATGAAAGCTATCGAACAAGAAAACATTGATTTTAATTATACATACGCTAGTGAAAATCCAAACTCTTATATATCAGCAATGATATTGAATGATCTATCTAAAAGAGATTCTATAGATATTTCTAAAATAAAAAATATTTACGATACTTTCTCTGATGAAGTAAAAAAAAATGCTGATGCTGAGCAAATAAACTTGCTACTCTCGGTTCATTAAAAAACTTATATCTGTATCGGTTGGAATTTCTTCTGGAGATTCATTTGGCATAAATAAACGTGCAGATAATTCTCCTTTCAATGTAACTTGGTCACCTATTACACTTAACCAACTTCCTTCTCGTAATCCTAAAACAGGAAGGCTATTAAACTTATGAAACTCCTTAATTCGTGTTTCTCGTGTTTCTCCCATATGTGTAGAAGTAGGATCTGGATCCAAATAATGTGGATTAATATTGAAATTTATAAATTGTAATGTATCGAAACTAGGAGGATAAACAATTGGCATATCATTAGTCGTTTTTATATTTACACCAGTAATATTACTTCCAGCACTTGTACCGAAATAACGTATACCTTTATGAACACTTGTTTTTAAAACTTCTATCAAATTATTTTTATACAATTGATTTACTAGTTCGAAAGTGTTACCTCCTCCAGTAAAAATCCCTTGACATTCTTCAATCGCAGAAATAGGATTATCAAACTCGTGAATTCCTTTTACTTTAATATCAATCTTGTCAAAGCCTTTTCTTGCAATTGCAGTGTATTCATCATATGAAATTCCTCCAGGACGCGCATAAGGAATAAAAAGTATTTCGGAAATACCTTTAAAAAATAGACTTAATTCAGGTAATATATACTCTAAATAAACTTTTCCATGAACTGTAGATGTGCTTGCTATCAATAAATTTTTCATCAAAATATTTTTATCAAAAATAATCAAAATAACGCTTTAACAAAAGTTTACAATTGCTTTAATAGATTTTTAGTATTTCAAAAGTTTTATTTGTGTTAATGAAAAATTTGCTAACCACAATTTTATTTTTTTTATTAATATTTAATTGTTACTCACAAGATGATCGCAACAATATAAAAGGCCTTATTACACATTTTGAAACTCCTGTTCAAGATATTCATATAATAAACCTAAACTCAAACAAAGGAACTATAAGTGATACAAATGGTCGTTTTAAAATTGATGTAATGGTAAATGACATCTTATTTATTTCACATCTAGAATATAAATCAACAAAAATAACTGTAAAACAAATAGATCTTGAAAAAGGACAGTTGAAAATTTATATAGAAACTTTCACCAATTATTTAGAAACTGTTGAATTAAAGAATCATAACTTATCAGGAAACTTACAAGAAGATACAAATAGCGTAGATATTGATACCATAATAAAAAAGTATGCACTTCAACGAAACTTTATGAAGTTAGCAGCAATGCCAAGTAAAAAAAGTAGGCAAGTAAACTTTGAAAAACCAATACTAAATAATGTCGACCCTACTTATATCGGAGGTGGCGGAGTTAGTTTAGGTGGAATTCCAATAAGAGATAAAGAAAATGAATTAAGACGTGAATTACAGTTTAAAAAAAGTGTTCCAGATGAATTAATTCAAGATTTTGGAGAAAAATATTTTATTGAAGAATTATACATTCCCAAAGAAGAAATATACCTTTTTATAAGTTATTGTGAGTCTGAAGAAATATTCAAACTCTATAAAAATAATGAAATATTAAAAATATTGACAATTTTCACGCAAGAGAGTAAAAGATATCTTGAAATTAAAGAGTGAAAACTGATTATCAATTTTTTTTATTTCTAAACATAAAATAAAAACCAACCAATACCATTGGTATACTCAATAATTGTCCTGTATTCAACCCAAGATTAAACATAGATTCAATTCCTCCTTGACCTTCTTTTAAAAATTCAATAAAAAATCTTACAGACCATAGCAAAACCATAAATAGACCAAATAAATAACCAGGTTTTTCCTTTTTATCCGTTTTCCAATATACAAACCAAAGTAGTATAAATACTCCTAAATAACTTAACGCTTCAAATAGTTGAGTAGGATATCTTACAGGAACACTTGCCAGTACTTCTTTATAATTGGAACTATTACCTATTAATTGATATGCATCTTCATAATTATTTTTACTGGTAATTGTCATTGCTTCTCTTTTACCAATATCATTTCTAATAAATCGAACGCCTAGTGGCGAATCAGTTATTTTTCCTACGATCTCAGAATTCATAAAATTTCCAAGTCTTACGAACATTGCACCTGAAGCAACAGGAACAACGATCCGGTCAAGAATCCATAAGACACTTTTATATTTATATTTTCTACGATATAATATCATAGCAGTTATAATTCCTATTGCAGCACCATGACTTGCCAATCCTGCATAACCTACAAATGAATACCCTTGAATAAAGCCAAATAAAGTACCATTGGCATCTTTAGCAATCGGTAAAAATATTTCTATCAAGTTATTCTTATAGCTATCCCAATTGTAGAAAAACACTTCTCCAAGTCTTGCTCCTACAAGTGTTGCAATCACAACATACATAAATAAAGAATCTACATATTCTTCAGCAACATTTTCATTTTTATATATTTTCTTCATGATCTGGATTCCCAATAAGAAAGCAATCACGAACATCAGACCATAATAACGAATCGGTAAAGGTCCTAGTCTAAAAATTTCTGGTGATGGATTCCAATCAAATACAAGTTGTAACATATCTATTAAATTTATTTTTTATCTTTTTTTTCTGGAACTGGATCATATCCACTATTTCCCCAAGGATGACAACTTAAAATTCTTTTTATAGCCAATAATCCTCCGGAAAATACTCCATGTTTATGAAATGCTTCTATTGCATAATGTGAACATGTAGGTGAATATCTACATGATGATGGCGTATATGGCGAAATTGCTGCTTGATAAAATCGCACGACCCATATAAATGGAACTGCAAATACTATTGCCATTTTCTTAAACATTAATTTATAGAAAAAGTTGTCCCTTCTTTTCCATCTTTCAATTGAATCCCCATTTCTAGTAATTCATCACGTATCTTATCTGATAAAGCCCAATCCTTATTATCTCGTGCATCTTTCCGCATTTGAATCAACATCTCTATAACACTAGAAAGTTTATTTTCACCATCCACACTTTCGACAGTATCTTTCAATCCTAATACTTTATATACGAATACATGCATCGTATCTGTCAATTCAATTAAATCATCGGTAGAAATTGTTTCATTTCCTTCTTTTACAGAGTTGATAAACCTTGTCGCTTCAAATAAAGTAGCAATTAAAACAGGCGTATTAAAATCATCATTCATTGCTTCATAACAATTCTGTTTCCAAGATTGTATATTCAATGTTGAATCATTTGAAGGCACTATAATCTTTAAAGTTTTTATTGCTTCCATTAATTTAAAAAATCCTTTTTCGGAAGCCAACAATGCAGCATCAGAAAAATCAAGAATACTTTTATAATTGGCCTGTAACATAAAGAATCGAACCACACTTGGTAAATAGGCTTTACTCAGATGCTCATTTTCTCCTGTAAAAAAATCATTAGGCAAAATATAATTTCCTGTAGATTTTGCCATCTTCTGTCCATTCAATGTCAACATATTAGTGTGCAACCAATAATTTACTGGTCCTACTCCATTGTTAATTTTTGATTGTGCAATTTCGCATTCATGATGAGGAAATTTTAAATCCATTCCTCCTCCATGAATGTCGAATGTTTCTCCAAGATACTTCGTGCTCATTGCACTACATTCCAAGTGCCATCCAGGAAAACCATCACTCCATGGTGAAGGCCAACGCATGATATGACGCTCATCTGCTTTTTTCCAAAGTGCAAAGTCTTGAGGGTTTTTCTTTTCCGATTGACCGTCAAGAACTCTTGTATTATGAATAGAATCTTCTATATTTCTACCAGATAATATTCCGTATTGCTCCTTTTCATTATATTTTAATACATCGAAATATACGGATCCATTTTTTTCATATGCCAATCCTTTTGACAAAATATCTTTAATAATTTCAATCTGCTCAACAATATGTCCTGTTGCTGTAGGTTCAATACTTGGTGGAAGAAAATTAAATGTATTCAATGTATTATGAAAATCTACTGTATAACGTTGAACGATTTCCATAGGCTCGAGTTGTTCTATACGAGCTTTCTTAGCAATTCTATCTTCACCTTCGTCTGCATCATTTTCTAAATGTCCTGCATCTGTAATATTACGAACATAACGCACTTTAAAACCCAGATGTAATAAATATCGAAAAATCATGTCAAATGACATAAACGTTCGCACATTTCCTAAATGGACATTACTATAAACTGTAGGTCCACACACATACATTCCTATCATACCTTCATTTATAGGTTTGAAATCTTCCTTCTTTTTAGAAAGGGAATTGTATACTTTGAGTGAATTTGTTTTATATAAATCCATAAATAATCTGTCCTTTTTAATTGTGGTAAAAATAGTAAGATTCTATCTCAGTTCAAAACAATCTATTCTTTTTAAAAAAAATCATATTTTTACAAATCTATAACACGCAAATGTTTAAAAATTGAATAGTATTCATAATACTTCTGTGGATGAATTTGTAAAAGAAATACTAAATAACAATATTAGTTATTTAAGTAGGGCAATTACATTGGTTGAAAGTAATAATTTAAAACATCAAGCAAAAGCTCATCAAATTTTAGAAAAGTGTCTTCCACATTCCAATAATTCAATAAGAATAGGAATTACTGGTGTTCCTGGAGTAGGAAAAAGTACTTTTATTGAAGTATTTGGAAAATACCTGACAGGTCTTGGGAAAAAAGTTGCAGTATTGGCTATTGATCCGAGCAGCAGTATTCAAAAAGGAAGTATCCTTGGAGATAAAACGAGAATGCAAACGCTCGTAAATGATGACAATGCTTTTATTCGCCCTTCTCCTTCTGGAGAATCATTGGGTGGAGTTGCTAGAAAAACACGAGAAACGATTACACTATGTGAAGCAGCTGGACATGACGTGATTATTATTGAAACTGTAGGTGTAGGTCAATCAGAAACAACAGTTCATTCTATGGTAGATTTCTTTTTACTATTAAAACTTGCCAATGCTGGTGACGAATTACAAGGAATTAAACGTGGAATTATTGAAATGGCAGATGCCATTGCTATAAATAAAGCAGATGGATTGAATGTAAAAGAAACTAATCTTGCCAAAACAGAATTTGCTCGCGCTTTACACCTTTTTCCTGCTAAAGAGAGTGATTGGATTCCGAAAGTGGTTACTTGTAGTGCTACAGAAAATATAGGTATTAAAGAGATATATGAAATGATTACTGAATACTTTACATTGACTCAAAAGAACGGTTATTTTTATCAAAAAAGGAATTTTCAAAATAAAAATTGGCTATTTGAAACAATTGACAATGAGTTGAAAAGTGACTTTTATCAAAATGATACTATTCAAAAAGAAATCGTAAAATCTATAAAAATGATTGAAAATCAAGAGATTAATCCTTTTCATGCTGCAAAAAAAATTTTAAAAATTAAAAGATAAATGAAATATCAGTTTACAATTATTGTTCCGGTATACAATGAAGAGGATAACTTGGATCGTGTTGAAAAAGAACTTTCTAATTATATAACAATTGCATCGGTAAAAACCAAGATACTATTTGTAAATGATGGCAGTATAGACCAGAGTCAAGCAATAATTGAGCGAATATGTTCTGAAAATAATGATTTTTCATTCATTTCATTTGAAAAAAACAAAGGCTTAAGTGCTGCCATAAGTGCTGGTTTTCAAAATGTCGACTCTGAACTGGTAGGATATATTGATTCTGATCTGCAGACAGATCCAAAAGACTTTAATTTACTTCTAGATCACATTGATCAATATGATTTGGTCACTGGAGTTCGATCCAATCGTAAAGATTCATTTGTAAAAAATATGTCTTCTACAATTGCCAATGGAATTCGACGTACATTTACACATGACGGAATGGATGATACTGGTTGTCCTTTAAAAGTTATCAAAACTGATTTTGCCAAAAAAATCCCAATGTTTAAAGGTTTGCATCGTTTTTTACCTGCAATGATTCTACTTCAAGATGGAAAAATCATGCAAATTCCTGTTTCTCACTTTCCTCGTATTGCGGGAGAAGCAAAATATGGACTTTGGAATAGATTGATAGGTCCTTTAATTGATTGTTTCGCCTATTTATGGATGAAGAAAAAATACATCAATTATAAGATTGAAAAAAGAGGTTAATGATGAAACCATGGATGATATATAGCATTGGTTTCTTTGCTCAGATTTTATTTTCTGGTCGCCTATTGGTTCAATGGACACTATCTGAGAGAGCTAAAAAAGTAATTACGCCTTCTCTATTCTGGCAAATGAGTTTGATTGCTTCTTTTTTATTATTTATCTATGGATATTTAAGAGATGATTTTGCAATTATGCTAGGTCAGTCACTTACCTATTTTATATATATAAGAAACCTGCAATTACAAGGTAAATGGAAAAAATCTCCAAAAATTCTGCGTGTATTTCTTTTTGTCTTCCCCGTTTTACTTGTGATTTATTATTACAACAACAACACATTTGATCTAGATAATTTACTGAGAAATGAAGCAATTCCTTATTGGTTATTTACTTGGGGAATCATAGCTCAGTTGATTTTTACACTTCGATTCATTTATCAATGGATGTATTCTGAAAAAAACAAAGAATCTATATTGCCATTTAGTTTTTGGTTATTGAGTTTAATAGGTTCTGGAATGATTTTATTTTATGCAGTTTTCAGAAAAGATCCTGTTTTATTTATTGGACATGTTTTTGGGAGTATTGTATATATAAGAAATTTAATATTACTAAGAAATGATACTTAAAACCATTGAAAAACATCCAGTAACTTCTATTATTATTTTCAGTTTGCTGCTTTTATTACCCAATCTTAATTTGGCGATATTGACCATTATGGAAGCCCGAAATTTTATTACAGCAAGAGAAATGGTACAAGAAGGAAATTGGATACTCACAACCATGAATGGAAATCCAAGGTATGAAAAACCACCTCTTCCTACTTGGTTGACAGCAATTTCTGCAATGTTGTTTGGAATGAAAAGTTTATTTGCATTAAGATTACCAGCAGCATTGATGGTTGTATTTTCTGGAGTATTCATCTATTTATTTACTAAAAAACTTACCAAAGATCAAGTATTAAGTATAGTTGTCGGATTTGTATTTATTACTTCATTTTACATCATTGGAATTATTAACGAAGCGCCTTGGGATATTTTTACACACGGTTTTATGATTGCTTCCATATATTTTTTATTCCAATTATTTGAGGAAAACTCTGATATATGGAAAAATGCAATTCTTGCAGGGATGCTAGCAGGACTATCCTTAATGAGTAAAGGTCCAGTTTCATTGTATGCTCTCTTATTTCCTTTTGTTATATCATATGCCATAGTCTTTAAATTCAATTATTTAAAAGGGAAAATAGCACCAATTATATGTTTTATTGTATTGATGATTTCAATTGGAGGATGGTGGTTTATATATGTACGGATGGTTGATAACGAGGCTTTTATTGAAATCGCTACCAAAGAAACGTCTAATTGGGGAAGTTATAATGTACGTCCTTTTTATTATTATTGGAGTTTCTTTATTCAATCTGGAATATGGGCAATTTTAGCACTCATCGGATTGATTTATCCTTATATAATTAAGCGTATTTCGAATAAAAAAATTTACAATTTTACATTTCTTTGGACTATTATTACCTTGGTTTTATTATCTATTATTCCTGAGAAAAAATCACGGTATTTAGTTCCTATCTTATTTCCATTGGCAATAAATACTGGATTGTATGTCTATTTTTTGATTCAAAATTTCAAACATTTAAGGTTAAAAAAAGATATTGTTCCTGCTTATTTTAACTTTGGATTATTTGGGCTACTTGGTTTTGCAATTCCTATTGTTTCAATTTACTTGTTAAAAAATAAATTGGATGAATATTGGATTCCGATTGGATTATTATCAATTTCATTGATTGCCATTGGAATCTATCTTATTAAAAGTCTCAAAGAGAAAAATATCAAAAAAGCATTTTATGGCCAAGTTGTATTTATGCTTGCTATTTTGCTTTTTGGAATGCCATTGCAAAGTAGTTTTTATGATAATTCCTATTTTCATAATATTTCACATTTGAAAAATACTGTTGAATCACAACAAGGCATTTTTTCTTACACAATAGGAAGTTTAACACCTGAATTATTATGGTATTATGAAGGAAATATTACAGATTTATATGCACACGAAATATTAAAACTTCCGAAAGAAGAAAAGTTTGGATTACTTATAGAAAAGCAAAACAAACATTTGTTGGAATTGTTACCTTCTAGTTATTCTAAAGAATTGATAGGGAATTTTGACTTAAACTATTTTAAGAAGAAAAGAGATAGACTTGAAAGAGATTATTACTTAATTACAAAAAACACTACTTTTGAATAAAATTTCTTTTTATGAATTTTAAAAGTTTTACACGTACTGAAATCCTTGGGTTTATTTTTTTACTGTTAGTTTATACTTTGGGTATTTACTTTTCCAATACTGATCTAGAATACTTCAATACTTCTTACGCACAAGAAGATGGTTTTGCTGAATATGGAACTGCATTTATTCTAGGATGTATCTGTTTGTTTTTATTAAATAAACTCTTCAAATTATGGTCTTATAAACCCATATTATGGAAGATTGGTGTGATCGGAATGGCATTGATATTTTTATTCGGTGCCGGAGAAGAAATTTCTTGGGGTCAACGAATTTTTAATATAGAATCTTCAGAGTACTTCAAGCAAAACAATGCTCAACAAGAGACCAATCTTCACAACATGGTTGTCGGTGAAACGAAAATAAACAAACTTATTTTTAGTCAAGTATTGACTGTTGTTTTAGTAATTTACTTACTTATACTTCCAGTTCTTTATCGTAAAATCGAATCCATAAAAAAACTAGTTGAAACATTCGGAGTACCTATTCCTCAATGGAAGCATACAATTGCATTTTTACTGGCAACAGGTTTAATTATGTTTATGCCTTCTGAACGAAAATGGGAATTGTATGAACTGGCATTTGCAGTACTATTCTTTTTGATTTTCTTAAATCCATTCAACAGTTTAGTGTATAAAGAAAAGTAGTTTTTACGAGAGGTATTTTGCCATAAAATATTTCCATAATTGGTACATCAATGTTCCATTAATAATTCCTACCATAAATCCAAAAAGCACATCTGCAGGAAAGTGAACACCAATATAGATACGGCTATATCCAACTAATATCGCCCATATAATCAAAAAGTAAGCGAAGTATTTACTATGTTTTCTAAGTATCAATAAGAAAAATACCGCTACAGAAAGTGAGGTTGAAGCATGTGCAGAAAAGAATGAGAATCTACCTCCGCATGATGGTTTTACAAGTCGTATCAAACCATTTAAATCTTCATTAAAACAAGGACGTAGTCTTTCAAACCCATATTTAAAAATATTCGATAATTGGTCAGAAATCGTAATTACTAGCACAACTGCTAAAACAGTAAAAACAAGTTTTTTAAAACCAAAATACTTGTAGACAAGATATAAAACGAAAAGGTAAACTGGAACAGAAGTAACTGTATAGGTCATAAATAACCAAAAAACATCCCAATTTTCTGAACCTAAATTATTAAGGTAGATTAATAATTCTATATCTAATTCTTTAATTCTTTCTAGCATATAACAATTATTAATCTACCGTATTATTTTTATTTTGAAAAAGGATACATTTCTAACTGGAAATATAAATCCGTCTTTGGAGGGACACCACTACCTCCATATTCACCATATGCTAAATGATATGGAATAAAAAGCATGACTTTATCTCCATAATACATTTCTTGCAGGCCTTCTTTAAACCCTTGAACTAATCTTGCCTCCATACTATAAACACTTGCAAATGGTTCATATTGAACTTTTGGATTGTATTTCAGATACTCTTTCGCAACATCTTCATAATTTGTCGCCAATAATTGTCCATCTGTAAAATAAGCTGCATAATTAATTAATATACTATTTCCTATAGTTGGCTTTGGTCCTTCTCCTTTTTTCTCAAAATAAATTTTTAAACCAGAAGGTAATTCTGTTGCTTCTATTTTAAACTTTTCAATTTTATTAAGAAATTTCTCTTTCCTTTCTTCAATTGATAGAAATTGAGCGTCAAAAACTTCAAACGCTTTAAAATTTTCAGCATCACTTCCTTTTCTCACAATAACAACTTTATTCATTATTGTGTTAACTTTAGTTGAATTTACAACATCTAGACCTTTTACAATCTCTCCAAAAACAGAATGTTTTCCATCCAAATGAAGTTGAGGGCTAAGTGTAATAAAAAATTGGCTCCCATTAGAAGCTGGACCACCATTGGCCATAGATAAAATTCCTGGCTTATGATGGCTTAACAATAATTTTCCTATAGAATCTACAGCAAATTCATCTGCAAACTTGTATCCTGGACCTCCTGTCCCATTTATTAACGGATCACCTCCCTGAATCATAAAATCATTGGAATCACCGTTGGATTTACTTATCACTCTATGAAAAATCTTTCCATCATAAAACGGTTTACCTTTCATAGAATCTGTAACTCTTTTATTAGTTCCTTCGGCTAAAGAAACAAAATTACCAACTGTTATAGGTGCATTTTTATAATCCAATGACAATAACATATCTCCATTATCTGTCTGTATATCAGCATAAATACCATCACCTAAATGTTTATATTTAGGATCCTCTACTTGGCATGAATACAAGAAAAGTAAAGCAAGAATTCCAACAAATTTAAATACCCTCATTATTTTATTGTTTTATTATTTCTAATAATTCAATTTCAAAAATAAGTGGCATAAACGGTTTTATTACACCAGCTCTTGGAGTTGCACCATAGGCCAATTCTTGAGGTACAAATAACCTATATTTAGATCCTACATTCATTAATTGGATTCCTTCTATCCATCCTTTAATCATTTGATTTACATTGTGTTCATAAGGAGTCCCTCTTTCAACTGAACTGTCAAATACTATTCCATTCGTTAAAGTACCATGATAGTGCGCTTTTACTCTTGAAGTTGCTAAAGGTTTTTCTCCTGTACCTTCCTTAAGAACAATATATTGCAAGCCACTTTCTGTAACCTGAACATTTTCTTTGGATTTGTTTTCTTCAAGAAATTTTTCTCCGGCTATCTTTGTTTCTTTATATTTTAATTCTGCATTTTTTGCCGCTTCTTGTTGTCTTTTCATTCTGAAATAATTGGTCAAAATTTCATTTACATCTTTTTCCTCTATTAGTAAATTAATAGAATCCATCCCATTTCTATAACCTTGAACAAATGCCTCTTCATTTACTTCATCAAAATTCTTTTTTAATTTAATTGCCATATCCATTCCTACAGCATAACTTACAGAATCCAATTCGGTTTCTAAAGAAATTGATGATGAATTCTGACTATTACAAGACATCAAAGTTGATACTGTAATTACTACTACTAAAAATTTAATTGCTTTCATTATTTCTATTTATTTTATTTAATTTAACTTTATATATTAATGGTTGTTTAACTCCTATTTTCTCTTTATCACCAGAAAAACCAAATGCATTATAAGATGGAAATAAAAAAATAATTTCTTCCTTCTCTTTCATTAATTTTAATCCATTTTGGATTCCTGATTCTATGTTTTCTTTATCAATCTTATATTTTTGAACTCCCAATGTTTTATTTGAATAAATTACATTTTCAAGCAAGTCTGATATTTCATATTCAAATTCTACTTCATCACCTATACTTGGTGTAAGAATAGACTCATTATTCTTTATGAGATATTTATACCAAAAACCATTCTGAGAATTGTAATAAACACTTAATGTATCTTGATTCATATAATACTTTATAGCCTCTTCTTCTACAATATTTATCTTCTTGTTAAGATTGACTGAAGCTTTCATATAAGATTGAGTATGATTACTTATAGGTCTTCTTGGAAGTGGTTCTGAACAAGAATATATTAATAATAGTAGTATTATTGTAAGACTATATCTACTCATTTGACTTTTCTAATTCATTTTTATATGCTGGAAGCAAACTTAAAAAAATCGGAATAGTTTCTTCCATTGTCACATCTGATCTTCCTCCTGCGGCATTATCGTGTCCTCCTCCATTATAATGTTTTCTAGAAAATTTATTTACTGAAAAACTCCCTTTGGAACGGAAAGAAATTTTGATGATTTTTTGCTCTACATCTTCAATAAAAATTGCTGCAAATAGTATTCCTTCAAGCGACAAAGCATAATTTACAACTCCTTCTGTATCTCCTTTTTGAAAATTAAATTCATTCAATTCTTTTTGCGTCAAGGTTATATACGCTGTATTAAACTCCTTTTTTACTTTTAAATTGCTCAATGCACGCCCTAGTAATTGCAGTCTACTATAGGAGTTCACATCATATACATTGTTATGAATACGAGCATTATCTGCTCCTTTATCAATTAAATCTGCAATAATCCGATGAGTTGTACTTGTAGTAGATGGAAAACGGAATGAACCAGTATCGGTCATTATACCTACGTATAAGTTGGTCGCAATCGCGCTATCTATTTCATCAACTGCTTCCAACATTTCAATAAAATGATACACCATTTGGCAAGTGGAACATACAGAAATATCAGAATAGATATACTTACTTATAGATCTGTCTGGTTCTTGATGATGATCAATCATGATAAATTCTGCTTCACATGTCTCAACAGTTTTTTTCATATCTTCACCAATACGATGCAAGGCATTAAAATCCAGGAGAAATATTACAGAGGCTTCTGAAAGTGCTTTTTTTGATTGCTTATTTTGTTTGTCAAAAAAACGAACAGAATCAGAAGAAGGCATCCATTTTAAAAAACTTGGGTAATCATTTGGCGAAACAATTGTTACATCGTGCTTCTTTCCAAGATAGTGATACATCGCAAGTGATGCTCCTATAGCGTCTCCATCAGGATTTCTATGTGGTATAATTACAATCTTTTGCGGAGAAGATAGTAACTCTTTAATGTCTTTAACCTGTTCTTTATTCATATGGTTGCGAATATACAATTAAAAGTTTATTTGCTATTTATTTTTAAAAAGAAAACTGTACATTTGCAACCGATAAAAAACAAATAAAATGGCAACAAATAGAACATTCACAATGCTTAAACCTGATTCAGTAGAAAAAGGCTACATAGGCGCAATATTAGAAAAAATTAATGCTGCAGGTTTTAGAATCGTAGCAATGAAAATGACTCACATGACAACTGCTGATGCACAAGAGTTTTATGCAGTTCATAACGAACGTCCTTTTTACGGAGAATTGGTTGAATATATGACTCGAGGTCCTATAGTAGCGGCAATTTTAGAAAAAGAGAATGCTGTTGATGATTTTAGAGCTCTGATTGGTGCTACCAATCCTGCTGATGCCGCTGAAGGAACTATACGTAAATTGTATGCTGCCTCAATGGGTGAAAATGCTGTTCATGGTTCTGATAGTGATGAAAATGCAGCAATAGAAGGTTTCTTTCACTTTTCTGGAAGAGACCAATTCTAAAAACACATACACACAATTACATTAAAAAATCGATTCGTAAAGAATCGATTTTTTTTTGATTACGAATTTGATATTGTGTTCCAACTTTTTTTTTATAATTTAGCATACCATATTATGCCCTACAAAATAAATATACTTAAAAAAAGAGTACTTGTCACATTTGATGATACCGCTGCAAAAAAAGAAATTACAAATGCATTTCTTGAAATAGTTGAAACTATAGATATAAAAGAACTTAATTATATTATTTTTGATTGTTCAAAAGTAATTAATTATGTATTACCAGCAGATTATTTATGGAGAGGTAAACTTATTACCAAATTTTCTGAATCTTGGAACCCAAACATAACTATACTATGTGTTGCCACTAATCCTGAAATACGATTTATGGCTTCAGCCTTTGTAAATATTAGTGAACAATTAAAATGGAATTACAAACTTTTTAAAAATTTGAACGAGGCAATGTATTTTTTAAACAATAAATAAAAGATTCTAGTTTATTTATTATAAATCATGTAATAAAACATAAAAAAATCATAGCTTGCAAGTATATTTTTCGGTTATAATGAATCGATTTTTTTATTATAATGCTTATATTGTGAATGTAGTTTTTTAAATTAAATTATGAGTAATAAAATTGATTTTTTAAAAGACAAAGTAATTGCAACTTTTGGAGAAACAATTGAAGAAAATGAGATTACAGAAGCTTTTCTTAAAATTATTGATACGATTGATATTATCAATATAAATGCAATCATTCTTGATTGTTCTTCAACAATCAACTATACAATTCCTGCAGATTACATGTCAAGAGTAAGAATCGTTACTCAATTTTCTACGACTTGGAATCCTGAATTGGATTTCATCTATGTAACTACCAATAAAGAGATCATCCATATGATGACTGATATTATAAATCATGACCAAGATTTAAAATGGAAATATCATATTTTTAAAAATTTAAACGATGCAATGCATTATTTAAGTAATAAATAAAATATTCTAATTTTTTTAATATAAATTGCATACTATTACTATTAAATATATTTCATGAAAAACATCATTATATTAATTTCCATTTTCCTTATCAATGCTTCAGGATGTAAATCCAAAAAAGCAGATACACTTCCAGATTGTGTTCAAGAAATCATTGAAGGAGTAAGTTCCGATGAGTACTCAAGACAACCAATTAAAGTTTATCAATATACGTATAATGATGAAAAAGTATTTTACATTACTTATAAGTGTTGCGATATTCCAAGTTCATTATATAATGAAAATTGTGATGAAATATGCTCTCCTGATGGAGGAATTACAGGGAAAGGTGATGGAAAGTGTGCTGATTTTTTCGACACTCGCAGTGATGAAAAATTGATATGGGAAGATAAAAGTAAATAATTAAATCAGCATAATTTTATTTACTAACTCATCATCCATTTCTTCATTAATCATCTGTATGATTTTTTCTTTACCATAACTCAATTCCTCGCGTAATACAGAAGATTTTAATTTTACAATGAGTGTTTTGTTTTCTAGTTTTACGCTTTCCGTATAAGAAGCTACTCCATTTCCCATTAATCGACTCCAAGCCTCACGAATATCCATCTGCTGTATACCTTTGGTCAAGTTATTTTCTTTAATAACAACTTTCATCAAGTCTTTTAAACTATGATATGTGTTCTCTCTTTTTCCCATCCAATTTAAATATTTGATAAGATTGATTTGTTTTTTTAACAACCTCTTCTGTTCTATCTGCATGCGTATCACTGATAAATAACTGTCCAAAATCATCTTGATTGACCAATTCTATAATCTGAGAAACCCGTTTCGCGTCCAATTTATCAAAAATATCATCCAATAACAATATTGGTTTCACATTTGCCTGGTTTTTAATAAAATCAAATTGAGCTAATTTCAACGCAATTAAGAAAGATTTTTGTTGCCCTTGACTTCCAAATTTTTTCACAGAATAATCTCCTATTTGAAATTGTAAATCATCCTTATGAACACCTACACTTGTATATTGAAGCATTCTATCTCTCTCAAGATTATGCAGCAATATATCAGTAAGTTTTCCTTCATTCAGTTGTGTTTTATATTTGAGGCACACTTCTTCCTTACCATTGGAAATTGAAAAGTAACGCTCCTTAAATATGGGTCCAAATTCTTTTAAAAAGGCTTTCCTTTTATTATAAATCAAGGTTCCGTATTGTTCTAGTTGCTCATCATATACTTTTAAATTTAAAGCGTCAAAAGTTCTATTGGCAGCAAAATACTTTAACAATGAATTTCGTTGTGAAAGAACCTTATTGTAATTGATCAGCGATTTTAAATACAGTTTGTCCGATTGAGAAATCACACCATCAATAAATTTTCTCCTCGTATCACTACCTTCAGTAATTAAATCTCTATCTGCTGGAGAAATTATAACTAATGGTAAATGTCCTATATGATCAGAAAATTTTTCATATTCTTTATCATTACGCTTGATAACTTTCTTCTGACCTCTTTTTAAACTACATAAAATTGTGTCTTTTCTTTCCTTAATCTTATACTCTCCTTCTATCATAAAGAAGTCTTCATTATGTCTTATATTCTGAGAAGCGACTGGATTAAAGTAACTTTTTCCAAAAGAAAGGTAATATATTGCATCCAATACATTGGTTTTACCTATTCCATTATCACCAACAAAACAATTAATTTTATCTTGAAAATCAAATGATTGAGATTCAAAATTTTTAAAATTAAAGAGAGATAATTTTTCTAAATACATTATTTTATATGGGTTCTAAAGAGAAAGTGCAAATTATTCATAATTTTGCGATTATAGCGTTTTTACTTTCCAATTAAAAATGATACTTTTGCGCCTACAAATTTACGAAGATAATGGCAACTTATAAAAAAAGAGGAAGCAAGAAAATTAAAAACGAAGCTGGAGAAGCACAATCAGCAATCGAAAGAGATAGTACAACTGCTGAAGTATTTAATACATTAGATGAAACAGCATCTAAGTCGGAAGATTGGGTGATAAAAAATCAACGCAATATTTTTATTGGATTGGGAATTGTCGTCGCATTAATTTTGGCTTATCAAGCATATAACAACTTTGTTTCTGTACCTAATGAAAATGAAGCCGCAAATGAATTGGCTTTTCCAAAAAAATATTTTGACCAAGCAACAAGTTCACCTGTAGCAGCAGATTCTTTATATACATTAGGTCTTGAAGGTGCTGAAGGTAAATACGGATTTATTGATATTTCGAATAAATTTTCTGGAACCAATGCAGGAAACTTGGCCAACTACTATGCTGGTATTTCTTATTTGAAAATGAAAAAATATCCTGAAGCAATTGAGTTTTTAGAAAAATTCTCTTCTGATGATGAATTATTAGGACCTATTGCAAAAGGGGCAATTGGAGATGCATTTGCAGATTTAGACCAAGAAGATGATGCTTATGATTATTATGTAAAAGCAGCTAACTTAAGAGATAATGATTTTACGACTCCTTTATTTTTATTAAAAGCAGCAAATACTGCTATGGAAATAGGAAAATATGGAAAAGCACAATCAATGTATGAAAGAATTAAAAGTGATTTTCCTAATTCTGAAGAAGCTGCTAATATTGACATGTTCATAAATAAAGCGAAATACGCTCAATAAGACTGCTGGATAGTTTAGATTCATAGATGTATCGGAATTAAATTCTAACAATCTAAAAATCAAAATCACCAAATATCTGAATTATGGCTACAACTAATTTATCTGACTACGATAAAACAACTATCCCAAATGCGAAGAATCTTCGGTTTGGGATAGTTGTTTCTGAATGGAATACTGCTATTACTGAAAATCTATTTAAAGGTGCCCAAGATACTCTTCTAGAAAATGGTGTGCTAACTGAGAATATTATCCGATGGAATGTTCCTGGAAGTTTTGAATTAATTTTTGGGTGTAAAAAAATGTTAGAAACGCAGCAAGTAGATGCTATTATAGCGATAGGAAACGTTATTCAAGGGCAGACCAAGCATTTCGATTTCGTATGTGATGGTGTTACACAAGGAATTAAAGACTTGAATCTTGTCTATGATATTCCTACTATTTTCTGTGTGCTTACCGATAATACAATGCAGCAATCCATTGATCGTTCTGGTGGCATTCACGGAAACAAAGGTGTAGAATGTGCTGTTGCCGCTATTAAAATGGCTATGATAGGATAACCTATTCTATTTTTATTTTAACTTTCTTGTTAACAATTTTTAAGAACTGATAAGAGGAATTCTTTCTCTTTTTAAGTATCTTTGATTTTTATGCTAGTGAAGTGTTATTTTGACTAAATAAATGATATTCACTTCATCTTTTTAATTATCTATAAATGGCACTATTTAAAACTCGTTCATATTATGTTTTTGATTATAAACCTCGTTTTTACGATGAGCGAAAAGAGCGTATTCAAGATTTAGAAAAAAAATATAGTGCTGAAAATTCTGATAAAGAAATCTCAAAAATCCATTTGACAAAAAATAACTTAAAAAATGATTGGATAAAAAGTAAATCGAAAGGGAGAGATAGCGCAACAATGAAAAGACTTGCAATCATTATTACTATTTTAGTAGGATTAGCAACCTATATCTTTGACCTACATAGATTGTTTTAATGTCAGATATCATACAACTATTACCTGATCATGTAGCAAACCAAATTGCTGCTGGAGAAGTCGTCCAAAGACCTGCTTCAGTTGTGAAAGAATTGCTTGAAAATTCCATTGATGCTGGAGCATCTTCTATCAAATTATTGATTAAAGATGCAGGAAAATCACTAATTCAAGTAATTGACAATGGGAAAGGAATGAGCGAAACAGATGCAAGATTGTCTTTCGAACGTCATGCTACTTCCAAAATTCGTGTTGCTGAAGATTTGTTCAATCTTCAATCTAAAGGTTTCAGAGGTGAAGCTCTTGCGTCGATTGCTGCAATCGCTCATGTAGAATTAAAAACTAAACAGGAAAATCAAGAAATAGGAGTTTCTATTAAAATTGAAGGAAGTACAATTCAGTCACAAGAATTAGTTTCTACTTCCAAAGGTACTTCGATTGCTGTAAAAAACTTGTTTTACAACATTCCTGCAAGACGTAATTTTTTAAAATCCAATACTGTTGAAACTAGACATATTATTGACGAATTTCAACGTGTAGCTCTCGCTCATCCATCGATAGCATTTTCAATGTATCACAATGAAAGTGAGGTCTACAGATTATCTTCAAGCAATTTACGTCAACGTATTGTTGCTATATTAGGAAAAAAAACAAATGAAAAATTAGTTCCAATTGATGAAATTACCGATGTAATGACGATAACTGGATTTGTATCAAAACCAGAATATGCCAAGAAAAAGAGAGGCGAGCAATTCTTTTTTGTGAACGATCGTTTTATTAAGAATTCGTATCTTCATCATGCGATTGTGAATGCTTTTGATGGATTGCTTGGAACTGGATATCATCCATCCTATTTTTTGTACTTAACTGTTCCTACAAAAACTATTGATATCAATATCCATCCTACTAAAACAGAAATAAAATTTGACAATGAACAGATTTTATATGCGATCCTTCGCTCGACAGTTAAACATAGTTTAGGTCAATACAATGTTGTACCTGCATTAGATTTTAACCGAGATTCTACCTTAGATGTTCCATATGATTTTAAGGATAAAAAATTTAATTCAGAACCAAATATTAAAGTAAATCGAGATTTTAATCCTTTTAAAAATTCTGTACAGAAAGACATTCAATTTCCATACAAACGAGAGAAATCAGCTCAATGGGAAAGCTTGTACACAGACATTGACTCATCTCAAAAAGACATCAATTCAACTGAATATAAGGAAGATACAATTGACAATCAATTATTTACTGAAAAAGAAACTATAAGTAAAACACATCAAGTACATCGTAAATACATCCTAAGTACGATAAAATCTGGCGTTGTTTTTATTCATCAGAACTTAGCACATCAACGCATTCTATATGAAGAATATTTAGAAAATATTACCGTTAAAGATGCAATGAGTCAACAATTATTATTTCCATTGGTCATAAATTTCAATAAAGATGATATCCTATTGATTAAAGAAATTAAACCTGATCTTGAAAGCGCTGGATTTTTATTTGACAAAATAAAAGATGAAACCATTGTAGTAAAAGGAATTCCAACATCAATCAATGAAAGTCAAGTAACTATTATTATGGAACAATTACTTGAGGATATAAAAAATGAAATTCCTGATACCAGTTTCAGCCAACTAGATATCATGGCAAAAAGTCTTGCAAAAAGCATGGCAATTAAAACAGGTACGTTACTCTCATTGACAGAACAAGAAGATATCGTAGGTCGCTTATTTTCATGCAAAGAACCTAATCACTCGCCTTATGGCAAACCAACATTTATTTCTATGGAAATCAATGAAATTGATAAAAAATTCGGGATATGATGAATAAAATTACAGAAGCAGTAAAACATTTGATCATTATTAATGTGATCCTATTTGTTGTTGTCTTTTATTTAAAATTAGGTTTTGGTGATGAACTGGCATTGTATTTTCCAAAAAATGAACAGTATGGAATATGGCAATATATCACTCATATGTTCATGCACGGAAGTCCTATGCACTTGCTATTTAATATGTATGGATTATGGGCTTTTGGAACTCCGCTTGAGCAGATGTGGGGACGCAATAAGTTTCTGTTTTTCTATTTTTCAGCAGGATTAGGTGCTGGAATTATTTATACTTTAGTTAATTATTATCAGTTTACTGGAGTTTATGATCAGTTGATTGAAATGGGAATATCTTCTAATGAAATTCAAAACATTTTAAATACTGGAAGTTATAACGAAGCAATTATATCAATTTCAAATGAGAAAATGACTGAATTTTACATGACATACCACACTCCAGCAGTTGGAGCATCTGGAGCGGTATATGGAGTTCTAGTAGCATTTGCAATGGCATACCCTAATTCTAAACTTGCATTGATCTTTTTCCCAGTTCCTATTGCTGCTAAATACTTTATTCCTGTAATTATTCTTGGAGATTTATTTTTCGGAGTGACTAAATATTCGGTTGGAAATATTGCTCATTTTGCACATATTGGTGGTGCATTGATCGGTTTTATAATCGCGTGGTCATGGAAAAACAATCAATTTAAACGTTGGGATTAATGCGTTTCATAACAGACATACAAAGAGAATATAAAAGAGCAACTATCGTAGAAAAAATTATCTATATCAATGTTGTCTTGTTTCTTTTCATGCTTTTTGCCAAATCTTTTACTACCAATTGGTTTACATTAACTTCTAGTAGTATCATTTTCTTTTCTAAACCTTGGACCATATTTACCTACGGATTTTTCCATAGTAATTTTCCACATATACTTTTTAACCTTATTTTCTTATACTATATAGGGAACTTATTCATTAATTTTTTTACAATAAAACAGTTTCTAAATTATTATTTATTGGGTATTTTATTTGGCGGAATTGCATTTTTAGTTTTTAATCCTGGAGGTTATTTGATTGGTGCTTCTGCAGGTTTAATGGCTATTCTTGTAGGAATTGCAACGAAGATTCCTACTTACGAAATTAGATTTAATTTAATAGGAAGCGTAAAGCTTTGGATCATTGCAGCCATCTATATAGGAATCAGTATCATCGGCCTAGAAAGCACTAATTCTGGTGGAAATATAGCGCATCTTGGTGGAGCATTATTGGGATTTATATACACGAAACAACTAGAAAGAGGCAATGATATAGGTAAGGTATTTGAAAATATAATTGGTTTTTTTACGAATTTATTGAAACCAAAACAAAAAAAATCCTTGCGTACAGTCCATAAAAAAACAACTATAAAAAGAAAACCTACGGCAAAAGAATCTTCTGAAAAACAGAAACAAATTGATTTAATACTTGATAAAATAAGTAAATCTGGATATGAAAGTCTGAGTAAAGAAGAAAAAGATTTTCTATTTAAAGTAGGCGAAAAATAAAAATGCGCATGAAAAAATTATCTTGGGTGGATAAATTATTATTTGTGATTAATTCTTTATTCGCATTCTTACTTTTGCTTTCTTATATCATCCCTTTTATTCCTCCTTCCAGGTTTTCTTCTATTTCAATTCTCAGTCTTATAATTCCAGTATTGCTAGTTATCAATTTACTTTTTGCTGTTTACTGGATTGTAAAATTAAAAAAGCAATTTATTGTATCTATTCTTGTTTTATTAATTGGATTTCAACATGTAAATGCATTGTACCAAATAGCAGAGAAAAAAATACTTCTCACAGATGATATAAAAATCATGAGTTATAACGTACGATTGTTCAATCTTCATAAAGTAAAAAAAATTAATGAAGATCAAATGATAAAACATGTTGAAGATTTTGTAAAAAAAACAGATCCTGACATTCTATGCTTTCAAGAGTTTATAACTTCACTATCTACTTCTTTTTCATACCCTTATAAGCATATAGCTAAGAATACAAGTACAAATAACACTTATTTTGGTCAAGCTATTTTTTCAAAATATAGAATTATAAATTCTGGTTCTTTAAATTTTAAAAACAGTATAAATAATGTTATTTATGCTGATATAATTAAAGAAAAAGATACCATAAGAGTTTATAATGTCCATCTTGAGTCACAAAAAATTCAACTGGACAAAGAAAATTTAGGTGAAAAAAATTCAGAAAAATTAATACAAAGATTACAGAATACCTTTAAAAAACAAGAAGAACAAGCAATGGAATTGATAGCGCATGAAAAGAGTTGTTCTTATAAAATATTGATGTCTGGAGATTTTAACAATACGGCTTTTTCATGGGTATACAGAAAATTAAAAGGGAATAAGCAAGATGCTTTTATAAAGGCAGGAAAAGGATTTGGAAAAACATATGACTATCCATTTCCTTCCAGAATAGATTTTATATTGGTTGGTAAAGAATTTAATGTGAATAACTATAAAACATATTCAGATAATTTTTCAGATCATTTTCCAATAATGGCTAGAGTTAATCTTAACGAATAAGAAATTGGTTTTGAGTATCTGATATCTCTTATCTGGCATCTCGTATCTTAAATTATTTAATCTTGGCTTTAGACTCTTAACTCTTTTTTACCTTGATTCTTTTGTCTTTAAAAAAACTATCAATTTTTCTGAACTCGCTTAAGCGTCAACATATTGGTAGGACTCACACCCAATCCTTTGATATTTTTTCTTGTAAATCGAACTACTTCATCATAATACAATGGAATGACTGGCGCTTTACTCATTACCAAACTATCCATTTTCTGATATAATAAATAGCGTTCTGAATTGTCTGTAATAGTGATAGCTTTTTCATACCAATTATCATATAAGTTGTCTTGAAAATGAGTGTAGTTAGGACCATTTGGCGTGAAATTTTTACTATAAAATAATGACAAGTAATTCTCGGCATCTGGATAATCTGCAACCCAACTTGCTCTAAAAATAGGCAAATTCCCTTTTGATTTATCTTGACGCAGATTGGAAGGAGGAACTACATCAATAGTTACCTTCAATCCAAGGTTTCCAACTTCTCGTTGAATAAATTCACATAAATCAACATATTGTCCATTGGTTGTGATGGTTATTTCTGGAAAACTATTTCCAGATTCTAACTTGTATTTTTCAATCAATTCTTTTGCTTTTTCTGGTTGATACGTATACCCTTCCATTTTATTAAAACTAGGTAAACCCATCGGAATAAATCCATGAACAGCAGGAATTCCTATTCCATTTCTTAAATAAAGAATCATTTTTTCTCTGTCAAAACTATAATTTATAGCCTTTCTTATCAATTCAGATTGTGTAGGGTCATCAGAAGCATTCATGAAAATCCCAAGATATTCAGTATTCAGATAAGGAGCTTTAACCATCGAAACCACATTACTATATCGGATATCAAGCTCTCCATCTACAGTCAATATATCATCTTTATAAGAAGGATCAATACTATTTAAAAAATCAATAGAACCTTGTATGAACTGCAAAAATTCGCTTTGCTTATCAGGTAAAAAAGTAATTGCAACGGATTCAAGATATGGAAGTTGAGTTCCATTTGCATCTCGTTCATAAAAATGATTGTTTTTTCTTAAGACCAATTTTGTATTTTCCACCCACAATTTAAATTTGAATGGTCCAGTCCCTATAGGATTGGAGCGGAAATTTGATCCAAAAAAATCAACAGCTTCTTGAGGTACAACAGAACAATATTTCATTCCTAGCAATCCTAAAAATGGCGGGAAAGATTTTTTCAATTCCATAACAAAAGTACTATCGTTCTCTGCATGAAAATTATTCACATGCTGCATGGTCCATTTTCCAGGAGATGCAACTTTTGGGCTACTTAACCTATCGAAAGAGTATTGAAAATCATGAGCAGTCACAACTCGCGTAGAATCTTTCCCAAATAGTTCATGCTTATGAAATCTCACATCACTTCTAAGATGAAACGTATAAGTTTTTCCGTCTTCTGAAATATCCCAAGAAGTAGCAATATCTGGCTGAACATTCAATTGATCATCTAGTTGCACCAATCCATTAAACAATTGATTCACTGCCCAAATATCTGAAATATCCTTCGCGAATGCTGGATCGAGTGATAAAATATTCGAATGTTCATTATAACGAAATACTTGTGAATCATTATAATTTACCGATTGCTTATTACAAGAAATAAAAATAATCCCTGTGAATATAATAAATGAAACGAACCTACTTTTTCCTTTTTTCTGCATAAAATGATTTATCAGCAACATAAATAGTCTTAACAAGATGAGCAAAAATTATGGTTGCATCATGATTTGTAATATCAAGTTTTTTAATCCAATTGACTTCTCCTTTTTCTGCAACTTCACTTTTAATACGATCAACTTCTTCATTTGAAAATATAAAATTAGCATATGCGTCAGATTTTGCTGGACGTTTATATCGAATTTCTGCATGTTTATCCCATACTATATAGTCATTTCCTAGTATCTGAATTAATTGGATCATATAAATAGGATCAGTTGCTGAAAATAAACTACCCCCAAATATTGTTCCTGCATAATTTCTATTTTTATAATTCAACGGAATTTTTACATTTACCTCGTACAATCCTTTTGATACATTTGTGATTTTCCCTACAGATCGCCGATACATTGGAGACCAATTAAAACCATATTTATAAATATCTTCAACTGAAAAAATATTTTTTAATAAACTAGTCAATTTAGCGTACATTAACTTTTATTTTTTTCAAATTCATATTCTCTTTCTACTTTACAGATTCTTACTTTAAAGTTTTTATACCATACACTCCTACCCTTTTCTCGAACTTCGGTATGCTCCATATGCATTTTCCAGTTTTTTATGGCTTCTATACTTTCCCAATAAGAAACTGTAATCCCAATTTCATTTCGTGCGGACTCCATACCTAGAAATCCTTCTTGTTGAGATACCAATTCCATCATTCTCTCTGATGCTTCATTATATCCAGACTCTCCTTCAGTCATTATAGAAGTGAAAATTACTGCGTAATATGGTGCATGCGGTGTTCTAGCAATCATAATTCTAATATATATTTATTCTCAGGAATCTGTAAATCTTTAGAAATGTAATTTTTGACAAATTGAAATTTGGCTTTTTGAATCATTTTTTCTGAAGCAATATTATCTGGTGAAACACAAGCAATCAATTTTTTAAACCCAACATTTTTAGCATAAAAAATCATTCCTTTTAATATTTCATTTCCATAACCATTTCCCCAATATTTTTCTAAAAAACGATACCCAATTTCGTCTTGATTCTCATCATCTTTAATAAAAGCAATGGAACCTACAAATTGAGAATCCTGTTTTCTTTCAAGAGCATAAATCCAAAAATCATTATTTTCAATATCATACTTTTCAATCAAGTCTACTAAATCTTGTTTATCCTCTTCATAAGTCATCTCTTTATCTCTTACATAGCGCATTACGTTTATATTTCCCTGCATTTCATGAAATGGTACTATATCATCCATTTCCAGTTTTCTAACAAGCAAACGCTTGGTTTCAAAAATCAGTTCCATCAACCTATAGAATTATAATTTATTGTAAATTTGCATACGATAAAAGTACAGTAATGAACTCACAAAAAAAAGTCGCTTTTTATACTTTAGGTTGTAAATTGAATTTTTCTGAAACTTCAACAATTGCACGTGATTTTCAGAATGAAGGTTTTGAACGTGTAGAATTTCAAGAGAAAGCAGATATTTATGTGGTAAACACCTGTTCTGTAACTGAGAATGCAGATAAGCGCTTTAAATCAGTTGTGAAATCTGCTTTGAAAAAAAATAGTAATGCGTTTATGATTGCTATTGGTTGTTATGCTCAATTGAAACCTGAGGAATTGGCTGCTGTTGATGGTGTTGATTTAGTGCTCGGAGCAACGGAAAAATTCAAAGTAACTGACTATATCAATGACTTATCCAAAAATGATATGGGAGCAATTCATTCTTGTGAAATTGAAGATGCTGATTTTTATGTTGGTTCCTACTCTATTGGTGATCGAACACGTGCCTTTTTAAAAGTTCAAGATGGTTGCGATTATAAATGTACTTATTGCACAATACCGCTTGCTCGTGGGATTTCTAGAAGTGACTCATTGGAAAATGTCATACAGAATGCTAAAGAAATTTCTGAAAAAGGTATTAAAGAAATTGTCCTGACAGGAGTTAATATTGGGGATTATGGAAAGGGAGAATTTGGCAATAAAAAACACGAACATACTTTTTATGAATTGGTGCAAGCACTTGACAAAGTAAATGGTATCCACAGATTGCGTATTTCTTCAATTGAGCCTAATTTATTGAAAGATGAAACCATACAATTTGTTGCATCTTCGGATAGTTTCGTACCACATTTTCATATTCCTTTACAGAGTGGAAGTGATGTGTTATTAAAAAAAATGAAGCGTCGCTATATGCGAAAAGTATATGATGACCGCGTTGCTAAAATCAAAGAAGTCATGCCCAATGCCTGTATAGGTGTTGATGTTATTGTTGGTTTTCCAGGAGAAACTGATGAATTGTTTCTGGAAACCTATACGTACTTGAATGAATTGAATATTTCATACTTACACGTATTTACATATTCTGAAAGACCAAATACAGAAGCATATGATATGGAAGATGTTGTACCTAAAAATATTCGTGCAAAACGCAGTAAAATGCTCCGAGGCTTATCGGTGAAGAAACGAAGAGCATTCTATGAAAGTCAGATTGGAAATTCATTGACTGTTTTATTTGAAAGTGAAAATAAGGAAGGTTATATTCACGGTTTTACTGAGAATTATGTCAAGGTAAAAACTCATTGGAATCCTAAACTAGTCAATACCCTTAACACTGTAATTTTAACCAAGATTGATGAAGATGGATTGGTACGATTTGAGTTTGCTAAATCAGAAATAACAGCGTAGTAGTTATGAAAATACTTAAATATACATATGTAAAAGTTCTATTTTTATAATTATTTTTGGAAAAAAAATTATGAAAAAGTTAATCTCACATGTACTTGTGATAATTATAGTTACTTTATTTATTGCTTGTTCCAATAATAAAGATCAAAATTCTCATACTGGATCCTGGGAATTAAATGAATGGAAAGTTGATAAAGCACTTGATTTAAATGGAGATGATAAAAGTCATCAAGATTTATTAAAAGAGTTTGGTTGTCTTAAGGGTTCAACATTGGAAATAAAAAATGATAATACTGCAACACTTTCTTTGAGTTCTGATGTAAAATTTTATATAGAACCAATTGAAAATATAGTTCTAGAAAAAGCACCTATCATGACCATTTGCGGTACGGATTCTGAAAAACTACCAACTAGTTATTCTTATACCTTAGTAGAAGAGATACTAACTCTTGAAAGTGATACGGAAACCATTAAATTAATTTTAAATAAAAACACGTTATCCATGAAGGTTTCTAGTAGTTTTAAAGCTTATAATTCTTCTACCGATGAAATCATTTTCTCACAAGATGGAACGTATCTTTTCACTAAAAAATAAGAATTGAATAAAACGCATATTTATTGTGTGCCAGGACTAGCGGCAAATATAAAAATTTTTGAAAATCTCCAATTTTCAAAAAATCTATACGAAGTACATTATATTGAATGGTTGGTTCCTGAATATACACATGAACCTATTGAAGATTATGCAAAACGCATGTGTGAAACTATCACCGAAGAAAATGTTATATTGCTAGGAGTATCGTTTGGAGGAATTATGGTTCAAGAAATGAGTAAAATCATTCGCCCAAAAAAAACAATTCTGATTTCAAGTGTAAAAAATTCAAATGAATTGCCAAGAAGGTTAAAAGTTGCAAAATCAACGAAAGCCTACAAGTTATTCCCAACAAAGTTACTTTCCAATCTTGAGGAGCATGTTAAAATATATTTTGGAGACATTGGTAAAAAAAGAATGGACATGTATCGCACCTATATGTCAATGCGAGATGAAGTGTATTTAAAATGGGCTGTTTACAATGTACTGCATTGGAAACAAAACAATAATTTAGAAAACATACTTCATATCCATGGTACTTCGGATGGTGTTTTTCCTGTAAAACATATTAAAGGCTATATTAAAATTGAAGGAGGAACACATGTCATGGTCATTACAAGGGCCAAACAGATCGTTAAACTTATTGAAGAAGAAATAAATAAATAAATAAATAAATAGTTGACAAGTTTTTCAAAAAATACATCTCTAAAACGTATTTCCAAACTATAAAATTCTTATCATTGAGTTTAAATGAAAAAAATATTTCTTAAATCGTTTAGAAACGGTAAAGAAATTGTTATATAAATATATCACTATAAAAAAATTGAAAAATGAATAAGTCTACTCGAATACTCACAATATTAAGCATCATCTTAATTGCTGGTGTTTTAATCAATGCCACACAGAAACCTACAGATGATTTTCAAACAGAAGAACTTCTAATTTCTGATAAAAATACAAGTGAATTATATGAAATTAAGGCTTTAAAAATTCCATCAAATTTAAATTTTGCAGGAGAACGAGTTCCAATTGAAAAAAACAACATTCGAGAACGTATGGATCGTGAATTACTTGTCAATACGTATTGGCAATCCAATGGTTTATTAATGTTTAAAAGAGCCAATAAATACTTCCCAATTATAGAGCGAATATTGGCAGAAAACGGGATTCCAGACGACTTTAAATACCTTGCAGTTGCAGAAAGTGCATTATTAGTAAACAACCCTTCTTCTGCGAGAGCCTCTGGACTTTGGCATTTTTTACCTAGTACTGCAAAAGAAAAAAGATTTAAATTAGAAGTGAATAAAAATGTTGATGAACGCTATCATATTGAGAAATCTACAGTTGCTGCTGCAATCTATTTAAAGGCAGCAAAAAACAAATTTGGTTCATGGACACTTGCCGCTGCATCTTATAATGCTGGAGTTGGTAGAGTTTCTGGAAATTTAAAAACACAAGGAGTAACTAGTTATTATGATGCCTTATTACCTGATGAAACGGAACGATACGTGTTTAGAATATTGGCAATTAAAGAAGTCATGAGTAATCCTAAGAAATATGGATTCCTATTTGACCAAGAAGATTTATACCAACCTGAACAGACCTATACTGTTGAAGTAGATACTGTGATTACTAATATTGCTTCTTTTGCTAAGAAATTTGGAACAAATTATAAAGAATTAAAAATTCACAATCCATGGCTTCGAGAGAATAAATTAAACAACGCCTCTAGAAAGAAATACGAAATTAAATTGCCACGATAGAGCAACCCACTAATTAAGATATTTATAAAATGATTCACAAGTTTAAATTTATAGTAATCTTAATTATATTTTTTTATTCTAATTCACTAGTTGCACAAAATAAAACTGTAGAAACAACTGGTGATATTCTACTTATTGCATTGCCATCAACTGCAATGGCAACAACACTCATCAAAGGTGATAAAAAAGGAACTTGGCAATTGTCTAAAGGGTTTGTTTTAAATGCGGCTGTAACCTATACCCTAAAAAAAATCGTAAAAAAACAGAGACCAGATTTAAGTGATTATGATTCATTTCCCTCTGGTCATACATCTATAGCTTTTCAAAGTGCTGCATTTATGCAACAACGATATGGGTGGAAAATAGGAATCCCTTTTTATGCATTGGCAAGTTTTACTGCATACTCTAGAGTTGAAGCGAAAAAACATGAAGTTTCTGACGTAATAGTAGGCGCAATAATAGGTGCAGGAAGTAGTTATTTATTTACAACTCCCTACCAAAAAGAGCATTATGAAATTACGTTTAACAGTGATGATAAAGGGTATTTACTAGGGTTTAAGTATACATTTTAAGTATATTCAAAATAAAATTGTTTAAAAGATAATCCTAATTACAACTCAGAAACTTTTACTTTCAGTGCTTTAAATTCTTGTATTATTTCATTGACGATTTCAGCAGCAGGTTTTATATCGTGAATCAATCCAGCAATCTGACCTATTTCCAATTCACCATTATCAAGATCACCTTCAAACATTCCTTTTTTTGATCTTCCTCTACCCAATAATTCTTTTAGCTGTTCTGGAGTCGGATTCTGAGTATACAACTCTTTAACTTGAGTATAAAATTTGTTTTTTATCAATCGCACAGGAGCCAACTCTTTTAAGGTCAATTCAGTTTCACCATCAAGAGTATCAACTACTTTTTGCTTAAAATTAATATGAGCTGATGACTCTTCACTAGCCACAAATCTGCTTCCTATCTGAACACCATCCGCACCTAAAACCATAGCGGCAAGCATTCCTCTTCCACTTGCAATTCCACCTGCAGCAATTAAAGGAATTGAAATTTTTTCTTTAACCATAGGAAGTAAAGTAAATGTAGTCGTCTCTTCTCTTCCGTTATGTCCTCCTGCTTCAAATCCTTCCGCAACCACAGCATCTACTCCTGCTTCTTGAGATTTCAAGGCAAACTTTACACTACTTACAACATGTACAACAATAATTCCTTTCCCTTTTAAAAATGAAGTCCACGTTTTGGGATTTCCAGCCGAAGTAAAAACAATTTTTACACCTTCTTCCACTATAATATTCATAATCTCCTCTACTTGAGGATAGAGCATCGGAACATTCACTCCAAAAGGTTTGTCAGTAGCCTTCTTACATTTCTGAATATGTTCTCGTAAAATTTCTGGATACATACTTCCAGCACCTATCAATCCTAGACCTCCTGCATTTGAAACCGCAGAAGCCAATTTATAGCCACTATTCCATATCATTCCTGCTTGAATGAGTGGATATTCGATATTAAAAAGTTGTGTGATTTTATTATGCATTGTATAAAATTAAGAAATTACTCCAGAACCAATCAATTCCTCTTCTTTATACCAAGCCACAAATTGCCCTTCTGTGATGGCTGATTGTGCATTTTCAAATGATACATATAATCCATTTTCAACTTTAAAAAGTGTTGCTCTTTCTAGTTTTTGACGGTATCGAATTCTTGCTTCTACTTCCATGGTTTCTCCATTTTTCAAGGCAAGATCTTCTCGTATCCAATGCAACTCTTCATTGGTAACAAATAAAACATTGCGATACAATCCACGGTGATCCTTCCCTTCTCCTGTGTAAATTACATTCTCTTCAACGTCCGTTGAAACGACAAATAGTGGTTCTTTCATTCCTCCTACTGCCAATCCTTTTCGCTGACCATTGGTAAAATAATGAGCCCCTTGATGCTTTCCTACAACGACTCCATCTTCTTGCGAATAATTATATTTAGTTGAATGAAATTTTAACTCTGCTTCTTTATCGCTGAATCTTGGAATAGACCTACCATACAACTCAGAATCAGAAGGTATCTTCACAATCAAGCCTTCTTTTGGTTGTAATTGTTGTTGTAAAAAGTCTGGCAACTTTACTTTTCCAATAAAACACAATCCTTGTGAATCTTTTTTATCAGCAGTGATTAAATCTTGTTCTGCAGCAATCTGACGAACTTCCGGCTTGGTCAACTCACCTATCGGAAATAAAGATTTTGCCAATTGTTTTTGTGATAATTGACACAAGAAATAAGATTGATCTTTATTGTCATCTTTTCCAGCCAATAACTGAAAAATTTCTTTTCCTTCTTTTTCAAATGATGTTTTCCGACAATAATGACCTGTAGCAACGTAATCAGCTCCTAAATCCATGGCGATTTTCATAAACACGTCAAATTTTATTTCACGGTTACACAATACATCAGGATTAGGCGTACGTCCTAGTTCATATTCACGGAACATATAATCCACAATCTTTTCTTTATACTCAGCACTAAGGTCAACAACTTGAAAAGGAATTCCAAGTTTCTCAGCAACAATCATTGCATCATTACTATCCTCAAGCCAAGGGCATTCATTGGAAATGGTAACTGATTCATCAAGCCAATTTTTCATAAAAAGACCTATTACTTCATATCCTTGCTCTTGCAAGAGATAGGCTGCTACACTGCTATCAACACCTCCAGAAAGACCTACAATAACGCGTTTCATTTTTTTAACATTTTAAGGTGCAAAGATAGTGATAAGTTTGTTGATAGAAAAAAACCTAAAAACCATTAATAATTAATTATACAGCAGTGAGAAACATAGTATGTGTATGTGTGCTTATAAGTGTAATAGACAAAAACATGTATTTCTAATACATACATAGTATTGTTAGCTATAATTAACTAGAAATCGAAAAAAACACGAATGAAATTAAACAAAACTGTTCGCTTATCTACAAGTTCAATCTGTAAGGTATTCAAATCAGTAACTGAGAAATTATTTATAGTTTATCTAGCAATGAAATAAAAAACTATTTGCCATTATTGAAATAAAAAAAAATGTGATGAATCTTAAGAATGAATAATAGAAATTAACTGCGACTAGTAATTATCCACATCCACGATAAACTTAATAGGACGAAAATCTTTTACCGCTTGAAACACGTTTTTAATACGCTGTATATTTTCTTTGGTCGCTTTCAGAGATTGTGTAGGAGGAATTTTAATCATCACTTGTTGAATATACTGGTTTCGAATTCTAGAAACCGAAGGTGTTGTAGGTCCCAATACATTCGTTTTAAAAACATTAACAAGTGCTTTACCGAGCCATAGCATCCCATGATTCACTTTATTAAAATCACGGTGTTTCAATACAATTTTTACCATTCGATAATACGGAGGATAGTGGTATTGCCAGCGTTCTTGTAACTGTTCTTTGAACATCTCTTCATAAGAATGAGTCGATACTTGTTGTAAGATCTGATGATAAGGATTGAAGGTCTGAATGGCAACTTTACCTCTTTTCTTGGTTCTACCTGCACGACCAGAAACTTGAACCATCAATTGATAACTTCGTTCATGTGCACGGAAATCAGGAAAATTCAACATATGATCCGCATTTAAAACTCCGACGAGAGAAACATTGCTGAAATCCAGCCCTTTGGAAAGCATTTGAGTTCCTACAAGAATATCTATTTCTTGGGCTTGAAATTGCCCAATTATTTTTTGATATCCGTATTTTCCTCTTGTTGTATCAAAATCCATTCTTCCTATAGTTGCATCTGGAAGTAGTTCTTTCAATTCTAGTTCTATTTGTTCAGTCCCAAAACCTTTGGTATTCAATTCTTGACTTCCACAAGCACCACAACTATATTGCATCGCTTGATGATGTGAACAGTAATGACAACGCAATTCGTTTTTAAACTTGTGATAGGTTAAACTCACATCACAATTGGGACATTGAGGTGATATCCCACATGTTTTACATTCTACAATAGGTGAAAAACCTCTACGATTTTGAAATAATATTACTTGCTCTTTTTCTTCTAATGCTTCGGTAATCAAAGCTAATAATCGATCCGAAAAATGACCGTTCATTCTTTTTTTACGATGCTTTTCTTTAATGTTTACCAATTCAATTTCTGGCAACAACACATTTCCATAACGTCTATCAAGTCGTATCAACCCATATTTATCTTCAATTGCATTCTGATAGGTCTCTATTGAAGGAGTTGCTGAACCCAATAATGTTTTTGCTTGATGCATCTTTGCCAACACAATTGCTGCATCTCTCGCTTGATATCTTGGCGCTGGATCGAATTGCTTATAGGAAGTTTCATGTTCCTCATCTACGATGATCAATCCAAGATTGGAATACGGTAAAAATAACGAAGAACGCGCTCCGATAATAATCTGAGCTTTGGAACTGAAATTCAATACATTATTCCACACTTCTACACGTTCATTCATAGAATACTTTGAATGAAAAACCGCGACTTTTTCTCCAAAATAATTCTGCAATCTATCAATCAATTGTGTGGTCAATGCAATCTCAGGAAGCAAGTATAGTACTTGTTCTCCATTATCAAGAACCTCTTGAATTAATTTAACATACACCTCCGTTTTACCACTACTTGTAATTCCAAATAATAGCGAAGTATCTTTTTCTTCAAATGTTTTTTTTATTTCTTCAAATGCCTTTTGCTGGTATTCATTCAATTTCTTAAAATCTGAAGTTTCGCCTTTGAAATTGACGCGATCCATTTGAATAAAATAAAATTCTAGAATTTCTTTTTCGACCAATGCTTTAATAACTGCAGCAGAAGTCATAGATATTCCAATTAAATCGGTAACTTTAATCGGTTTTTTAGTACTTATTTTTAATTGAAAATAAGAAAGAACTGCTTCGCGCTGTTTCTTGGCTCTTGACAATGATTCTAATAACTCCTCTAATTTATCTTCTGTATATATTGGATTTATACGAACGTACTTTACCAACTTTGGTGTATACTGTTCATAAATCTGTTCTTTTAAAGTGATTGCTTCCTTCTCAATCATTGAATTCAATATCGGAAATACTGTTTTCTTTCCTATAATTTCAACCGTCTGATGAATCGTTAATTGAGAATGGTTCTGTAAAGCTTCAAAAATTAAAAATTGGTCGTTATCCAGTAAACTTTCGTCAGTAAATGACTCATTTTTAAGAATAATCGTTTCACTTTCAAGTAAAAATGCTGATGGTAATGCCGCTCGATATACATCTCCAAGTGTGCACATATAGTAATCAGAAATCCATTTCCAGTGTTGCAATTGAATTTCGTTGACAATAGGAGTTTCATCCAATATCTGATGAATATCCTTTGCGTCATAACCTTTTGGAGGGTTTTTATGGATTTCAAAAACCAATCCTGTATAAATCTTACTTTTGCCAAATTCAACCGCAACACGCATCCCTTTTTTCAAGAACTGTGCTTCTGCTTCTGTTATTTGATAAGTAAATAACTTAGGAAGTGGAATCGGTAATATGACGTTTATAAAATAGATACTGTCTTAATCTTGAAGTAATACTGTCTTTATCATGGCAAGAATTTCTTTCTCTTTCTGGTTTTTACCATAGAATGCATCAGCAATTGAAATACAGGTTCTCCATATCGTTCTATCAACTTTAGCCGAAAACAACTCTTGATTAGTTGTTTTAAACTCTTCAAAGTCTTTTACAAAATCAAGTGCGTGATCTTCAAATTTACTTGCGTATAAAAAATCAAAAACTATTTCAATTTGATAAGAAGCATCACCTCCAAATTCATCTGTAACATCATCTAATGATAACCAATGTGAACTTACAACTTTTTTCAAGGCTTCATATTCGTCTTTACGCACAACGGCATCTGATGCGGCAACTGCGTAAAATAACTTCCCTAAATTTTGATAAAATTTATTTACTTGTATATCCATAATTATTAGTTTTAAAAATCATTCCAAATTTACACTTTTTTAAATTTTAACCTTCTTTATTAATCAAATAAAAAATCTGATCGTCTTATTAAAAAATAACAATGCTTTTTGAAGGTATTCAATGTGTGACTGCTGATGAGTGTTACACTCTGAGCAGTGGTCACTGATCGGTGGTCTCTGAGCGGAGTCGAAGAATTTCAAGAGACCTCGAATTGTGATATTTTACTTATTTAAAAAAAAATAAACCTCTGTAGATCAATTATTTAAAAATTTATTGTGCTTTTTTTTACTCTAAAATACTATTGTTAATTCGCATATACAATCTGTTATTTATTTTTTGGCACGCTGTTTGTAATTAGTAAATCGTATAACTAACCATTATTGTATTAACTTTTAAAAACCACACATTATGAAAAACAAAATAATCTTAATTGTCGCAATTGTACTTTCAGCAATTTCATTGCAAAATTCAAAAACGTATGCAAACAATTTATCAGCAACAATTTACAACTCGAATGACAACTCAATGACATTTGTAGAAAATGGGATTACGTTTTCTATTTTTAAAAATGGAGAATTTGATTTTTTTATCAATGAACTAGGGAATGGTATTGGTGTAAGTTATGAAAGTCCTGGAGTAAGTATAAGTTATAATTCAGGTTTTGATTATGATCCGTATATACAATATGATACGTATGGAGCCGTAATCCAAATAGAAAACACACCTATTTATTATGACAATTTTGGACGTATCAATCGTGCAGGAACTATCAATATTCACTACAACTCAGGAAGATTGAATAGAATAGGAAACTTAAATATATTCTACAATAACTATGGTCGCTATTCTCATTGTAATGGTTACATAAACAATTTTAATAGAACTTACGTGTATCATCCTTACCATAACTGGTTTATAAGACCATATATAGGATTCAATATTGTACGATTTAATTCATATAGACATAACTATAGTCCTTATAGACATACTTATTACAGAGACCATAGATATGCATATAGACACAGTAATGATAGATTTGATATTCGTCAGAGAAAAAGAAACACTTACAAAACACATTCTTCAAAAAGAAGAAATCAAGTACATAATGATTACAGAAGAACTGCTTCTAATAATTCTAAAGGTGTAAAAAGAGGAAATACTAGAAGAATTGCTGAAAGAAATGACAATACTACTAGAAGAAATAATAGTACTGTAAGAAGAACTCAGGGTAGCAAACAAGGTCGAGTAAGAACATCTGGAAATACAACTCCAAGATTTAAAAATAATAGTAGTATTTCAACAAGAAGTTCAGAAAGAAGGAATACAACTTCTCCAAGACAACGCTCAACACAGACGCGTCAAGGGACTAGTACAAGACAAAAATCATCTGAAATTGCTCGAAGAACTCAAAGACCGGCTCAGACAAGACAAAAATCGTCGAGAACTGTTCAGAGAAGTAAACCGACACAGACTCGTCAAAGACAATCAACAACAAGAAAGTCTCCAAGCAGAAGTTCTTCATCACAACGCAGTGCTTCTAGATCAAAGTCAAGAAGTTCAAGAGGAACAGCAAGAAGATAAAATAAACCCCAATCTATATATAAAAACCCTTTATAATTTTATTATGAAGGGTTTTCGCTTTCTTTTCTGTTTTCCTTATCAATACCTTCTTCTCCTTCTTTTTTAGGCCTTACTTTTCGAGTACCTTCATACATATCATAGCGTACAAAACGACAATCCAAATCTCCATTTTTAAGTGGTATTCTCTTTGAAGTACGAAGACCAACATACTTCAACGCTTCTAAATCAGAAGTAATAAACCATACTCGTGAATCTGGATAACCATTTTTTAAGGTATCCCCTATTTTCTTATAAAATTCTTCCGTGTCAATATTCAGTCGCTCTCCATATGGAGGATTGAATAAAATTGTTGTCGATCCAAATACTTCTTTTACTGAATTGAAAAAGTTCACATGATGCACACCTATAAAGTCTGAAAGATTGGCACTTTCAACATTTTCATTGGCTTTTCTTACTGCAGATGGAGCTTTGTCAAATCCCATTATTTTATGACTAGGACTTACAATTTTTTTCAATAATGAATCTTGTATGATGTAATATAAATCTTCATCGTAATCATCCCATTTTTCAAACCCAAATTCTGGTCTATTAATATTAGCAGGAATTCTACAAGCAATCATCGTAGCTTCAATCAATATGGTTCCAGAACCACACATAGGATCTATAAAATTACTTGATCCATTGTATCCTGATAATAAAACAAGTCCAGCAGCAAGCACTTCGTTGATTGGTGCAATATTGGTTGAAGTTCTATAGCCTCTTTTATGCAAAGAATCTCCAGATGAATCCAATGAAACCGTACAAATATCTTTCTGAATATGTATATGAATTTTAAGGTCTGGATGTTTTATATCTACATTAGGTCGTTTACTATATTTATGTCTAAAATAATCTGCAATTGCATCTTTGGACTTTAAAGAAATAAAATGCGAATTGGTTGTGAAAAATTTAGAATTCACAACAGAACCTATTGAAAATGTACTATCAACATTCATATAATCTTCCCAACGGATTTTCTGAAGCCCTTCATATAGGTCGTCTTCATCGTATACTCTGAAAGATTTAATCGGTTTCAATATTCGAATTGCTGTTCTTAAAGCAATATTAACCTTATACATAAAGCCTTTGTCACCAGAAAAAGAAACGCTTCTAACACCTTTCTTAACATCTTGTGCTCCAAGATTTTTTAATTCAGTTTCCAATACTTCTTCCAATCCAAACATGGTTGTGGCAACCATCTTAAAGTTTTCGTTCATCATCTGTAATTTGTTGCAAAGGTAGTGGAAAAAGATGTACTTTTGTTCTTGAAATAATAATTATGAACACCTCAACGGATTGGTTTGCATCGTGGTTTGACACGAAATTCTACCATATTTTATATAAACACAGAGATCATAAAGAAGCACAGCTTTTTATGACCAATCTTGTTTCGTTTTTACATCTTAAAAAAGGGAATAAAGTTTTGGATCTTGCATGTGGTAAAGGTCGTCATTCTCTTTTTTTAAATTCATTAGGTCTTGATGTTATTGGTGCTGATTTATCAAAAAACAGTATTGATTATGCCAATCAATATAAAAATGATACGTTGGAATTCGTTCAGCATGATATGAGAGTTCCTATGAAAAAAAAATACGATGCAATTTTTAATTTATTTACAAGTTTTGGCTATTTTGAAAATGACGAAGAAGATATTCAAGTTTTAGAAAATATTAAAAACGGGTTAAAAGATGAAAATAGTGTGGCTGTCATTGATTTTTTAAATGTTGAATATGCAGTAAAAAATCTAGTAAAGAAAGAAACTATTGTAAAGGAACAGGCAACATTCAATATTGAAAAATCTCTTTCAAAAGGTTATATTGTTAAAGAAATTGAAGTGGTTGTAGATCAGGAAAGTACTACATATTTTGAAAGGATAAAATATCTAGACCTGCCAAAAATGGAATCTTACTTAGACAAAGTTGGATTAAAATTGAAGTATATTTTTGGAGATTATGACTTGAACGAATTTGACTTAAAAAATTCACCTAGATTAATTTTAATTGTTTCAAAATGAATTTATTAGTGTTGTTTTTATCAGTAATTTTTGGAGTTGGGATTGTATATCTCTTGAAGCCTAAACCAAGATTTACACAAGTACTACTTTCTTTTAGTGGTGCTTATTTACTAGCCATTACAATTACTCATTTATTACCTGAGGTATTTTATTCAGGAAATAAAAATATGGGTATTTTCATTATTTTGGGACTATTGATTCAATTGATTATGGATTATTTTTCAAAAGGTGCAGAACATGGACACATTCATCATCATGGAACTAATTTTCCTGTTATTTTATTTGTGAGCTTGTTTTTACATGCATTTATGGAAGGAATTCCATTGGCCAATGATGAGCATCAAGAATTGCTATGGGCGATTGTAGTTCACAAAATTCCTATTACCATTGTCCTTGGAAGTTTTTTGGTACACTCTAAAGCGTCCTTTGTTAAATGTATTTCCTTGTTGTTTTTATTTGCATTAATGTCACCCTTAGGAAGTGTTATAGGAGCAAATACAGATTTCATCATCAATTATCAAACTGAAATTACAGCCATCATTATTGGAATATTTTTACATATTTCTACAATTATCATTTTTGAAAGTAGTGAAAATCACAAATTTAATATCGCAAAGTTTGTTGCTATTGTTTTGGGATTTGGAGTAGCGATGATTTTTTAATTTGCAACATCACTGATGAACTGGATACGCATCAATCTTTATTCATTATCAACAACGTCTATTTAGTTGGCTTTGGATTGGTATTGATGATATAGATTTACTTACAACTTATTTATTATATAATAAATACCAAATATTTGGTTTTTATTATATTTAAAAATAACCTATATTTGATTTATTATAAAATTTTAACCAAAAAAAAATTATGAAATCTTTATCACTATTATTAACTTTATTTATTACAATTAGCTTATCTGCCAATAACTTAACTTTTGAATCTGAAGAAAATATTCTCCTTGTTGGAAAAAAACGAATTGATTTTGGTTGCTCAGTTACTGATGCTGACATTTTTGTAAATGGAAAATTACTTGGAAAAGGTAATATGGAAATAACCGTTCCATCAAAAGGATGCCTTACTGTTGTTGTTCAGAAAGTTGGGTATTTAACTGAAAGAATAGAATTCTGTAATAAAAAAGGAATGCCAAATCCTCCAAAATCATTTTATGTTGAAATGCGTAGAGATGATTCATATGATGCTTCGATTCAGACTGATATTGCCAACGTAGACATAGAATTAAAAACTACAATGGAAAAAGACAAAGCATGGAAATTGATCAACCAAATTGTATTATCATATATTGATGTTATTGAAATGACTGATAAAGAAACGGGGTATTTAAGAACATCGTGGTCTTTAAAATCTTTTTTACAAAATACTATTAGAACAAGAATCATCATTAAAGAGTCTTCAAGTGAACCATTAGTTTTTAAAGTAAAACTTGTAAGTGAAGCATCTTCAATGGCTATGACAAGTGTTAAAAGTGATGAATTATATAAAGAATGGGATCGTGTATTAAGAAGTTATTCTAATGTGATTTCTGAATTTCAGGCTAGAATGAAATAATATTAATTTTTTTATTGCAAAAAAACCAGAGAATTCAAATTCTCTGGTTTTTTTAATTAATTGAAAAATGTCAATTTATTTGAGGATGTCTCATTTTTAATTTGCAACATCACTGATGAACTTGATACGCATCAATCTCAATTCGTCGTCATCATAATCACCATCAAACTCAGTTAAAGCAGCTTCTATTCCATCTGTCTCTGCCTCCATGAAGTAATCATAGATTTCTTCTTGTTGCTCTTCGTCTAGTACTTCATCAAGATGATAATCAATATTTAATTTGGTACCCATAAAAACAATACGTTGCATCTCTATAATTAATTCATTGAATTCCAACCCTTTTGATTTCGCAATTTCTTCCAGTCGTATTTTTTTATCCGTATTCTGTATAATTGATAATTTTAATGATGAATTAACACCTGTACTTTTTACAACAAGATCTTCTGGCCTTAGAATATCATTTTCTTCAACATAGTTGGCTATTAAAACAAGAAAGTCTTTACCGAATTTTTTAGCCTTTCCTTCACCTACTCCATAAACATTGGAAAGTTCTTCCATAGAGATAGGATATTTCAAAGTCATATCGTCTAATGAAGGATCTTGAAATACAGCAAATGGTGGCACTCCTTGACGTACAGCCACACTTTTACGTAATTCTTTCAACATTTTCATCAACTTCTCGTCAGTACTTACAGCAGCACCTTTGGCATTAGAAATAATACCTTCATCACTTTCAGTGCTATATGTATGATCTTCAGACATCATAAAAGATACCGGTGAATCAATAAAATCATTTCCTTTTTGAGTTAATTTAACGACACCATATTCTTCTATTTCTTTTCGTATTAAATTGGCAACCAATACTTGGCGTAAAAGCGCCATCCAGTATAATGCTGGTTTATCTTTCCCTTTTCCAAAGAAAGGTTGCTCTGTCGTTTTATGAGATTGCAACATCGCATTGCTATTTCCAAAAATTGTATTCACTACTTCTTTAGGCTTGTATTTTTCTTTAGTCAATAAAATAGTCTCCAACATCAATTTGACATCGTTTTTGGCTTCCATTTTCTTTTTTGGATTCCTTACGTTATCATCCATATCGGCACCTAAGCCATTTACTTCATCAAAATCTTCTCCGAAATAATGCAATAAATATTTTCTACGACTCATAGAAGTTTCTGCATAACCTACAACTTCCTGCAAAAGAGCATGACCTACTTCCTGTTCTGCAACAGGTTTTCCAGACATGAATTTTTCAAGTTTCTCAATATCTTTATATGCATAATACGCAAGACAATATCCTTCACCATCATCTCTTCCTGCTCTTCCTGTTTCTTGATAATAACTCTCAAGGCTTTTTGGGATATCATGATGTATCACAAATCGAACATCAGGTTTATCAATTCCCATTCCAAATGCTATAGTTGCAACTACCACATCTGCATCTTCCATTAAAAACATGTCTTGATGTTTTGCTCTAGTTTTCGCATCCAGTCCTGCATGATATGGCACTGCTTTGATATTGTTCACTTGAAGCACTTGAGCTACTTCTTCTACTTTCTTTCGGCTCAAGCAATAAATAACACCAGACTTTCCGTCGTATTTTTTTACAAATCGTATAATATCTTTATTAACATCCGTTGTTTTAGGTCTGACATCATAAAATAAATTAGGGCGATTAAAAGACGCTTTAAATGTTGTAGCATCAGACATTCCAAGAGTTTTAAGAATATCTTCTTGTACTTTAGGTGTTGCTGTTGCAGTAAGACCTATAATAGGCAAGTCACCTATTTTATTAATAATAGTACGTAAATTTCTATATTCAGGACGGAAATCATGTCCCCATTCTGAGATACAATGTGCTTCATCTATTGCGACAAAAGAAATTTTTTGTGCTTTTAAAAAATTCACATACTCTTCTTTAGTCAATGATTCTGGTGCAACATATAATAATTTAGTAACACCTGATTCAATATCTGCCTTTACCGCTGCTACTTCTCCTTTATTTAAAGAAGAATTTAATACATGAGCAATTCCAATTTCAGAAGAAATCCCGCGAATAGCATCCACCTGATTTTTCATTAATGCAATCAATGGAGAAACAATAATAGCTGTTCCTTCTTGCATTAAAGCTGGCAACTGATAACATATTGATTTACCTCCTCCTGTAGGCATAATGGCAAATGTATTATCACCTGCCAAAAGGCTCTTTATTACTTGCTCCTGAAGCCCTTTAAATTGTGTGAATCCAAAATATTTTTTTAGTGCTCCATGTAAATCGATTTCCTTCACTATCTTATGATTTTATCCTAATTTTAAATACATTTGCAACTAAAGATATAATTTTTTTTTCAATCCAAAAAATCAATTTTTGAAATCAGAAAATAGTATTATCGAAATTGCGAAACATACGATCATCACCGAAAGTGATGCAATAGCGAATTTAATCAATTATGTTGGTGAATCCTTTGAAAATTCAGTTAAACTTATTCACAATTCCAATGGAAGATTAATCATAACTGGAATTGGCAAAAGCGCTATTGTAGCCAATAAAATTGTAGCGACTTTAAATTCTACAGGGACTCCTTCCATTTTTATGCATGCAGCAGACGCCATACATGGAGATTTAGGTATTGTTCAAAAAGACGATGTAATCATATGCATTTCCAATAGTGGAAACACTCCAGAAATAAAAGTATTGGTTCCTTTGATAAAAAATTACGGAAATAAAATTATTGCAATTACTGGAAATGTTGATTCATTCCTTGGGCAAGAAGCAGATCATGTGTTGAGTTCTTATATAGAAAAAGAAGCATGTCCCAATAATCTTGCACCGACTTCTAGTACAACTGCTCAAATGGTTATAGGTGATGCACTAGCTGTATGTTTACTTAGTCTTAATGATTTTTCAAGTAAAGACTTTGCAAAATATCATCCTGGAGGAGCATTAGGTAAAAAATTATATTTACGTGCTAGTGATTTAATTGCTAAGAATGAAAAACCACAAGTAAATTCTACATCATCTGTTAAGGATGTAATTGTTGAAATTTCTCAAAAAAGATTGGGCGCAACAGCAGTATTAGAAAATGATAAAATTGTTGGGGTTATCACAGATGGAGATATTCGTAGGATGTTGAAAGACTCCAATGATTTCTCAAATTTGATTGCAAGTGACATTATGAGTTCAGATCCAAAAAGTATCACAACTGATGCAATGGCTGTTGATGTATTGGAAATTATGGAATCTCATAATATTTCTCAGATTCTTGTTACAGAAAATGACAACTATGCAGGAGTTGTTCACCTACACGATTTAATTAAAGAAGGAATTTTTTAAATGGTAAAAAATGAAATGTCTTTTCTCAACCATCTAGAAGAATTAAGATGGCACTTAGTGAGATCATTTCTTGCAATATGTATTGTCGCTGTTTTTATATTTGCTTTCAGTACATTTATTTACGAAAATTTTTTATTTGCACATTTAAAGGGAGACTTTCCAACCTATCAATGGTTGTGTAATCTTGCAAATTCATTTGGGTTTGAAAGTGATTTTTGCACAGTTTCATTAATGAACAAAATGCAAAGCCTTGCTCCTACAGGTCAGATCATGAACTTGATATGGACTGCTTTCATTCTCGGAGTAATAATCGCTTTTCCTTATATTCTATGGGAAATGTGGAGGTTTATAAGTCCAGGACTTCATAAGCAAGAACGCAAGAAATCTAAAGCTTTTATTTTTTACGCATCTTTTTTATTTTTTATAGGAGTGTTGTTTAGTTATTATGTAATCGCTCCATTATCTGTTTACTTTTTTTACAATTTTGAAATTACAACTATGATTGAAAATAAATTTGACTTTAAATCACATGTCAACCTTATTACAAGTACAATACTTGGCGTTTCTTTAATGTTTGAATTACCAGTTATTATTTATTTTTTAACAAAAATGGGCTTGGTAACTCCAACTTTTTTAAAGAAGTATCGAAAAATCGCGTTGGTATTAGTCCTTACATTATCTGCAGTAATTACGCCTCCAGATATCGCAAGTCAAATAATTGTGACAATTCCTATCATGTTTTTATATGAAATAAGTATTTTTATATCAAAAAGTGTCCTAAAAAATCAAACCAAATAATGTCAAATCAAGTTACAGAATTTAACGAATATCGCGAAAAGATGAACGACAACATCTTGAAGGATAATAATAAAATAATTAAACGTATTTTTAATCTTGACACCAATGCATTTGCCGAAGGTCATCTTGACGTGAAAACCAAAGAATTGTTGGGTTTAGTTGCTTCAACTGTTTTACGTTGTGATGATTGTATCAAGTACCATTTGGGAAAATGTCATGAAATCGGATTGACTAAAGAACAAGTTATTGAATCTCTATCGATTGCAACGCTCGTAGGCGGAACTATTGTAATTCCTCACTTAAGAAGAGCCTATGAATATTGGGATGAATTAGAAAAAAACTAAACGATGATTTTAAGAGCAGATAATATTCAGAAAAAATATGGAAGCCGCACGGTTGTAAAAGGAATTTCATTGCAAGTTGAACAGGGTGAAATTGTAGGTCTTCTTGGTCCCAATGGCGCAGGAAAAACAACTTCTTTCTATATGATTGTTGGGATGATCCAGCCCAATGATGGTCGGATATTTTTGGATGATAAGGAAATTACTACCGATGCAATGTATAAACGTGCGCAGAAAGGAATTGGTTATCTAGCTCAAGAAGCTTCAGTTTTTAGAAAATTATCAGTTGAAGATAATATTTTATCTGTTCTTCAATTTACGGATCTTTCCAAAAAAGAACAGCATGAAAAAATGGAATCTCTTATAGAAGAATTCAGTTTAGGTCACGTAAGAAAAAATCGTGGTGATTTACTTTCTGGAGGAGAACGTAGGCGTACAGAAATTGCGCGTTGTCTTGCTTCTGATCCTAAGTTTATTCTTCTTGACGAACCCTTTGCTGGTGTTGATCCTATTGCTGTTGAAGATATTCAGAGTATTGTTGCCCAACTTAAAAACAGGAATATTGGAATTCTTATTACCGATCATGATGTGCAAGCAACACTTGCGATTACGGATAAAACCTATTTAATGTTTGAAGGTGGAATTTTAAAGGAAGGAACTCCTGAAGAATTGGCGCAGGATGAGACGGTACGTAGAGTTTATCTTGGTAAAGATTTTGAACTAAAAAAGAAGAAATTTTAATTATTTCCTCCAAAGTGCTTGAATATATTCATGAGTAGTAAGATATTCTTCTTTTAATTCTTTTAAATATTTCAACACTTTTTCTCTTGATTCATATTCAGGTCGCAAACAATCTTCAATTTCTGAATCAAATACTGTTAACACTAAATACCAATTTCCTATTCTAGAAAAGTGAATATCTTCTAAAAGAGGACTGTTTCCTTTTGACTCTAATTCTGCATCAATTATTATCGGAATTAAATTAACTGTCTTGGTAGGAATTTCACTTTCATAAAAAGACAGAAAATATTCTTTTCCATCAATAAAAAAAGGAACATTCCACTCAACATCCTTATGCTTTAAGTCATACTTCATATTGATAAAGTTATAAAACTCATCAGCATCTTTGGGATCCTTAAAAATAAAAGAATGAAATCTTGGAAGATCTCGCTTAAATTTCTTGGCAAGCATTACTTTATTATCCTTAATAGTAGGAGCAATTCTAAGTGGAATACAAGAAGTAAGCAATAATAAAGTCAATAGAATTAAAATCTTCTTCATAGATATATGAGTTTGATAAATAACATCAATATTTATACCAATAGAAGTAATTTTATGGAAATTAAATTCATCATATTGATAAAGAAAAAGTATTAATTCTTAATCAACATTGTTTTTATCAATGAAAACAAGATATACGATACTATAATTAATGGAATGGCAACAAATTTAAGTGTTATCAATAAAACAAGTGATAGTAATAAAAAGATATAAATTATCGCATTGTTTTTCCAAGAAAGATCCTTTAATTTTAAGGCAAACAAAGGCAGATTGGCATTCATCAAATAACTCAACAAGAGAGTTACTCCAATTAAAAACCATTTGTTGTGAATAAAATCTATTGCAGATTCACAAGAACTGTAGTGCATGATAAATGGTAAGGATATGACAAACAAAGTTGCTGCAGGAGTCGGCAAACCAATGAAAGAAGAAGTTTGTCGCTCGTCAATATTAAAATTTGCCAAGCGATATGCTGCAGCCAATGAAAACAAGAAACCTATTAGCGGAACATAAGAAATTCCTTCTGTAAAAAAAGAAGTTGCCAATAATCCTTTTTCATTCCATACTCCAGAAGTATTTTTCAATAATTGATAGAGAATAATTCCAGGAACTACGCCACTTGTCACCATATCTGCTAATGAATCCAGTTGTTTTCCCAATTCGCTCTGAACATTTAAAAGCCTTGCAATCAATCCATCGAAAAAATCAAAAAATATTCCAATCAATACAAATATTCCAGCCAACATCAGTTTTCCTTCCACTGCGAGCATTACTGCAATGATTCCTGATAATAAGTTTAATAATGTGATAAAATTAGGGATATGACTTTTTATATTCATTTGAAATAATTTTTAGTAAATATAATAAAATTGTGATGTATGAAAAACATTAATTGATTGTCCTTAAAATGGTGTAAAGCGACAAGGTATATCATTCTAAACTATTTTACTGAATTGATAATTTTTCTGATACCACCTAAATTAAAATCAATTCTAAAATGTCAGTTCGAGTGTTTTTTTTTGGCAAAAAAAATGTTTTAAGAACTCCTTTATTAACAAAAATTCTGATTCTCGATACAAATTTCACTCATTTCTATCGAAAATTCACTGGAATTGACAGAATTTTATAAAAATATCTAATAGGCAACTACAATGCTCACGTTCTTATTAAAGAAATAATGACATAAAAGCAAAAAATGTCTCCTCGAGCGCAGTCGAGAGGTTTTTAAAGTTCTCGACTGCGCTCGAACAGACAATACTAAAGTGCTGAAAACAGTTCAGTAAATTATTTTTTTGGAAAAAAAATATATCGAGAACTCATTTAGTAACAAAAATTCTGATTCTCGATACAAATTTTACTCATTTCTATCGAAAATTCACAGGAATTGGCAGAATTTTATAAAAATATCTAATAGGTAATTACTAGTTCGTTAATAACAATGAAATGAACAAAAAAATAGTATTTTTATAAAAAATTTCTATTCTTACAATGCCATTAGTTAAATCTACCTATGTTCCCAGTTTTTTATTCAAAAACGCTCACTATAACACCATATATAGAACTTTTTTTATGGACGAAAAAGTTGCTTTCTACAGAGAAAGATTAGAATTAAAAGATGGTGATTTTATGGATTTGGATATTTCGTCTGTCAATTCCAAAACTGTTGTTATTGCACTCCACGGGCTTGAAGGCAGTTCGCAATCCACTTATATTCTTACAGCTACTCAAAAATTTACTAAAGAAAAAATTGACGTGATAGCAGTAAATCTTAGAGGATGTAGTGGTGAGCAGAATAGACTACTCCCTACCTATCATAGCGGAAAAACGGAAGACCTTGATGAAGTTGTAAAACATGTAGAAACAAACTTTAATTATGATCAAATTATTCTTCTAGGCTATAGCCTTGGAGGAAATATTACCTTAAAATATGTAGGAGAGAAAAAAGATACTATTTCTTCTAAAATAAAATGTGCTGTAGCAATTTCAGTTCCTTGTGATTTAACCACTTCTTCATCGGCATTATCTCAACTTAAAAACATGCCATATATGGCTAAATTTATGCAGACTTTAAAAATAAAAGCGCTGGAAAAATTAGAGAAATTTCCAGATTCAGGATTGGACAAAAAAACAATCAATGCAGCAAAAAACTTTTATGATTTTGACACATTTTTTACTGCCCCAATGAATGGCTTTTTAAATGCTGAAGATTATTGGGAAAGATCTAGTTGCAAGCCTTTTTTAAACAAAATAAAAATCCCAACATTACTTTTAAATGCACTGGACGACACTTTCTTATCTGAAGAATGTTTTCCTATAACTATAGCCAAAGATCATGATTTTCTACATCTAGAAACTCCTAAATATGGTGGTCATGTAGGATTTAATTCAAAAATAGTAGGTGATAAAGGCTATTGGCTTGAAAGAAGAATGTATGAGTTTACTAAAGAATATATTAAGTAATCAATTACTCAATAGATACAATAACTTGCTTAAAAATAGGTTAGTTAAGATATATAATAAGATATTTGTAATTATCAATTTTATTAATTTGAAAAAATTAGTTTTTCTATTTATTGTAATTTCTCAGGTCTCTTTCGGTCAAACTCTCCGCAAGTACTCCAATGAGTTTTTAAATATTGGTGTGGATGCTGCTGCATTTGGAATGGGAAAAGCCGTTGTTGCTACTTCCAATGACGTAAATTCTGGTTATTGGAATCCAGCTGGATTGGTGCATGTTAAAGATTATCAAGGTTCTTTAATGCATGCTGAATATTTTGCAGGAATTGCAAAGTATGATTATGTAGGATTTGCAATGCCTATTGATGGACAGAGTGCACTTGGTGTTTCTTTAATCCGATTTGGAGTGGATGATATATTGGACACTACCGAATTAATTGATAATCAAGGGAATATAGATTACAATCGTATCGATTTATTTTCTGCTGCTGATTATGCACTGAATATAGGGTATGGTAGAGAATTACCAGTTCAAGGATTGAATGTAGGTCTTAATGCTAAAATAGTAAGAAGAATTATTGGAGATTTTGCCTCTTCTTGGGGTTTTGGTGTGGATGCTGCGATACAATTCGAAAAAGAAAATTGGAAATTTGGATTGATGTTAAGAGATATCACAACAACATTTAATGCGTGGAGTATCGACGAACAAGCATTTGAAAAAATTCAAAATGCAGTTCCTGGCCAGAATCAAGAATTACCAGAAACAACTGAAATAACTTTACCCAAAGCACAGTTTGGAATAGCAAGAAAATTTGAAATTGTAAGGGATATTAATGTATTGGCAGAATTTGACTTAAACATGCGATTTACTAGAACGAATGATGTTATTTCTACCAATTTTGTAAGTATTGATCCTGCTTTAGGATTTCAAGTTGATTATATAGATCTAGTATATGTACGTGGAGGAATTGGAAATATTCAGAACACAATAGAATTTGACGGAAGTGAATCTGTTTCCGTTCAGCCTAGTATTGGTGCTGGATTCCGCTATCGAGGAATTCAGGTTGATTATGCGTTAACCAACATAGGAAGTATTGGGAATGCCTTGTATTCCAATGTGTTTTCAATAAAAGTAGATTTTGAATCCCTTAGATAAATGAAGCAACTTTTTACCATATTCGGCTTTTTACTTTTTACAATTTCAGGGTTTTCTCAGTATACTACATTGTCCGATAGAGCTGAAATAAGTATTATCACGTGTGGTCCTGGAAATACTGAATTGTATGAAGCGTTCGGTCATAGTGCTTTAAGAATTGTTGATCCTGTGCAAGGAATGGATGAAGTTTATAATTATGGAATGTTCAATTTTGAAGCGCCAAATTTTTATTTGAATTTTGTCAAAGGGAACATGATTTATAAACTTGGAAGGTATCCCATTGATAACTTCTTGTATGGTTATCGATTGGATAAACGTTGGGTTAAAGAACAAATACTTGTTTTAAACCAGCAAGAAAAACAGCAATTCTTTAATTACTTAGAGAATAATCTTATACCTGAAAACAGGTCTTATTCATATGATCCTTATTTTAATAATTGCTCTACTATATTAAGAGATTTAGTTGTTAGTCAATTGAATAATAAATTGGTTTTTAATGACTCATCAACAAGCAATTTCACTTTAAGAGAACTTATGAACAATAATATTCATTGGAATTCTTGGGGGAGTTTTGGAATAAGTATAGCCTTGGGAAATAAACTGGATAAAGAAGCAACCTATGAGCAAGCGATGTACTTGCCAGATCATTTATTTAAATCAATGAAAAAAGCAACTGTTTTAAATGATAAAACAGCAATTTCATTGGTTAAAAAAGAAAGAACTATCTTAAATTATAAAGAAAAAAAACAGGAAGTATTTGTATTCAATCCATTACTTCTATTTACGATAGCATTATTAATCACTGCATTTATCACGTATAAAAACTATCAAAATAATACGCGCAGTAAATGGGTTGATTTTGTACTATTTTTTAGTACTGGATTAGTAGGTCTTGTTATTGTTTTTCTTTGGTTTTTCAGTAATCACTTTACAGCGTCTCATAATTTTAATTTTTTATGGGCATTTGCGCCAAACTTGATTGTTAGTTTTTATCTATTAAAAGATAAAATTCCTCTTTGGATTCATCAATACGTAATCATTTTACTACTCTTTATATTTGTTCTAGTAATTATTTGGGTTGTAAAAATTCAGGTGTTTTCAGTAGCACTATTTCCTCTTTTGATACTATTATTGGTACGCTACATATATCTTTCAAAATTGAAATAGCAATCTTTTTTACTGACCTCGAAAGAATAAAACTGTCGTGATGGTTTTAATGATAATCTTAAAATCTAGAATGATACTTCTTTCTTTAATATAAAAGAGGTCATACCTCAACTTCATATCTTGATCTTTTAAATTGTCTGCATAAGGATGCATTACTTGAGCCCATCCTGTTAATCCTGGTTTAATAATATGCCGTATTGCATAAAAAGGCAACTCTTTTTCAAGTTGAGATACGAATTCTGGTCTTTCAGGTCTAGGACCTATTAAAGACATTTCACCTTTTAAAACATTATAGAATTGGGGAACTTCATCCAATCGAGTGTTACGTAGAAACTTTCCAAAATATGTAATTCTTTTATCATTTTTCTCTGCCCAAACTGGACCGTTCTCTTCTGCATTTTTAATCATAGAACGCAATTTGTAAATTGTAAAAGACTTTCCTTTCTCACCTACTCTTTCTTGGCTGTAAAATAAAGTACCTCTATTTGCAAATAATCCTATTATAAATATAAAAGGCAAAATAATAATTAAAAAAATCAATCCAACAATAGATAGTAGCATGTCTATAAATCTTATAAAAACTAGATACAATCGATTGTTATTGTTTTTACTTACTGTTATGTAATCATAAAACTCATCACTCAACTTAAGTTCAGGTAATAATTCAGTTTCAGTTTCTTTGAATTTTTTAGCGCTTATAATTGTTGTTCCTCCTTCAAACAAATGAATCAATTGTGAATGAATCTTATTATATACATCTGCATTATAATTGGCAACAACAATCTCTGTTATACTGAGTTCTTCAATTACTTTTTCAATATTGGCAGTTGCTAAGTCATAACAACTCAATTCTTCAATTACTTGTTGGCTAGATGAAATACAGGCAGCAATCCGATTTTGGGGAACCTTAGTTTCAATGAACTCTTTTAGGTTTTTAACTTCATTACTAGAACCGATTAATAAAAGGTTGTTAAAATACTTGGGAGAAAATATAAAGTTGATGTAAATCAATCTCCATAAAAGTAATGGCAAGGAAATGGCAAGAAAAAGATATACAATCTGAAAACGATTCAATGGCAATTCAGGAGATATATAGGGAGTAAAAATATATAGAACCGTAGTAGCAATTGTAGTAGCAACAATACTCCTTACTATCTTATAGGTATCATTAGAGTTTTTTAAATTATACATTTCAAAAATCTGTCCGAAGGATAATAAATACAGAATCAAGGTTATAAACCATCTGAATAATCTTTCATTAGTCAAGTCAAAATAATAAAAATCACTAAAAGAAGCAGCAATATAAACTCCACCAATAACAACCAATAGGTCAAACAAACGTAAAAAGAACTTCCGTTCAGAAATAGTAAATTGCTGATTATTGGCCATTAAAATAATTTTAAATATGCTTCACTTAAAAAATTAAAATTATGGTATTTTTTAACATAATTATATCCATTATCTCCAAACTTATTCATTTCTTCTGTTGATAAGTTAAATAATTCTAAAATTCCATCTTTAATTGCTTCTGCGCTTTCGGGTTTAACAATGATACCGCAATTGGAAAGTTCTACTGGATCTTTAATTTTATTAGAAGAAACCAATACAGGTTTTTTGGCTAACATATAGTCAAAGTATTTATTCGAAGAAACTCCATGATCAAAAAGAGGTGCATCATTTCTTCCGATAAAACACACATTGAAATAAGTGAGTATTTGCTGGACTTGGTTTTTATTTATTTTGGGGATAAAAGTAATATTAGGCTGTTTTAAAGTTTTTTCTTGCAACACCTTTTTCAAGAATCCATCTCCTACCAATACAAAATGAATTTTAGGGTTGTCTTTAAGCAATATAGAAGCTTCAACAAAATATTCTAAGGCATTTGCCATTCCCATTGTTCCTGTATAACCAATTATAAATTTATTATCAGGAATCTTGTCTATGACTTCTTTGGGCAACGGTTCCTTGACAAGCATCGCTTCATCAATACCATTTGGAATGTATTCAAATTTTGAGATATCTTTAGAAATTCCAGTAATATATTCTGAGGCATTGGGAAGTAATGATACAATTTTATCTGATTTTTGATAGGCATAGCGTTCAAACCAACCGACAATTTTAACCAAAGGATGGTACTGTGAATAGCCCTTTAAATACATTGGTGTTAAAGGCCATAAATCACGAATCTCTGTAATCAACGTAGCGGCTTTAAACTTATTTTTTAGTTTAACAGCACTGACAATAGGAAAAATAGGCATTGATGACATAATAATAACATCAGGTTTTCCAAGTATATCAACAGGAAGTAACAATATTTTAACTGTAAATACTATATTACTCCAAAACTTAGCGAAACCACTATCTCTATACATTGGAATTTTCACCCAACAAAATGTAATTCCCTCTTCCATTTCTTCAAGTGTAAATCGCTTGTTTTCAGTTATGGGTTGGTTTTTAAATAGATGATTGTATGATCCAGAAATAATCTTTATTTGGTATCCCTTTTTCACCCAATATCTACTGAAATAATAATGTCGTTCTCCCCAACCAGAATCAGGTTTTCCAGCAGTTTGATTAAGTATCCATATTGTTTTTGACATCTTACACCAATTCTTTTTTAAGATTTGAAATTACTGCTTGAAATTTTCCGTTTTTATTTTTTGGTATTTCTGGCAAATAAAAATAGCAAACATCAACGTCTCCAAGTTGGCTTGTCAACCTTTGTGAAATTATGATTTCGTTGGATGTATTAAAATCTTTTTCAACTACTAGATTAATATGAATATTATCGATTGATTCTTGAACAACTTGTGCTGCAATTAAATACTCAATATCAATAAACAAACTATGGAAACGAACCATTTTACTACCATCTTTGGCAAGTATTACATCTTCAACCCTTCCATCAACTTTATCAATTTTTAACATTTCCAATCCAGACTTAGTTACTTGATTTTCGGAAATTTTTATTCTATCACCTATTCTATAACGAATCAATGGTTGGTCATAATTTAAGAGTCCTGTTGCAATCACTTCTCCAGTTTCTCCATTATTCACTTTAGTACCTTTCTCATCAACAACTTCCATGATTCCTGTATCGGGACTGAATAAAAAGTCGCCCTCTTTATTTTCAGAGATCAATCCACAGGCTTCTACTCCACTATAAGCATCATATACTTTACATTGATATGCCTTTTCTATCGTTGATCGCATCACAGTTGTCAATACTTCACTAGAAGTTAATACGGCTTTTAATTTTGGTACTATCAATTTTTGTTTGTTAATAATAGTTGCCAATAAATAATTACTCATTGCATACCCAACCATATATTCTACTCCATTCACTTTCATACCTTTTAAGTAATTCTCAGCAGTATTTTCATTGATGTAGTAGGCTGAAAAATAGGTTTGTCTTTCAAAAATATTGTACCTGTAGTAGGGAGCATTTGCATTTTTGTTTTGAATGATTCTTCTACCTCCTATCATTCCTCTTGCCATTTTACTTGTAACTCCTGCCCAATTTCGTACGCGGACTTCATACGCAGCACTCCACAATTGATGGAAACTCTTTGAAATATAAATGCTTACAGGTTTACCAGTACTTCCACTTGATGCGAAAAAAGATCCTTTTTTCTTTTTTGAAGAGAGTAAGGTAGTTTTTCCAAATTTTCGTAACTCCTCTTTTTCCAAATAGGGCAATCGCTTCATATCACTCAATTGAAAATTCTTAAAATCTTCTAATGAAAATCCATTTTTGGAATACAATTCCTTGTAAAATGGAACCGTTGTAAAAGCATGAACAAGCAACTTTCGCAATTCAATCGTTTGGTATAGATCCCATTCTTCCTTGGTATTGGTTTCTCTATTTTTAAATTCTGACAAATGTTTTCTAAATCCTCCTCCCAATCTTCGTTCTTTCCAGTAATACCCATATATAGAAATAATAATGTTTTGAATAAAAACTGGACTGTAGTTATAAATTCGATTGTACAAGTTTATTTTCTCTTTTACGGGAACTTTATTGAGAGTATGAATCCATAATTTTCTAACTTCACTCCAATCGAATTTTTCAACTTTTTTTCTAGCATTGATTACCACTTCATCGACATTGTTTTTTTTCTGTATAATGTCAATAATTGTACTACTCATTGCTATATGATCGTTAGAATCAACTAGAAACGCATCCACTCTATCTTCTAGGAGGTATGGAATCCCACCAACATTTGTCGTGACAACAGGCAATCCCATTGCCATCGCTTCCATGACACTTACTGGCGTATTATCAACGGTGGTTGTATTGATAAAAATATCATATTCTTCTGAAAGGGTATGCCATTCTTTCTTTGACAATACCCCTGTATATGTAATGCTACCTTCTAAATTCAATTTTGCAGCCAATGCTTTTGTTTCATCAAAGGAACTGTCCTTAGGTGGACCTATCATACAAAGAGTTGCTTTAGGGTATTCTTTCTTAACTTCATTTAAAACTCTTACAGCCATTGTAGGATTGTAAATCTGATGAAAGGCTCTTACGTAGAGTATTTTGGGAGCGTAGTTTTGTCGGAGTTTGAATGTATATAGATCAATGTCAAGAATATTTGGAATGACAAAAGCTTCGTACCCTACTTTTTCCAATTCAACTTTTAAAAAATCTGAAGGAGTTACATTTTTATAAGAATTTTCAAATAATAGTTTGGTAAAAAAAGGGTTATTATCAAAACGGCCAGGTAAATTCCCACCTCTAAGTATTGGAATATAGGGCAGGTTAAATAATCTTGCAATTTGTGAAATTAGTACTGCAAAATAAAAATTTGAAGCACCAAATGTATCAATTAGAACACAATCGGTTGATTTACGGTGTTTAAATACAGTTCTACCCATATCTATCAATCGCACTAATTTATTCATTTGACTAGAAGCAATGATCACTTCGTAATTCTCTTTTCTGAATAATTTACAAAGTGTAACCAACATAGGAGTGTACTTGGTTTTCTTAGAAAGATTATTCCCTATGTAAATAATTTTTTTCATGCTTCACTTTTTTTCTGCACCCATTGTATGTCTTTACTATGCGTAATAACTATAGTGCACAATCCATACATAAATGCTGGCATTGCCAAGCGCATTGCAGAATGATTTATTGTTAAAAACCAAAAGAGTATAAATGCACTTAAATATCCTCTGTTTTGTAGTTGCTGTCGATTCATACTTTTCATAGGAACAACAATTAACAACATCAGTATTAAAAAACCTATAGCACCATGTTCTCCGAGTAATCGACTCAATTCATTATGCGATGCAACTGTATACCCTAGATCTTTTTCTCTTTTAAATTTACCTGAGCCAACCCCAATTCCAAAAAAAGGGTTTTTCACAAAACCGTCTATCTCATTCATAAATATTTCTACTCTTCCTGCTGAAACATCATCTTTCTCTACTCCTCGCGCATTTTTATTGGTATAACGATTGATCAACATTCCATCTGTTACAGTGGCAGTATATGTCCAAATCGGTATGGCGACAAATATACTAATTGCCAAATATTTTAAAATATGCACCATTGAATTTCTACGACTCAAAAAATAAAAGGTGGCAAATACTAAAATTGTAATAATACCAGCAATCAATCCTCCTCTGGACAAAGTAATCAATGTCCTATAAAAAATATAAAAAAACAGGGCGATATCAACAATTCGATAACCAGTCAGTTTTTTTCCGGTCAATATAAATGCTGCATAGCAAAACATTCCAACACCTAAAATAGTAGCCACTTGATTCGGGCCATAGCCTCCTGAAGTAACTCTATTTGACACTCCTCCAAATACAATATCTTCAAAGTTTGGTACTTTAAAATAAATATAAGCAACCATTGAAATCATAGGAAATCCCATATATCTCAGAATACTGAAAATAGTATTTACTGATATTTTACGTTTGTAAAAATACATCGCACACAATCCTAATAGAATAGGGCCACTTAGATTAAAAATTACATTGGTTCGTATCGATTCAGGGAAAGGTATATCAGAAAAAGCAATTCCAATCATCAATAATAGGATATAAATAATAAATACTGGTGATATGTCATGCCGTTTTTTTTCAAGCAACAAACCTGTAAATAAAAAAATAAATACCGAATATTTTGGAAATTCATAAAATAAAAGCCCCTTAGACATTCTAAATAGTACTTCTGCACCTACAATATATGCAGACCATTTTACAGCTTCTTCATTTGCATTCTTTGTCGTTAAAATAGTCATAAAACCTATGGTGAATACTACTAAAAAAATACTTTTAGAAATTACAGGATTCAACAATAAATAACCCATCAATAAATGAAGGCCTACCAAATATATTTTTTTATCTATAAGACTAGTTCTTGACATCTAGTATTGTTGCTGAAATTTTATCATTATAATGTTCGTATGTAAATGCCTCTGCTAGTTTGTAATTCATTTTTACCATTTTCTGAAAATGAAGGTTTCCCAAAGGTGATTGCTGAAGCCATGAATTTTGGATGTATTC
>CAJQNZ010000004.1 GCA_905479835.1 uncultured Flavobacteriaceae bacterium
TAATACTTTAAATGCTTTTTCTTTGTTTTTATGTTGTGATTTTTGATCCTGACATTGAGCAACAAGACCTGTAGGTATATGCGTTAATCGAACTGCTGAATAGGTTGTATTTACTGATTGACCTCCAGGACCAGACGAACAGAAAAAATCAATTCTTACATCTTTTGGATTAATTTCAACGTCAAACTCTTCTGCTTCTGGAAAAACCATTACAGTTGCTGCTGAAGTATGAACACGTCCTTGAGTTTCAGTCTGTGGAACTCGCTGTACACGATGCACTCCTGCTTCAAATTTTAATGTACCATAAACATCCGCACCATTTACTTCAAATTGGATTTCTTTAAAGCCTCCATTAGTCCCTTCACTGAAATCAACTGTATCAACTTTCCATCCTCTATCTGAACAATATTTAGAGTACATTCTAAATAAATCTCCAGCAAATATACTTGCTTCATCTCCTCCAGTTCCAGCACGCAATTCAACAACTGCATTCTTAGTATCTTCAGGATCTTTCGGAATTAACATGAATTTTATATCTTCTTCTAGTTTTGGAATACCAGCATTTGCTTCATCTATTTCCATCTTAGCCATTTCTGTCATTTCTGGATCAGAACCATCAGCAATAATTTCTTTCGCTTCTTCAATATTATTCAATAAGACTTCGTACTCGTTGATTTTCTCAACCATAGCACTTAAATCCTTATATTCTCTATTCAACCTTACATAACGTTTTTGGTCTGTTATAATATCTGGCTGAATAATTAAATCTGAAACTTCGTCAAATCGCTGCTTGACTATATGCAATTTATCTAACATCTATCTTTCTATTGGAATACAAATTTACGAATTTTATCTTATTTTTTTGGAATAAAAAAAACTCGAATTAACGAGTTCTTTAATTTATTGATTTACAAATTTTATTTAGAAGGTGATAATCATAATACCTTTTAATCTTGTTAATAGTTGAAAACTCCATACTCACTCTTAATTGTCAATTTTTTATTTTCGGAAGCAGCTACGCTACCGATAATTTTAGCATCAACATTATAAGATTTTGAAATAGAAATAATTTCATCTGCAATTTCTGGAGACACATAAATCTCCATACGATGTCCACAATTAAATACTTGATACATTTCTTTCCAGTCTGTTTTTGATTGCTCTTGTATCAATTTGAATAAAGGTGGAACTTCAAACATATTGTCTTTTATAATATGTAAGTCTTTTATAAAATGAAGGATTTTGGTCTGTGCTCCTCCTGAGCAATGTACCATTCCGTGAATGGAATCTGAATTATATTTTGATAAAATCTCTTTGATAATTGGTGCGTATGTTCTCGTTGGAGATAATACTAGTTTTCCAGCATTAATAGGAGAATTCTCAACTGCATCGGTCAATTTTACTTTTCCAGAATACACCAATTCTTCAGGTACTGCGGCATCATAACTTTCAGGGAATTTTTCAGCAAGATATTTATCAAAAACATCATGACGTGCAGATGTCAAGCCATTGGATCCCATTCCTCCATTGTACTCTTTTTCATAAGTTGCTTGACCAAACGATTCAAGGCCTACGATTACATCTCCTGCTTTAATATTGGCATTATCAATTACATCCTTGCGTTTCATTCTAGCAGTTACCGTAGAATCAACAATAATAGTTCTTACAAGATCACCGACATCAGCCGTTTCTCCTCCTGTAGAATGAATCTCAACTCCATATGTTTTTAAATCCGAAATTAATTCTTCTGTTCCATTGATAATTGCAGATATCACTTCACCTGGAATTACATTTTTATTTCTTCCAATAGTAGATGATAATAGGATATTATCTGTTGCACCTACACACAATAGATCATCAATATTCATAATCAATGCATCTTGTGCAATTCCTTTCCACACTGAAAGGTCTCCAGTTTCTTTCCAATACATATATGCCAACGAAGATTTAGTTCCTGCTCCATCTGCATGCATAATCAAGCAATATTTCTCGTCATTGGTTAAATGATCTCGAACAATCTTACAGAATGCCTGAGGATACAAGCCTTTATCAACATTTTTTATTGCCTTATGCACATCTTCTTTGGATGCCGAAACACCTCTTTGCGCATATCTTTTTGAAATTTCTTGACTCATGAGTTTAAGATTGTAATCGAGTGTAAAAATAAGAATTGTTTGTTTTTATTTGGCTATGGACTAGTATTTGTTTTTAAAAATAAAAGAGTATCGTAATTGAAACTCTTTTTTTGGTTTATTTGGTAAATAATAATTCTCTGTATTTGGTCAATGGCCATAATTCATCATCAATCATCAACTCTAGTTTATCACAGTGATAACGGATTTCGTCAAAATAGGGTTTTACATTATTGCAATAAGCATCTGCCGCTTTTTGCCTATCCATTTTATTAGCCTTCTTACGTTCTTCAATCATTCTATCAATCTTCGAATTGATATTTTCAATATGTGATGATATTTCAGTTATCAGATTTAATTGCTCAGAAGCGTATTTTTTAAAATCTTTACCAAATATATCTTTCAACCCTGAAACATTTTTAATCAATACGTTTTGATATTTTATGGCTGTAGGAACTATATGATTTTTAGCAATATCTCCAAGAACTCTTCCTTCAATCTGAATACGCAATGTATATTCTTCTAATTCAATTTCATGCCTTGCCTCTACTTCTATTTTACTCATCACATTCATTTCTTCAAATAATGCGATCGTCTTTTTAGAAACTCTTGCTTTTAAAGCCTCTGGAGTTGTTTTATTATTACTCAATCCACGTTTCTTCGCTTCCTTTTCCCATTCTTCTCCATATCCATTTCCTTCAAATAATATGTTCTTAGATGCTTTAATATATTCACGTAATACATTAAAGATCGCCTCATCTTTCTTTAAATCTTTAGACTCAATTAATTTATCAACTTCAATTTTAAACTCTTTCAACTGTTTCGCAACAATCGTATTCAAAACTGTCATTGGATTCGCACAATTGGCTGTAGAACCTACCGCTCTAAATTCAAATTTATTTCCTGTAAAGGCAAATGGCGAAGTTCTATTTCTATCGGTATTGTCCAATAATACATCTGGAATTTTACCTACTACGTTTAGTTTTAAATCTGTTTTTTCTTCAGGAGATAATTTCCCATGAGTTACATTTTCCAATTCCTTTAAGGCCTTAGTTAATTGAGATCCAATAAATACAGAAATAATTGCTGGAGGTGCTTCATTGGCTCCTAGCCTATGATCATTACTTGCACTTGCAATTGATGCTCTTATCAATTCTTCATTCTCATAAACTGCTTTAATAGTATTTACAAAAAATGTCAAAAATTGTAGATTACTCATAGGTGTTTTTCCTGGACTTAATAAATTCACTCCAGTATCTGTTGCCAATGACCAATTATTATGTTTTCCTGACCCATTTACACCAGCAAATGGTTTTTCATGAAATAAAACTTTAAAATTATGACGATCTGCAACCTTCTCCATCACATCCATCAGTAATGAATTATGATCTACTGCAAGATTGGACTCTTCGTATATGGGAGCCAATTCGAATTGGTTAGGTGCAACTTCGTTATGCCTTGTTTTTACTGGTATTCCAAGGAGCATACACTCTTTTTCAAGAGCACTCATATATGACAATGCTCTACTTGGAATCGTACCAAAATAATGATCATCAAGCTGTTGCCCTTTAGCAGAAGAATGTCCCAATAGCGTTCTTCCTGTTAATAAAATGTCTGGTCTTGAAGAAGCCAATGCCTTATCAATTAAAAAATATTCTTGCTCCCACCCTAATGATGCACTTACCTTTTTTACATTTTTGTCAAAATATTTACACACTGCAGTTGCTGCATCATCAACAGTATTTAATGCCCTTAATAAGGGTGTTTTATAATCTAATGCTTCTCCAGTGTATGAAACAAAAATTGTGGGAATACATAATGTAGTTCCATAAATAAACGCTGGAGAAGTAGGATCCCAAGCAGTATAACCTCTTGCTTCAAATGTGTTTCTGATTCCACCATTCGGAAAACTTGACGCATCTGGTTCTTGTTGCACTAATTGCCCTCCTCCAAATTTTTCTATTGCCATTCCATCACCTATGGTTTCAAAAAATGCATCGTGTTTTTCAGCTGTAGCTCCTGTTAAAGGTTGAAACCAATGTGTATAATGTGTCACATTTTTAGACAATGCCCAGTCTTTCATTGCCGAAGATACTTGATCTGCAATTCTTCGGTTAATCTTAGAACCGTGTTCAATTGCATCCATAACTCCTATATATGCATCTTTCGTTAAATATTGACGCATAGTTGTCTTATTAAAAACATTTTCACCATACATTGAAGATCTTCGTTTATTCTCTTTAATCTTTATAGGTTTTCTATTTAATGTTTCTCTAAGTGCTTGAAATCTCAATGTAGACATACTTTCTTATTTTTTACAAATATATTAATTTTGAAATAAAAAAACTGATAAATCTATTTATACCCTAAAAAAAATAGGGGTAATAGTAACAATATAATAATAATTAAAAATTTTGGGTGTAATAATTATAGGTTAGTTTAAAAATTATTTATATTTGCTTTCTTAAATTATTAATGTAATCTGCAATTATTATGGCAAAAATTAAATTAGAATACATTTGGTTAGATGGATATTTTCCAACTCAAAATATGAGAAGTAAAACCAAAGTAGAAGAGCATGAAAACTTTCAAGGAACAGTTGAAGAATTAGGATTGTGGTCTTTTGATGGCTCATCAACTAAACAAGCATCAGGAGGTGCTTCAGATTGTTTATTAAAACCTGTAGCGATCTATCCAGATCCTGCAAGGATTAATGGCTATTTAGTAATGACAGAAGTTTTAAATGCAGATGGTACACCACACGTATCTAATGGTAGAGCAACTATTGATGATGATGATAACGATTTCTGGTTTGGTTTCGAACAAGAATATTTTATTATGGATACTGCTACTCAGATGCCTTTAGGGTTTCCTATAGGTGGTTATCCAGCACCTCAAGGTATGTATTACTGTTCTGTAGGTGGGAAAAATACACATGGTAGAGATTTAGTTGAAGAACATGCTGATTTATGTATTGATGCAGGATTAAATTTTGAAGGAATAAATCAAGAGGTTGCATCTGGACAATGGGAGTTTCAATTATTTGCTAAAGGAGCAAAAAAAGCAGGAGATGAAATATGGGTTGCTCGTTATTTATTAGATAGATTAACAGAAAAGTATGGTTACTATATTGATTATCATCCAAAACCATTAGGAAAAGATATGGACTGGAATGGTTCTGGAATGCATGCAAACTTCTCAAACGAGGTCTTAAGAACTTGTGGTGATAAAGAAATATATGCGAAAATATGTGAATCATTCAGACCTGTTGTGAAAGAGCATATCGCCGTTTACGGAGAATTCAATGATCAACGTTTAACTGGGTTGCACGAAACTGCTTCTATTACTGATTTCTCTTGGGGAGTTTCTGATAGAGGAGCCTCAATCAGAATTCCAATTATTGCAGTAGAAAAAGGATGGAAAGGTTGGCTAGAAGATAGAAGGCCTGCTTCAAATGGAGATCCTTATAAAATTGCTGGTAGAATTATCAAAACTGTAAAGTCTGCTAACATCAGTTAATATATAGAAGTAAAGTAAAAAAAAGAGCTTGCATAACTGCAAGCTCTTTTTTATGTGCAATCTTTCACTCTTTTAAGCGAAGGCTAAATAAATAAAAACAATGTAGGTTGCCAATAATAAAAGCCCTTTCAGTCGGCTTATTTCGAATTTTTTTGGAATAAAAACTAAAGGTATTAATATAGCTGAAACGGCAAGCATCCAATACAAGTTGGACATTATATTTGGCTCTACTGCACGAATTGGAGTAATAATTGCAGTCAATCCTATAACAGATCCAATATTAAAAATATTGGATCCTATTAAATTTCCCAATGAAATTGCTTTCTCTCCTTTTAATGCAGCAATTATTGAAGCAGCTAATTCCGGAACACTTGTTCCGACAGCAATTACAGTAGCGCCAATCACTCCCTCACTTACGCCAAACTTTAATGCGATATCTTTGGCCCCTTCAACAAGCCAACTAGATCCATAATACAATGCAGATCCTCCAATAAGAAGCCATAAAAATATTTTAAAATAACTAGTTTCTTGCAAAGCATCATCTACCTCTTCTATTGCTGCTGATGTATCTTTCTTCGCTCTAGCAATCATTATATAAACAAAAACAACTAAAAATAGTAATAAGACTATTCCTTCTACCATTGAGATTATAGTGTCATTGGTTAAAAAATAATAAAACATTAACGATATTAACATCATTGCTGGCCAATTCATCTTGTAAAAATTCTTATCTATAGTCAATGGTGAAATTACCGCTGTAACTCCTAATACCAAGGCTATATTTGCAATATTGGACCCAATAACATTTCCCAATGCCAAATCCGGAGAACCATCTAAAGCTGCCTGCAAACTCACCAATAATTCAGGAGCAGATGTTGCAAAAGAGACAACAGTCATCCCAATAATTAGTTTTGATAAATTCAACTTAAATGATAATGCTACAGAAGAACGAACTAAAAATTCTCCTCCTACAACTAGTAATATAAATCCAATAATAATTAATGCAATACTCATCTTTTAATTTTTTACGAAGATACTATTTCAGCCTTACTATGCAAGTGCTGAATAATCAAACTATGAAATTTGCCAAAAAAAATAATCATATTTCCTTTGCTTTTATTTTTTATTAAAAAACATGTCTTTACTTGCTTATATATTTTCATTTAAAACTTATTTTAGAATTACATTTTTAATATTTAATAAAGCAACCATATTTCATATTATAACTAATTTTAATTTTTTACTTAAAAATGTAAAATTAATTTGATTAATACCTTCTTTTTTACTTGGTAGTGAAATAGATATTGTGATATATTTAAATTTAGATACAAAATTCAACTAACTATTTATAATCAAACTCTTACTACTATGATTCAAATCTTATTTAAACTCGTCCTATTTTTAACAAAAATAATTACTGCTTATATTTCATTATACTTTTAAACTATATAACAAGTGACCATAATTAAAATACCAAGTAATTACTATGCTGGGTGTTTTTTTTAAGTAAAAAAATTGTTTAAAAAAATACTAATTTTTTGTTAAAACTATATCGATAGTTGTATAACTACAAAAATAGTTGTAAGTTTGTAATATCAAATTATTATTTAGTATGGAAAAATTAACGAACAAAGAGGAAGAGATAATGCAAGTATTATGGGAACTTGAAAAAGCATTTGTTAAAGATATAGTCTCACTTCTGCCACAAGAGCCACATTACAATACAGTTTCTACTACTATAAGAAAAATGGAAGATAAAGGATTTGTGAAGCATATCGCTTACGGTAAAACACATCAATACTACCCTTCTATCTCAAAAGAAGACTATCGTAAGAACTTCATCAGTAAAACCATCAATAACTATTTTGAAAACTCATATAAAAATATGGTTTCCTTTTTTGCCAATGAAGAAAAAATAAGCGTTGAAGAATTAAAAGAAATTATAAAACTAATTGAAAATAAAAAATAGTCGATATGGAATATTTACTTAAATCATCAGGTATTATTGCGATTTTCTATGGGTTTTATAAAATTGTATTAGAAAGAGAAACCTTTTTTCAGTCCAATAGATATTTCTTATTAACAGGAATACTAATTGCACTTGTTTTACCATATATCAATATTCCTTTATACATAGGAAATAATTCAAAACCGATTGAAGATTTTATAGTATTAGAAAACCATGCTATTATCACGAAAGATGAGACAATAAATTGGTTAACAATTTTTAATAAGATCTATTTAATAGGAGTCCTGTTTTTAATTGGAAAATTAATAGTTAATTTAATTTCGCTTGGGAATTTAATTTTAAAACATCCTGTTGAAAAAGTAAATGGTTTTTCTATGGTCAGAACTCATCAAGATATTTCTCCTTTCTCCTTTTTTAATTATATCGTTTTTAATCCAAACCAATTTAACTCAAAAGAATTAAAACAGATAATCTCACATGAAAAAATACATGCGTTTCAATATCATTCTATTGACATTATAATTTCACAAATTATATCAATTATACTGTGGTTCAATCCTATAATATGGCTTTATAAAAAAGAACTAGTCCAAAATCTAGAATTTATTGCTGATGATAAAGCACAACAAGAATCCATTTGCAAGAAAAATTATCAATTACTATTAGTAAAAACCAGTGTGCCAAAAAACAAATTGGCATTAACCAATAACTTTTACAATTCATTAATCAAAAAAAGAATACTTATGTTACACAGAAATCGATCAAAAAAAAGAAATCAATTAAAATACTTATTAATACTTCCATTAATAGCAGTATTTATGTTAAGTTTCAACACTAAAATTGTAGCTCAAACTGAACAAAAAAATGAAATATATGAGTTCCATAAAGCCTCTGAAGAAACTCAAATAGCACTAATTAATAAGCATTCTAATGATGAAGATTTTAACAGAATTAAAAAAGAATTTTCAAAAGAAGGTGCTAAAGTAAAATTCAGTGGAATCAAGCGCAACAATAAAGAAGAGATTACTGCAATTAAAATTGATATGAAATCTAAAAACACCAATACAAATTATGCTATTGAGAGTTCAGATCCTATCAATCCTATAAAAATATCATTTAATAATGAAGATGGAAATATCAATATAGAAAATTCAAAAGACCATCATGCAGAGAAACTTGTTTTTATCTCAGAAAATGGAGATCATGAAGTTCACTCGTTAAAAAAAGAAAGTAAAGTTGTATTTATTTCAGAAGATAGTGTCAATCATATTACTAAAGATGGTAAGCATAAAATCATTAAAATCAATATGGATGATGAAGATAATCAAGATACAAAAAATTCAACAATTTGGATTTCAAAAAATGGCAATGATTCTACAATTAAAAAAAATTCAAATACAACAGTAAAAATTATAAATAAAGCTGAAGATGAAAATAAAGTAATTGTTTTAAATTCCAAGAATCGTGGCGAAAATGTGTCTCCGTTAATATATATTGACGGAAAAAAAACGACTACAGAAGAAATGAAAGAGCTTGATACTGAAAAGATTGAAAGCATGAATGTTCTTAAAGGAGAATCTGCTATAAAAAAATATGGTGAAAATGGAAAAGATGGCGTTATAGAAATCAACACCAAAAAGAAATAACATACTTTAAAATTATAAATGAATAGAACAACTGAATTAAAAAAATTCAGTTGTTTTTTTATTGTGTAAATTTGCATTTATGAAAAAACTACTATTCAATTTATTAGCATCAATTAATAAAAATCTATTGCCATCATTATCAAAAAAAAGAGTGGATCTTGCAAAAGCATCTAAATGGCAAATGATGCTTATTGGCTGGAGATATTTTGTAACGAAAAATAGTTTGTAATTCTATAAAAGTTACTATATTTGCAAACTCAAAAAAGGCCTTGTGGCGCAACTGAATAGCGCACTTGATTACGGCTCAAGAGGTTATAGGTTTGAATCCTATCAAGGTCACTTAAGAATAAAAAGCACTCACATTTTGTGAGTGCTTTTTTATTTGAATAAAATTTTGAGCCTGTTTATTAATTAAAATGAAGGTGAAAAACAGTAATTAATAGTTATGGAAATTTTTATTATAAACTAAGCAAATTAAAGGAACACAAAGCAATTCAATAAAAATCAAAATATATAAAACCAAAAAAGGTTGTCAATTTATGACAACCTTTTTTGGTTTTAGTAAATAAATATTATGTAGTTCTTATTACTATAATATTAAAACAGTAATGTGTTAAAAAAAATTGCGTGTATTATCTAGTAGCATTTGGATCCATTTTCTTATCCACTATTAATCTTCCATCTCGATTGGCAACTTCCCAAGCAGTATAAAAAACCAATTTGGTTCTCTCAGTCATTAATTCAAATTCTATTTTATCTACAGTATCTGTCGGTTTATGGTAATCTGGATGCGAACCAGTCGTATAAAAAATTACTGGAATTCCATTTTTGGCAAAATTCCAGTGATCGGAACGATAGTAAATTCTTTCAGGATGATTCTCATCATTATATGTATAGTCCAAAAACAAATTCGTATACGTAGAATTCATTCTTTCGCTGATTTCATGCAATTCACTTGACAACTTATCTGCTCCTACCAAACTAACATAATTTTCACTTTCCAATTCTCTATCATCAATTCTTCCAATCATATCAATATTTAAATCTGCCACAGTATTTTCTAATGGAAAAATAGGATTATCAGCATAATATTCAGAACCTAAAAGCCCTTTTTCTTCTGCAGTTACAGCCATAAAAAGTATACTTCTTCTTGGGCCATTACCCTCTTTTTTGGCTTGGACAAATGCTTCGGCTATATCCATTATTGCAACGGTTCCAGAACCATCATCGTCCGCTCCATTATTAATCTCTCCATTTATTATTCCGATATGGTCGTAATGAGATGTCAATACCAATATTTCATCTTTCAGATCTGAACCTTCCAAGAAACCTAATACATTTTCTGAGATCAATTTTTCTTTGATGAAATTTGTTTTATAGATTGCTTTTTTAGTTTTAATTTTTTTTAAAGCTTTCTTATTTCCATTATTAAAATCGGTTATTGCTTGTGTAAGTTTTTCAAAAGGCTTATTCATTAATTCGCCTGCAGTATCTGGACTTATATAAAAAGCTCCTACGCTTGTATCCTCTTCTACTTTATCGATTGTCATTTTACCTCTAGTAAAATACCTAGAATATCGCTTCATAAAATCTTCATGCTGACTTTGATTCTCAGCTCTTACAATAAATATTTTTTCTACACCTTGCCCTATTGCTGCCCTTATTATTTTACCTCTTTCTCCTCTATCTGAATTTATTGCCAATATTGATTTTCCTTTAACATCAATATTTTTAAAATTCTGAGCAGTTCCATCACCTACAAAAACCACTTCCGTAGTAATTTCTTCACTATCAATTGGATTTCCTGAATACCAAAATTCCTTAAGGTTTATTAATTTTTTTCTGCCTATTTTAAGATATGTATTTCCTGCTTTAGAAGTAACTAAAGGGACATCCTGATAATATCCGTTTCCAGTCTTTACTGGACCTTCAAGTTCTAACTCTTCAAAATGTGATTTAATATATGCAGCAGCCATTTTTTGACCTCTCTTACCTGTTTCTCTTCCTTCTAAAGCATCTGACGCTAAGATTGTTAAATCATCACGCATATCTTCTATAGTAATCGTTTCTGCATATTTCATTGCAAGTGGATTTTTCTCAACTGCTTTTTCTTCTGGTGCTTGAGCAATTATAAATCCAGATACTAGCAACAAACAAAGGGTAACTATTTTTTTCATTTATTAGAGGTTTAAATTTATTATGGTTTTGCCATATATATTTTGACAGCGACAAATATACATTTCAAAAAATATAAAATGCATAAAGCGATGTTAAAAAAAGTAAAGAAAATTTATATTATCTCAGCAGAAAGCCCTAATGACAATAACTTAGAACAGCGTGGTTTTAAGTAATCGTATTCTCCTGTTTTTACAGTACACTTTCCTTTATAATGAACCAATATAGTACATTGTTCCGCCTGTTCTAAAGTATGCTCACATACATCCATCAATGAGTCCATTACAAAGTCAAATGTATTCACATCATCATTATGTAATACAATCTCATACTTATGTATCTCCTGTTCTAAGACATCAACATCTTCTTGTATTTTTTCTTTTGTGCTCATTTTATATATACAAACTTATAAAAAACAATTTTATTTTACATACTTCAGTGCAACCCAATTATTCCTTTTAATAAAATGCTCCAATTTCAATCCATATTTAGAAACTTCAACATCTATCAATGGAATATCATCTTGATAGAATCCGCTTAGTAATAAAATTCCATTTTCATTTAAACATCCTATATAAATTGACATATCCATTAACAATATGTTGCGATTAATATTGGCAATAATTACATCATATTTTTTATTGACCAATAAAGAAGAATCTCCTTCATATACGGAAATATTATGGCAATTATTACGGTCAACATTCTCTATTGAATTTTCATAACACCAATTGTCAATATCAATTGCATCTGTTGGGTTTGCTCCTTTCATCTCAGCAAAAATTGCCAATATTCCAGTTCCACAACCCATATCCAACACTTTTTTATCTTTTAGTTCCAATTGTAACAAATGCTGAACCATCATATGAGTGGTTTCATGATGTCCCGTCCCAAAACTCATTTTGGGCTCAATTACAATATCATATTTCAGATTTGGGTTTTCATGAAATGGAGCTCGAATACTTACCAAATCATCTACTTGGATCGGTTGAAAATTCTTCTCCCATTCTGCATTCCAATTGGTCTGTTCAATTTCTTTAAATTGATATTCAATAGAAAATTCATCAGAAGTTAAAATGAAAATATCTTTTAAAACTTCTGAATTCCAATTTTCCTTTTGGATATAGGCAGTAACACCATGATCATTCTCAATAAAACTCTCAAAACCTACAGAACCCAATTCTGCAATTAAAATTTCAGTTCCAGGCTCTTTAGGCGATACTATGAAGTTATATTCAATATAAATACTATCCATACAATCCTATTAATTTTTTTATTTTTACTTCGCCTCACTTCCACTCCGCTCAGCGACCACTTATAAAGGTGGAAATTAAATTGCGTTTATAATTGCAGTAAAATCTGAAGCGTTTAAGGATGCTCCTCCTATCAATCCTCCATCAACATCCGGTTTAGAAAAAATCTCTTCCGCATTGGCAGGTTTAACACTTCCACCATAAAGAATTGAAACACGATTCGATACTTCATCATCATATTTATTTTCAACCAATTTTCTTATGAATGCATGCATTTCTTGGGCTTGTTCTGGACTAGCTGTTTCTCCAGTTCCTATTGCCCAAACTGGCTCGTAAGCCAAAACTATGGAGTCCCAGTCTACTTCATTCAAGTGAAATAAAGAATCTTGTAACTGTTCTCTTACAATATCAAAATGATTATTGGATTGACGATCTTCTAACTTTTCTCCAAAACAAAATATAATTCTCATTTTATGCTCCAAAGCCTGTTCTACTTTTTTAGTCAATAGATGCGAACCTTCGTTAAAATACTCTCTTCTTTCTGAATGTCCTAGAATGACAGTTGATATACCTATACTCTCTAGCATTTCAGCAGAAACCTCTCCAGTAAACGCACCATTTTCAGCAAAGTGCATATTCTGAGCAGCAACTTGCACCTTTTTATTTCGGCTTGTTGAATCAACAACTGATGAAAGATTAACAAATGAAGGGGAAACAATAACTTCCGTTTCTTCAGAAAGATTATCAACGTTTTTACTTATCTCATTTACCAATTCTAAAGATTGATCTTTCGTAAGATTCATTTTCCAGTTTCCTGCAACTATTTTTTTTCTCATAATACTCATATTAATATATTTTCAATACAAATTTACACAAAGAGACAATATTTTTGGTGTTGAAAAGTAATTAGTTACTATAACGATTTATATTATAAGTTTAAAAAATTATTTAACACCTATTCTTGGATCCAACCATCGATAGACAACATCAACAAAAATATTGATACTAATAAACATCGTAGCAATAATAATTGACGCTCCTAGAATTACAGGATAATCTTTCATATTCAATGCATTGATAATTTCCTTTCCTAGTCCATTCCAATTAAAAATATATTCCACAAATACTGCTCCTGCTAATAAAGATGCAAACCATCCAGAAATAGCGGTCACAACAGGATTCATTGAGTTTTTCAATGCATGCTTTCTGATAATAGTAAACATTGACAACCCTTTGGCCTTGGCTGTTCTGATATAATCTTGATTTAAAACTTCCAATAAAGAATTTCGCATCAATTGAATTATAACTGCAAGCGGTCGAATTCCTAAAACAATCGCTGGAAGAATTAAATTTTTCCATTGAATGTATGAACCTTCGCCGAAATCATCAACTTCATATAAACTTCCAGTCATGTTTAAATTCGTGTATTTATTTAATACAAACCCAAAAAACCAAGCAAATAATATTGCTGAGAAAAAAGAAGGAACACTCATTCCTAGTGTGCTTATTATCGATATAACTCTGTCGAAAAAGGTATCTTTAAATATCGCAGAAAGTATCCCAAAAAAGATACCTAAAACAATAGCAATTAAAATTGCTGTAACAGCAAGAACAATAGTATTAGGCAAGGTTTCATAAATAATTTCTGAAACTTTTTTACCATTTTTTTGATAAGACTCTCTCAGATAAGGCAATTTAAAAACAATTGTTTTATTGGCTATTGAAAATAATCTAATGCCTTGATATTTATTATCCTTATAGAATGTATAATTATCCATGTCATTACTATGAATTGAAATGGGAGACAAGTCATTCAAATAATAAAAATATTGAGTAGTAAGTGGCTTGTCAAATCCATATTTCTTTCGAATATTATTCAATTGCTCACTATCTTCTCGCTGATCGAGCATCATTTGTGCTGCGTCGCCAGGAGTTTTATTTAGCAAAAAGAAAATTACCGTAACAACTCCTAATAATGTCAATATCGCGTAGAAAAATTTATGGACTAGTGATTGTAACAAATTGTGATTTTATTTAGAACAAATATAGGTAACAGATTTAGGTTTTTGATAATTTATAGAAATAATGCATAGAAAGTATATTAAAAGTTAAGTGTACTGTCTGTCTCATTTAAAATATTAAAATTACTACATTTGCAATACGATTTAAAACTTACAATGAACAAACAAGAAATTATTGATCAAATCCAATTAAAAAAGTCTTTTTTATGTATTGGATTGGATGTAGATTTAAATAAGGTTCCTTCTCATTTATTGGAATTGGAAGATCCAATATTTGAATTTAACAAACAAATTATTGATGCTACGCATCATCTTGCTGTTGCTTATAAGCCGAATACTGCTTTTTATGAAGCATACGGTATAAAAGGATGGAGGTCTCTTGAAAAAACAATCAATTACCTGAATGAAAGGCACCCTGAAATATTTACAATTGCGGATGCAAAACGTGGTGATATTGGAAATACTTCAACGATGTATGCGAAGGCATTTTTTGACGATTTAAAATTTGACTCTATAACTGTCGCTCCCTATATGGGAAGTGATTCTGTAGAGCCTTTTTTGGCATTTGAAGAAAAATTTACAATATTACTAGCATTAACTTCTAATGCTGGAGGACTTGATTTTCAAGGGCTATCAGTTGATTCTAATGAATTGTATAAAGAAGTTTTAAAGAAGTCCTTGACTTGGAAAAATAGTGAGCAATTAATGTATGTTGTGGGTGCAACTAAGGCGGAATACTTTAAAGGAATTCGAGAAATAGTCCCAAATCATTTCCTACTAGTTCCCGGAGTTGGGGCACAAGGTGGAAATTTACAAGATGTATGTAAATATGGGTTAAATAAAGAAGTAGGACTTTTAATTAATTCTTCTCGTGGAATTATTTATGCAGGAAATGGCGAGAATTTTGCTAAAGAGGCAAAAGAAAAAGCACTAGAATTACAGCAAGAAATGGAAATCATTTTAAATAATATGTAAAAAAAAATCCCAAGAATTTTCTTGGGATTTTTTGTTTACATAAACTTCATTGAACTTAAATACAACTGCCTTCGTTGAAACAATTATTTATTTGTTATCCTGAAGAGCAAATACTCTTTTTAATAAATCACTAGTTCTACTACTTATTTTAGTCCGAATATCCTTTTCCTCTATTTCTACCATTTTAAAAACACCTTTCAAGGCTTCTCCAGTAACATAATCTGTTAAATCTGGATTAACATCTTTAGTTAAAGGAAGGCTATTATATTTTGTTATTAAATCACTCCATATTTTATCTGCACCTACTTTTTGAAAAGAATTTTTAATGATTGGATTGAATTTTTGATATAATTCATTGGAAGTTTGTCCTTGTAAAAAAGTTGTTGCAGCAACATCATTTCCCAATAAAATTCCTTTAACATCATTGAACGTCATTCCTTTTACAGCGCTTACAAAAATGGGGATTGCTTCACCTACGGCATCTTCTGCAGCGCGATTCAAGACTTTTAAACCTTCATCCGCAACAGATGACAATCCAATAGTCCGCAATGCTTTGTCAACTTTCTGCAATTCTTCAGGTAAGAGAATCTTTACCAATTCATTCTTAAAAAAACCATCTTTAACTTGTAATGTACTTACTTGGTTCGTAATTCCATTATTTAAGGCTTCTTTAAGTCCTAGCCCTATCTGATCATTGGTCAATCCACCATTCGGCAATTGATTGATTACTTGTTGTAATTCTGAACAAGCTGATAATTGAAATAAAATGACGATTAGCAAAATTCTTTTTAACATAACTTATAATTTTCACTTATTTAGTGTAGGGGATTCTTCTAGAAACTTTTCTCATTAAAATATTAACTAAATCTTGTGCATCTGATCCTATTGAACCCCGTACTTTTTTATTGTAATTCACTACCAGTTCATCATCAGTAGTACTTGTGAAATCCATATTCATAACGGCAGTATTGGTGGAAGCAAATGCTCCAAATAAAACTGCAACGGCAACTCCTACTCCGTCAGATAAAGGTTTAGAAGTTTCGTAAGTACCTGTAATTACTGTTTCGACGCCTAATATTTCACCTAATTCACTTGGAAGATAATCGTCATAAGAATGAATATCAATACCTTCTTTTTTTAATAAAGCATTTGTAGTAGTAGGATTCTGAACGTCAACCAACATAGACCCTCTTTTCTTTCTTGTCAAAAACCAAGAATACATTGCCTTTTGAATATCTAAAGATTCGTCTTTTCCCATTTGAACTAATTGTTCTGGAGTTAAATCCTTCATTTGTTTTGGTCTTAATTTAATCTGTACTTTCATTGGCAATATAGCTATCATCTTAGTATTAGCAACATAACTTTCAGCGTCTGGATGTACATATAATTTTGTTTGAGTAAAGGATACCGTTGACACTAACAACATTAATACAATAACAATTTTTTTCATTTAGTTTAATTTAAAGTTTATATATGTATTTGATAATTCTATTTTATAATCCTAAAGCCTCAACCCCTTGTTCAAATACTACATCAACAGGAATTCTAGCTGCTCCAAGTCTATCAAGGTCTGCTTGTAATTCGTTAGAAATAATTCCACTAGATGCAACTAACGCTGCTACACCTTCATAATCCCCATTTCCTTGCAAAGTTAGTATCACGTTAGATAGATCCTTCATTGCGGTTTCCATTTTGTCAAAATTCACTTTGTAAGTTCCATCTGCATTTCTCGTAAAAGCTCCTTTTTCTTTAAAGAAGTTAAAACGAATCATATTTGCTTTTCCATGTGCAGAAGATGCTCCGAATCGTACTGATCTAAAAATTCCAGCCATAAATGTCACCATATTATTTTTAAATTCCCCTTCTAAATCTCCTTTGGCATGTAACTGCTGAATCATATATAAACCTAGAATATCTGCCTTTCCTTCTTCAAGTGCACTTGAATGTTCTTTCAAGGCATTTCTTACCGTTCCTTTTCCGTCTATCGTATTTTTTATTCCAAGTCCATGAGCTACTTCATGAAACATTGTATTCTCAAAAAATGCATCAAATGTGATATATTGACGTTGATCTTCCTGGATTAACATATCAGAAATAGGTTCTAAAATTTTGTCAAACTTGGCCCTCATCGCATTTTTTAATTGCAATCTTCGAGTTCCTTTTTGCAACTGAACTTCTTCATCGTTTGGAAGGTTGATTGCAATAGTTTTACTTCCTGAGTTGCAATCTCCTGCATAAAAAACAACGTCGTATGCATTCAAATCAGAATCCGTTCCTGGAACTTCTTGCTTGTATTTAGCATCAACTGGCAATCCTTTTTGTAATTCTGGCAGATATGCACTGAATTTTGCCAACCTAGCACTCCAAGCTTGGTCTTTAATTAAAACATATCCTTCATGTGATGCCTTATTTCCATAAATATGATCTTCATAAGTCTCAATAGGCCCTATCACAATATCTAAAGTATTACTTTTCATGTCCATCCAAGCCAAGTCACTTGCTTGATATTCATCATCTAATAAGGCTAATGACCTTAAAGTTAAGTATTTTTTTAATCCGGCATCATCGGCAAGTTCTGCGGCTTCTTTTAATAAATCAGATACTTCTTTTACTTCTTTTTCAAATTGCTTATGATATGGAATCGCATACAATTTTCCATTTTCATCTCTCCTTACAAATGTGTAAATACTTCCTTTCTTATCAAATTCTGCTTTTTCGAATTCCTCCTTTGTCATATCTTTAGGATAGTAATTTGCTCCTAACGGTTTGTTAGGAATTCCTTCTATAAAAGATTTATTCCCATTCAATCGATCCCAAGGACCATAATTAATCTCCACAAATTTTTTCGTATCAGCATCTTCAATACTATTCAATATACCTTCTTTATCACCATGAGATTCATACCAGAAAAGGTCATTCATCTTATCTGCTGCTTTAATCAAAATTGGTAGCATTTTACGTTCATTTTCAGTAAGTACACTAAGGTCAGAAGTTAATTTAACATCTACATATTTATTTAAATTCTGTTGCATTGGCGAACTGTTTTGTTCAACAGTTACTTGATCTATTGGTTTTCTTGATTCGTTATTGGGTTTACAAGAAAATAATAAGATACTACAAACTAATACTACAATATAATTTTTACTTTTCATGTTTATTTGGTTTATGTGTTTGTAAACATTTTCTGGATGTTTCATTTTTCTAAAAGTTTTGTTAAATAGAATCTCAAATTTAAACCTTTTCATTTTTTAAAAGTCATAGAAATGAAAATAAATTTAAAAACCATAAAAAATGAAAAAATTAGCATTCGTATTAATTGCATTGATTGCATTGAACACACAAGCACAAGAAAGACCAAATCGTGAGAAAAGAAACTTTACTCCTGAACAAATGGCAGAATTGAAAACTAAAAAAATGACCTTACAGTTGGATCTTAATGAAAGTCAACAAAGAGAAATTAAACAACTTAATCTTGAAATTGCAAAAGAGCGCAAAGAAATGAAAGTGAATCGCGAGAAAAGAAAAGAGTTAACACAAAACGAGCGATATGAAATGAAAAATAAAATGCTTGATAAGAAAATAGCACTAAAAAATAAAATGAAACAAATCTTAGATGAAAAACAATTTGCTAAATGGGAGAAGTCGAAAAGACATCAAGTGAAAGGCATGAAAGAAAAACGTAAGGGAAACGAAGGAACTAGAGAAAGAAGACATGAAAAGAGAGATTAGTTAAGTAAGTTATTAAATTTAAAAAGCGCCAATTGGCGCTTTTTTGCTTTTTATCAATCCACTATAAATAATTCCTGACCTATAGAAATCATATTGTCTTCAAGTTTATTAAGTTGTTTTAATTTATCAATAGAGATATTATATCTACGTGAAATAGAATATAAAGTATCTCCCTTTTTAACTACGTGAGAACTTTCTTTTACAGTTGAACTCTCTACTTCTTTTACTCTAATATCTTCACTGTTATTTCCTAATGCCATTGTATCGTATTTATACAACTCATACTGTTCAATAATCTTAATCAATTTCTGTGGATAGGTTTTGTCAGTAGCATATCCTGCTTTCTGTAAGCCTCTCGCCCACCGTTTATAATCTGTTATTTTTAACTTGAATAAATCAGCGTATCGTTTTCTCAATGCAAGAAATAATGAATGATCACGAAAAGAATTGGATGGATCTTTATAAACTCGAAAACATTCCCCTTTTTCATCATCATCATGATACGTTCTTCCTCCTGTCCATCCTTTATGACATTTAATCCCAAAATGATTATTGGAGCGCATAGTCAATTGACTAGTTCCACTTCTTGATTCTAAAACTCCTTGAGCCAACGTAATACTTGCCGGAATTCTATAAATTTCCATTTCCTGAATAGCAACTTGGTGGTATTTTTTAATATAATTTATTTTAATTTCTTCATAAGTTCGAGCAGGAACTTTTACTACTGGAATTGAAGACTTTTCAGTTGTTTTAACTTCTGGAATAACAACTTGGTCTACTACTTTTTCAGTTCTATTATCTTTATAAACTGTTGTTACTTTTCTTTTGGAACCGCAACTGGTTAAAAATAAGAAAGTGAATACTGCAATTAAAAATCTAATTTTCATTAAGCGAAACTTTATATTTAGTATAGTACACTATTATACCAGCAATTATTAAAACATTAGCAATGATAGATAGTATCGACCCTTCCATTCCAAACGCTCCTCCATTCAATAAATTATTCTCTTGAGTCTTAAATTCTATAACTGAATAAAAATCTTGACCACTTACATTAAATCCAAATAATGTCTGAAATAAATTCCAACTTAAGTGCAATGCTATCGGAAACCAAAGATTCTTGGTATATATATAAGATATTCCAAGCAATATTCCTGCTAAAAAAAGACTCATCGCACTGAATCCATCCATATTTGGATTCATTCCATGCATCAATGAAAAAAGTAACGAGGAAATAATTAAAGCAATATATTTATTAAATGAAATCATTAAATTCCTCAGTATATAACCTCTAAATAAAATTTCTTCCATGATTGCAACACAAGTAAACAACGCAACTGAAATCAAAATATTTATCGGATCAAATACTATTTTGTCAAAACTGATTTCGTTTAATAAAACCAATAATTCATAACCAATTCCCATTACTACTATCCCTAATACAATACCCAAAATAAAATCTGTCTTTCTATTTTTAATATGTAATCCAAGATTTACAAATTTCTCTTTGTCTACATATTTCATAAATATCCATAAAACCAATAGAGTTCCAAGCATTGCGAAAAAAGAGCCAATTAAAGTTTGAATTGGAGTATCTGGTATTGATAAATCATTTAAATCTTTACCTGAAATAAGCATTCCAAAAAATTGAAAAAATCCAACTATAATTAGATAAGGTATAATTATCAACAACACGCTTATCCAACCTCGATTTTTACCTTTCATAATTTTAATGTTTGTTTATTTTTCTTTCTTAATATTGCATTCATCCCTTGAATTCCTTGAATTCCTCCTGTATGAATAAATAAGATTTTCGAACCTTTAGCAAAATAATCCTTATTTATTAAATCTACAACTCCAACTACCATTTTCCCAGTATAAATTGGGTCTAAAGGAATTTCAGTTTCCTGTTTAAAATTATTTATAAAATGAATCAATTTATCAGTAGTCTTTGCATATCCGCCAAAATGATAATCAAAATTCAATTTCCAATTCAATTTTTCACCTATCCATTTTCTAATTTCTCCTTCTAAAAAATTACCTTTTAATGCAGGAAAACCTATGACGTTTTGATGTTCTTTTGCCGAATTAATAATCCCTGAAATTGTTCCGCCTGTTCCTATGGAAACACATACATAATCAAATTGGTCAGTGTCTTTTGACAAAATTTCTTCACAACCTTTTATTGCTAGTTCGTTTGTTCCTCCTTCTGGAATTAAATAAAAATCTCCAAATTCGTTTTTTAAATTTGCATTAAATACTTCTGAGTTTTTATCTCGATAGACTGCTCTTGTGACAAACTTAAATTCCATTCCACAATCGTGTGCATATTTCAAAGTAGGATTTGATAGAAATGTTTCTTCTATATTATTTCCTAACTCATCTCCTCTTATAATCCCAATAGTTTTAAAACCACATTCTTTTCCAGTTGCCGCAACAGCAGCAATATGATTCGAATAAGCACCACCAAAAGTCAATAATGTCTTCTTCCCTTGAGATTGTGCTTCAAGTATATTGTATTTTAATTTTCGGTATTTATTTCCTGAAATAGTAGGATGAATTAAATCTTCTCGTTTGATATATAGAGAAATATTTTTCTCTTTAATTGCAGAAAAAGTAATTTTCTGAAGAATACTATTCTCTATATTAGGCATTAATTTTTTCTTCTATTTCTGACCAGTTTTCCATCAATACGTCCAATTGGTCTTTTTTTGCTTGATAATTTTTAAAGAAATTTTCTTGAGCATTCACTTTTTGAAAATCTTCAGAAATTAAAGCGTCTAAATTGATGATTTCCTTTTCTAAATCAGAAATTTGAGTTTCAAGATTAGACAACTTGTTTCTCAATTTCTTCTGCTTTTTCTCCTCCTCTCTAGTCTGACTAGAACTAGAATTAACAACTTTTTTCTCGACAACAATTTTTGTTCTTTTCTCAGCCTCACGAAGATTCTCCATTTTATGTTGCTCTAAGAAATAATCAATATCTCCAAGATATTCTTTGATTACTTTATCTTTAAAGCCATAAACTGTATCCGTCAATCCTTGCAAGAAATCTCTATCATGTGAAACTACAATCAATGTTCCTTCAAATTTTTTCAAAGCATCCTTCAATACATTTTTTGATGCAATGTCCAAGTGATTTGTCGGTTCATCCATAATCAAAGTATTGATAGGCTGCAACAATAATTTACACAATGCAAGTCTGTTTCGTTCTCCTCCTGAAAGCACTTTTGCCTTTTTATCAGCATCATCACCACCAAATAAAAATGCACCGAGCATATCGCGAACTTTCACTCTATTAGAATCAGTCGCTGCATCTTCCATGATCTGCAAGACTGTTTTCTCTCCGTCCAATTCTTCCGATTGATTTTGAGCAAAATATCCTACTTGAACATTATGTCCCAATTTCATTTTCCCTTCAAATGGAATATCACCTACCAACATCTTGGCCAACGTAGATTTACCTTGTCCATTCTGTCCAACAAATGCAATTCTACTTCCGCGATCAATTAATAAATCTACATTCTCAAGCACATGGTTATCACCATAACTTTTGGAAAGTTTTTCAGCCTCAACAATAATTTTTCCTGGCTGAATTGATAATGGAAATCGAACTCTCATCACTGCTGTATCTTCAACATCTACTTCTATTCTTTCAACCTTATCTAGTTTTTTTATTAATGATTGAGCCATTGAAGCCTTATTCGCCTTGGCTCTAAATTTATCAATTAACTGTTGTGTTTGTTTGATTTCTTTATCTTGATTCTTCTGCGCTTGCAATTGCTTTTCAATAATTTCACCTCTTAATTTAAGATACTCTGTATAAGGTTTTTTAAAATCATATATTTTTCCAAGAGAAATTTCGATAGTACGATTGGTTACATTATCTAAAAACATTTTATCGTGTGAAACCAGCATTACTGCTCCTGTGTAATTTTTTAAAAAATTTTCTAACCATATGATTGATTCAATATCCAAATGGTTCGTAGGCTCATCCAATAACAAAATATCATTATTCTGAAGTAGTAATTTTGCAAGTTCAATTCGCATTCTCCATCCTCCAGAAAAAGTGTCTGTTAGTTTATCAAAATCCTCTCTTTGAAAACCTAATCCTTGTAATATTTTTTCAGTATCTCCTTTATAATTATATCCTCCCAACAATTCAAAACGATGTGTCATGTCAGTCATATCGTTAATCAATTCAGTATAAGAATCACTTTCGTAATCGGTTCTTTCTACCAATTCTAGGTTTACCTGATCAAGTTTTCGTTCGATTTTTTTTATTTCAGTAAACGCTTCATATGCTTCATCCAATATTGTTCTACCTGCTACAAAATCAATATCTTGTCGTAAAAAACCAATTTTCACATCTTTTTCAAAAGCCATCGTTCCAGTATTATATTCAATATCCTGAGATATCACTTTCAATAAAGTTGATTTTCCAGCGCCATTTTTCCCTACAAGACCGACTCTATTTCCTCCATTAAGCCTAAAAGTAATTCCTGAAAATAAGTCTTCACCAGAAAATGAAACGGTTAAATTATGAATGTTTAACATGAATTATAATAATTGTAATTGAATAGTTCTTTTAAAAGTTTACTTTTGCAAAAGTAATCTATTTTTATTTTTATCATGTTTAAAAAAGGAACCAAACTTTATAGTATTTTAAATAACAAATGTCCTCGATGTAATCAAGGAGATTTTTATGTTGAAAAAAATATTTGGTCGTTTAAAAACTTATTAAAGCTTCACGATAATTGTAGTACTTGCGATTTAAAATATATGATGGAACCTTCTTTCTTTTTTGGAGCCATGTTTATCAATTATGCATTAAGTGTTGCCATAGGTATTGCAACTTTTATCGTTACATATGTGTTATTTAAATTTACAATTAATCAAAGTTTCGTATCTATTATTCTAGCATTAATCTTATGTACACCGATGAGTTTAAGATTGGCAAGATTGATTTGGATACATATTTTTGTGAGTTATGATAAGAAATATGACAAAAAATAATCAACCAGTAAACCTAGAAATATTTATTTCATTTCTGAGTTTTGTTTCGTTTTCTATGTGATTATAGAGTTCTTTAGCAACAGTCGGAGCAATCATCACACCTCGTGTTCCCAAACCATTTATAATGGCTAATTCTGTATGATTAGGATGAATCCCAACCAATGGTCTTCTATCTTTAACTGTAGGACGTATTCCTGCAACCTGATCTATTATTTCAAATGGAACCGAAATAAGAGTCTTTAATTTCGAAACCAACTCGTCTTTACCTTTTTCTGTTGGAATATTGGTTTTATCGTTCCAGTTAAATGTCGCACCAATTTTAAACGTATGACCTCCTAATGGCATTATAGATACTGAAGATTTTAAAACAAAATCTATATTTAAATCAGGAGCATAAATAGTAATATACTCACCTTTTGCCTCTTGCATAGGTAAGTGATTGAAATAGGGATTCTGTTTAATTCCATATCCTTCACAAAAAACGATTTTGGATGCTATATAATTTTTATAAACAACTTGTTTTATGCTATGTTGTATTGCTTTATATTCAAAATTAGAATAAATAATTACCTCTTTTTTTTCTAAATACAACCTGTAATCATGAATCAATTTTGCAGTGTCAATTTTCCCTGTACCAATTACTTTTCCATATCCAAATGGAGATTTTATACCATTGAATGTTTCCTTTATAATTTTAGGAATCATATATTGAGAAAGCACAGGATGGTCGCATGTTGCAAACCAATTATTCTGTTCTTCTATAGAAGTTAATAATCTGTAAATTGGAATTTTAGTATCATAAGTAGCACCCAATAAATTTTCTAATTCTTTATAAAAAGGTACCGCAATTTTCAATTGGTTTTCTGCATCCCAAACTGGTGTAAAACGCTTTAAAATAATCGGATTATACATTCCACCAGCAACTTTTGATGAATGTTGAGAATCATCTTCATATACTATAAACGACTTTCCTTGCTTCTCTAATTCTCTTGAAAAAGAAAGACCTGCAAGTCCCAATCCTACAATAATATAATCTACTTGTTTCATTTGATGTAAAGTTATTACATTTTAATTCATTTGGACTCCGATCAATATCCAAAATTGAATACATAAAAAAACTCTTGCAAAGTATACAAGAGTTTAAATATTAATTTGTTTTAAAAATTAGTAGTTCCACACATCCAATTCTTTATCACGGATTCCTTCTTTTATTTTATCTGATTCCAATACTTGATATAAGGAATTTCCTTTTACATAATGGTTCACATCACGATTTCCATAAATATTTTCTTCACGATATATAATAGAATTAAAACGCTTCGCATTCAATAAATGGTCAAAAGATATAGGATAAGCAGCATTTTTCTGATTAAATACTTTCATATCATATAAGGATTGTCTGGCTCCAGGATAATATACCCAGAATAATGGTAATTTTTCTGCTACATCTCCTAGTTCTTCTCTTCCTTTGGTCTGAACATCTGGAGCTACAGGAGCTATTGCAAGCATTCTATATTTCATTTCACCTTGACGCTTATCTAGATACCATACTCCTTTTACTTTAAAACCTTCAATATCCTTTGGATTTAATTCAACTTTATCAATATATTCATCAATATTGGCAACTCCTGCATTCATTTCATCACGCCCTACATCCGTTGTATCAATTCTGAATAACTTAGCCTCAATTTCTTTTTTGGTTAATTTTGCAGTAAAATAAGAATCGTCATATACTTGTGTAATAGCACCTTCTTGAATACCATCCATTAAAGTTTTAAACAACGATTTTCTAGTTGCAGATGTACTATTGTCATGAATAGGATAATAAAATGGGAGATTGATTCTTTCGTTTAAATCAATATATTCCCAAACAACCTTGGACCATAAAAGATCTCTATCTCCTACATATCCATAAGCGAGTGGCTTGTCATTATCTGCTGCAAGTTGCTCATCTGTTTTCTTACCTATTTCTTCTGGCGAGCTTGCATTTAACAAGTTTGCTTGAGCAAATAAAGTATTTACTGAAAACATGACAATTAAGGTTATTAAAAAACTTTTCCTATTCATTTGTTTACTTTTTTATTGAATTTCTACAGATACAGCAGAGGCATCTTTTACAGATATTCCAGAAACACCTTGAATACTCGACTTCACATCAAATATTGCTATTACATCTCCAGATCGCGCTTTATTAATTGCTGCTTGTGCTTGTGAATTCATTCTACTTCCATTTACTACAATAGTTGCAGAACCTGGAGCTTTTACTTTAAAACTATTCACATTAAATTTTAAATCGAATAAAAAGTCTGGTAATCCAACTCCAACTGTTGTTTTCACTAAACTTGATTTCGGCATTTTTACATATCCTGATTCCTTACGCACAGTTGCCATAGGTTTCGGAATGTCTTTAATTCTAAATGTTTGAGAACTACTCACTTTAGAACCATCAGTCATTGTTCCTGTTGCATTAATTTTAACTTCCTTTCCTCCTCCAGGAGTCATGATATATTTACCAGTTCCGGAACCTTTTCTTAAACCTGTACCAGATGCAGAAACTCTATTGTCTGGAATTCCAGGAATAGAAACTGTCATCGGATTGGCAAGTCCACGATATACTACATTCATTTTATCAGCTGCAATTACAGCGCTATTTGGTTTAGAAACTACCGCATAAGAACTTTTAACAGGAATCTTAATTATTGAATCTCCTTCTTTAAATTGAAACTCTCCAACAATATTTCTTTCTCCAACAGCACCTGCAGGAAATTCTAATAAAGTCTGTCCTGCTTGCATAGATTCAGCAGATAATTCTCTTCCGTTAATAATTACTTTATCAGCGCTTAAAGTATTGTCTTTTTTTCCTAAAATAATTTTTCCCTTGAAGTTTTCTCCAGAAAAGAATGCTGTTTTTTCAGGAACAACAATTGCCTCAAAATTGGTTAATGAAGCCTCAATTTTTAATTTCCCTGCAAGCATTGATGATAATACTTCGGATTGTGTTGTTTTAACATCTGCTTGTAATTGTGTCATTTTAGTCAATGAAGCAATCAATGGAAACCCTTTATAATGATAATCTAACCATTCTTTTTTAATTCCATCTCTAGTTTCTTCTTCTCCTGTTGAGAATTTTGCTAAAACATCTTTTGAAATATCTTGCATTTGTGGATTATCAGCCAAAATACCTACAACTCCATCTCTAAATTCAGCAATTTTATCCTTAAATTCCTGACCTTCAGACTTTAATTCACCTCCTACAAAGAAATACTCATCGAGAAAATCTCCTTTATCCATTACTTCATAATCTGTTTTATCATCAACCTCTGCTGTCATTTTTCCTTTTAAGTCTATGATATAAGCATTAAATTCATCTGCTAAAACACTGATTTTATCTGCTTGTTCTTTTAAAGGTTGGTATTTTGCACGTTGCTCTTCTACCTTATCGGCTAGACCAACCATGAAATCAGAATTACGCTGTGTAGCAGCATCATTGGATTTTTCAAGTTTAGCATTCATTAATCCAAAAGCCGATAGTACTTCTTTGGACATATTTAAGGCTAGCATCGCGATGAATATAAGATACATCAAATTAATCATCTTCTGCCTTGGTGATAGTTTTCCTCCTGCCATTTTAATTAGTTTTAGTGGTTAATTGTTTTTTTTACTAGTACTAATTAATTTTTGGTCATTGCAGACAACATACCTCCATAAACACCATTCAGTGATGAAAGGTTGGTTGCTAGAGATTGCATTTGTTCTTTTAATTTACTTGCGTTTTCAACAGTTTCTTGATTGATTTCAGCTTGACGCGAAGCACTTTCCAGTTGAACTTGGTATAAACTATTCAATGATTCCATCTGAGCCGCAGCTAGTGAAAGTTGCTCGCTATATTTATTGGTAGCAGAAATTGAATCTACTGCAGGTGCAATATTTTCGGCAGCTCCTTTAAAATTCTGAATACTGTCACCAAGACTTTTCATCAATCCAGCGTCTAGTTTTGCTTCTTGAAGCATGTCATCTAGTTTTTGAGATAACAATCCTTGAGCATCTGCTTTATCTTTTCCTTTTCCACCAGCAAGTTCAGGATATACTACGGTCCAATCCAATTCATCTTCTACAGGTTCAAATGCAGATATTGCAAATACAATTGCTTCTGCAATCATCCCAATCATTAGCATTTCATTTCCATAATTCCAGTGTAATATCTTAAATAATGCTCCTAAAATTACTATTGCTGCTCCAAGGCCATAAGCCATATTAAAAAACTTCTTTGCTGCTTTTGATTGTGCCATAACTATTTTTTTTGTTGGTTAATTTATTTATGAGTTTAATTGATTTTATTATTTTCCATTTAAAGTTGTTCCTAGATAATCATGAACTGTTCTGAAACCTATGTAACTTCTTGCAGAATCTTCATATTCATAATCTCTTGAACTTACTTCTAGATAATATGCTACATCCTTCCAAGAACCTCCACGAATTACTTTTCTATGATTTTCTCTATCCATTACATTTGGATTCATAGTAGATCCTAGATAATAAGAAGCTTCGTTATATGCTGTATTTGTCCATTCTGAAACGTTTCCTGCCATATTATACAATCCGTAATCATTCGCATTGTAAGATTTTACTTCGACAGTGTATAAAGCTCCATCGACTGCATAGTCTCCTCTACTTGGCTTAAAATTGGCCAAGAAACAACCTCTATCACTCGTTGTATAAGGACCTCCCCAAGGATAGTTTCCGTAATCAAGTCCTCCACGAGCAGCATATTCCCATTCAGCTTCAGAAGCCAATCTATAATCAGGCGCACGAGTTACATTCTTCTTTGTCCTTAAATAATTATTTTTTTTCTGTGTTCTCCAATTGCAAAATGCATTCGCTTGAGGCCAACTTATTCCTACTACAGGATAATCTTGATAGGCTTGATGGTAAAAATAATCTTGATGCATTGGATCATTATATGAATAATTATAATCTCTGATCCACACTGTTGTATCTGGATAGACATTAATTATTTCTTCTTTTGTATAGTCTGCTCTTCTCCCTTTATTATTTGCAGCACCTTCAATATCTAGCCAATAATATCTGTAGTTTAATTTTTCAGTATCAATTAATCTTCTCCCATCAAAACTATTATTTAAACTTACATACAGAGAATCCATCATAGCAACATAATTCTCTTCAGGAAAGTCTTGCGGATCCCATATTAATTCTTCTTCCCAGTTAAGTGATCTACCGAATGTAGGAGAATTTATATTACCCATACTACCATATGTATTCAACATATACTTTACATAAGGTGAAGCATCAGTTGTATCAACACTCATGAACTCATAGTCTACAAGAACTCTTCCTGGATCTTCTGGCTCCAATCCATCATTTAAGAAAAACGCTTCCATAGCAAGATTTGTTCTTAATATAGAATCTCTTACCCAATACACATATTCTTTATATTCACTGTTAGAAATTTCTGTCTCATCCATGTAAAATGGCTTCACAGTCACCGTTCGAGAAGGAGTATTTAATGCTCCTGCCATATCTTCATCTTGCTTACCCATAGTAAATGAACCTCCTGGTATTAAACTCATACCATAAGGCTTCTCAGCATTCCAATTGCTTTTCGATCTTACACCGACAAGTTCTCCTTTATCAGTATTACCACAACTATATATAAATGTTGTTAAGAGTATGTATAATGCTATTTTCTTCATAATAAAATTTATCTCTTTCAAAATTTCCGTAAACCTAAATATTATTTTTTTAATATCAATTCAATTTTAAATAATATTTTATTTTCAATATAATCTTACATCACTTTTTTCAAAGTTTTGTACCATCTATCTGGAATCTCTTGTTCATTTGCGCTTAAGTAATCTTGATAAGTACATGGTATTAACGAATGTCTTTCGTATTTATTATTCACATTTAAATTTATTTCCATCCACCATCTTCCACTTTTATTACTTTTATAAAAATTTAATACTTCATCCTCTACTGGAACCATAAATTTTTGATAATGATCTTTTGTGCCAAATGGATAATCGTGCGTCCTATTATTTACTCCTTCTAAAAAATACCAAATTGCTTGCGCAATCAGTTGCGCAGTTTGATTTTTATTGTCCAGACTATGATTGAACTCATAAAATCCTAAAGAACTTACCTTATCACTTATTCCAGCATAACGAGCAATTGCACATAAATCATCTCCGTAAAACCCGTTTGGAGTTGCATTGTTATTGGCTGGAGCCTCACTATTTCTTACAGATCCTATATCTATTGATACAATATCTGCATCTCGTAAAATAGGCTCAACCAACTCAATTTTTTTAGAAACTTCTCCAAGTCTATATGCGTCAAAAAATAAATCATTAACCAAATCAATCTCTTCTTGAGGATTGAAAAATGTCTGATAACCTATATTACTGAAATTAAATAAATTATTGGGCTTTTCCATCACTATAGAACTTAAATAAGATTGAGAAGTTATTCCATCTTGAATACTTCCAAAATCAAATTTACTGTCTATAGAAACTATATTAACCATTTGCTCAAGTGTATCATAAGCACGATAATTAGCATACGTCAGATCTTGACCTCCTCCTATAATTATTGGAATGATATTCTGTTTTAATAAACCTGAAAGTAAATCTTTTGCTGCATAATAAGTGTCTTCTATATCATTTCCTTGAGGAATATTACCAAGATCAGCTATGGAAATCATCCAATTTCCTGGATAAAGTTCGTATAATTGCTTTCTAATAAAATCTATTCCTTGACCAGTACCTTTATTATCAATAGCGCTTCTTCCTTCTTCAATACCTATAATAGCAATCTTAACATTGGTCAATTCAGGAATTCCATGCTGTTTTGTATGTATTGAAATATAATGACCAAGACTTTGGTCAGAGAGCAACATTGAATGCGCAGCAACAACATCATCTACAGGAAATAAATAATCAAAATTCATATTTATTTAAGTTGTTAGGGGTTAAACAACAATGCTAATTTAATGAATTATTTCTTTTTTACTACTTTTTTCTTAGCAGTTTTCTTTTTTGGAGTTTTTTTCTCAATTATATCTTTTACTTGTTCAAGAGTCAATTTATCAGCCTTTGTTGTTTTAGGCAATTCAATTTTTATCTTACCCTTAAGAATATTAAAACGTCCCCAACGCGCTTTCTCAACACGAATTCCTTCTTCTTCCCAATTATGAATCACCTTGTCAATATCCTTCTGTTTTTTTATCTCAATAAGTTCTACAATATCTTCTTGAGATAAATTATCAAAATCATATTTTTTATTCACATTGATAAATATACTATTCCACTTGATAAATGGACCGAATCTACCTACTCCTTTTTGAACTGGAAGGTTTTCATATTCTGCAATCGGAGCATCCGCTTTTTGCTTTGCAACTATTAACTCTTCTGCTCTTGGCAAGTCTACTTTCATAGGATTTTCTCCCTTGTCTAAAGAGACAAACATACTTCCAAAACGAATATAAGGACCAAATCGACCGTTAGACACAATCACTTCTTCACCTTCATATGAACCCAACGTTTTTGGAAGCAAGAATAAATCCAACGCTTCTTTCATTGTTATAGTTCCTAAATTCTGATCTTTATTTAAACTAGCAAATGTTTTTTCTTCATCTTCTGGAGCACCAATCTGTGCAATAGGTCCAAATTTTCCCAAACGAACCAATACTGTCTTTCCTGATTCTGGATGTTTTCCTAAAATACGCTCTCCGCTTTCTCTCTCTGCATTTTCTTTAACATCTTCGACGGTTTCGTGAAATGAATTATAAAAGCCTTTTATCATTTCAATCCAGTCTTCATCACCCTCAGAAATATCATCAAAGGACGATTCTACTTTGGCTGTAAATCCAAAATCTAAAATATTAGAGAAATTTGCAACTAAAAAATCATTTACAATATTACCGATATCAGTTGGTATTAATTTATTTTTATCAGAACCTGTTTTTTCCGATAAAGAAAGTTTTTTAATTTCTCCATTTGATAAAATAAGTTGCTCATAGTTTCTCTCTACACCTTCATTTTGACCTTTTTCAACATAACCTCTTCGTTGAACAGTAGAAATTGTAGGAGCATAAGTAGATGGTCTTCCTATTCCTAGTTCTTCCAATCTTTTCACTAAAGAAGCCTCTGTAAATCTATATGGAGGACTTGTGAAACGTTGGGTAGCATTGATGAAATTATATGCTAAATTTTGACCTTGTTTTAGATTTGGCAGCATTCCTGCTTGCTCTTCATCTTCATCATCATTCCCTTCAAGATATACTTTTAAGAAACCGTCAAACTTGATCATTTCACCATTTGCAGTAAAAATCTTCTCATTTTCAGAGTTTTCTATTTTGACATTGGTTCTTTCAAGTTGTGCATCACTCATTTGAGAAGCCAATGTTCTTTTCCATATTAAATCATACAATCTATCTTGATCGTATTCTAAATTAATTGAATGCATTTTCATATTGGTCGGACGAATAGCCTCATGCGCTTCTTGAGCTCCTTTAGATTTTGTCTTGAAAACACGTTGTTTACTATATTCTGCTCCGTAATAATTTGTAATTTCTTCTTCAGCCGCATTTCTAGCATCAACAGAAAGATTTAAACTATCTGTTCTCATATATGTAATCAAACCTGCCTCATATAAACGCTGCGCAACTTGCATTGTTTTACCTACAGGGTAACCCAGTTTTCTTGATGCCTCTTGCTGTAATGTTGACGTTGTAAAAGGTGCAGCAGGTGATTTTTTTGCTGGCTTTTTTTTCAAATCTGCGATCGTAAAATCAGCTCTTGAACATGATTTTAAAAATTCTTCTGCTTCTATTTTACTTTCAAAATTCTTTGGGATAGTTGCTTTAAATGATTTTCCTTCAACATTAGAAAACTCTGCAACTACCTTATAGTGAGTTGCTGCTTTAAAATCTATTATACTACGTTCTTTTTCAACTATTAAACGAACTGCAACAGATTGAACTCTACCTGCAGAAAGCCCTCCTTTTACTTTCCTCCATAAAACAGGTGACAATTCGTAACCTACAAGTCTGTCCAAAACTCTACGTGCTTGCTGAGCATTGACCATATTATAGTCAATATCTCTTGGATTCTCAACCGCTTTTAAAATAGCGTTTTTAGTAATTTCATGAAATACTATACGCTTCGTATTTTCTTCTGTTAAATTTAATTGCTCTTTTAAATGCCATGCAATTGCTTCTCCTTCTCGATCCTCATCACTTGCCAACCAGACTGTCTTCGCTTTTTTAGCCAAACTTTTTAGTTTTTTAACAACTGCTTTTTTATCGTCAGAAACAATATAATTTGGCATAAAATCACCTTCAACATCTATTCCTAATTCCTTAGAAGGTAAATCTGCAATATGACCAAAACTTGACTCTACTTGAAAATCTTTTCCTAGAAATTTCTCAATAGTTTTTGCCTTTGCTGGTGACTCTACGATAACTAAATTTTTTGCCATTCTTTTACAATTTTGCGAATACAAAAGTATGTAGTTTTTTTTTAATTAAATTTTTAAATTCGTTTTTTAACAAAAAAAGGGCTTTTATAAGATGTTAATTTTCTGCCAATTTGTCATTATTTTAAGATTTTGATTGTATCTTTGCTTTCCCAATTTTGATATATGAAAACGGAAAAAGTAATTGTAGAAAAAAATCAAGGACAAGCACTTATCACTGAGAATAAAAAGGATAATCATAAAAAACTTTATATTGAAAGTTATGGTTGTCAAATGAACCTTAATGATAGTGAAATTGTTGCTTCAATTCTTTCTGATCAAGGATTTAATACAACTTCACAATTACATGAAGCAGACTTAGTTCTTGTAAACACATGTTCAATTCGTGAAAAAGCGGAAGTAACAATTCGCAAGAGATTACAAAAATACAATGCTGTAAAAAGAATCAATCCAACTATGAAGGTTGGTGTTCTTGGTTGTATGGCAGAACGATTGAAAGAAAAATTTTTAGAAGAAGAAAAAATAGTAGATCTTGTTGTAGGTCCAGATGCTTATCGTGATTTACCCAATCTTCTTCAAGAAATTGATGCTGGTAGAGATGCTATAAATGTAATTTTATCAAAAGATGAAACTTATGGTGATGTATCTCCTGTAAGACTTAATTCTAATGGAGTTTCAGCATTTGTATCAATAACTAGAGGCTGTGATAATATGTGTACGTTCTGTGTAGTTCCATTTACAAGAGGTCGTGAACGTAGTAGAGATCCAGAAAGTATTTTACATGAAATTCAAGAATTGGCTGATAGAAATTACAAGGAAATTACTCTATTAGGACAGAATGTTGATAGTTTCTTATGGTTTGGCGGTGGATTAAAGAAAAATTATAATAAAGCAAGTGCCATTGCAAAGGCAACTGCTGTTGATTTCGCACAATTATTAGAGATGTGTGCGGTTCGGTTTCCAAAAATGAGACTGCGTTTTTCTACTTCCAATCCTCAAGACATGTCTCTTGATGTAATTCACGTCATGGCAAAACATAAAAATATATGTAGACATATGCACTTACCTGTTCAGTCTGGAAGTACAAGGATTTTAAAAGCAATGAATCGTTTACATACTAGGGAAGAATATATTAAATTGATTGATTCCATTAAAAAAATAATTCCAGAATGCTCATTCAGTCAGGATATGATTATTGGTTTTTGTAGTGAAACTGAAGAAGATCATCAAGATACATTGAGTTTAATGAAATATGTCAAATATGATTTTGGCTTTATGTTTACTTATTCTGAAAGACCTGGAACTCCTGCGGCCAAAAAAATTGAAGATGATGTTCCCGAAGAAATAAAAAAACGTCGATTAAACGAAGTGATTGCTTTACAAAGAGAGCATAGCGCATACAGAACTGAAGAGTATCTTGGAAAAACAATGGAAGTATTAATTGAAGGCCAGTCTAAAAAATCCAAACTACATTGGAAAGGAAGAAATTCACAGAATACCATGGTTGTTTTTCCGAAAGAAGATTACAATGTTGGCGATTTCGTGAATGTTAAAATTGATGATTGCACAAGTGCTACCTTAATCGGAACAGCGGTGGAATATTCTGATAATAACTAATATTTAGAAAAGATAGTGCAGACAAAAGAGAAAAGATATTTTTCTCTACATTATTTATTATCAATCTCTTAAAAAATAAATATGGAGAATTTACAAGTTATAAAGCAACGTTTTGAAATTATAGGAAATGATCCTCAATTAAATCGATCATTAGGAAAAGCTGTGCGTGTTGCTCCAACTGATATTTCAGTTTTAGTAACTGGTGAAAGTGGTGTAGGAAAAGAAAGTATTCCTAAAATTATTCATGCTCTATCACACCGAAAACATGCAAAGTATATTGCTGTAAACTGTGGCGCAATTCCAGAAGGAACTATTGACAGTGAACTTTTCGGTCATGAAAAAGGTGCTTTTACAGGTGCAACTGCTAATAGAAATGGATATTTTGAAGTTGCAGATGGCGGCACCATATTTCTGGATGAAGTAGGAGAATTACCATTAACTACTCAAGTGAGATTATTGCGTGTATTGGAAAATGGGGAGTTTATAAAGGTAGGTTCTAGTAAAGTTCAGAAAACGGATGTTCGTATTGTGGCTGCTACCAATTTAAAAATGATGGAAGCAATACAAAGAGGAAAATTTCGAGAAGACTTATACTATCGATTAAGTACAATTGAGATTGATTTACCTCCTTTAAGAAACAGAAAAGAAGATATACATTTGCTTTTCAGAAAGTTTGCTTCAGATTTTGCCCAGAAATATAACATGCCTACAATTCGATTAAATGAGGATGCAATACATCTTCTTTTAAGTTATAATTTCCCTGGAAATATTCGTCAATTAAGAAATATATCAGAACAGATTTCCGTTGTAGAAGAAAAGAGAGAGATTGATGGCGTTCTACTTTCTCATTATTTACCACAACAAGGAAGAAATTTACCTTCATTAATTAACAATAGATCTTCAGAATCTGATATTGCTAAAGAACGTGAGATGATGTATAAAGTACTTTTTGACATGAAGAGTGAGATTAATGACTTGAAAAAATTAACTCAAGATTTAATGCAAAACGGAAATAATGTACAATTCCAGGAAAAAAACCAACACTTAATTGATAAAATCTATAACGATGAAGAAGGTGAAGCTGTAAAAGATGAAAAGGTACAAGTTGTTTATTCTAATGATGATTATTCGCCAAGAGAAGATACATTTGATTTTGCAGAAACGATTGATGAAGATGAAACGCTGTTATTGCAAGATAAAGAATTAGAAATGATAAAAAAATCTCTTGAACGTAACAAAGGAAAACGTAAATTAGCGGCTCAAGAATTGGGGATTTCAGAAAGAACCTTGTATAGAAAAATCAAACAATACGACTTATAACATATATAATGAGAAAAATAATTAATATAATTACTATTTTACTGGTTTTTATAACTTTTAATAGTTGTGGGATCTACTCATTTGGTGGAGTTACTCTTGACAATAGAGTAAAAACGGTTCAGATTGATTATTTCCCTAATAATGCATTGTTAATTGAGCCTACATTATCACAAGAATTCACACTTGCATTACAAGATTTATTTGTGAGCCAGACCAATCTTAGTTTAGTGGATTCAGGAGGAGATATCTTCTTTGAAGGAGAAATTGTTGGATACCGAATCAATCCAATGACTGCAACTGCTCAACAGACAGCAGCGCAGAATCGATTGACAATTACTGTGAATGTTCGTTACCGAAATATTTATGAAGAAGATACGGATTTTGAACAAAAATTCTCTTTTTTTCACGATTACGATGCAAATGCGCAACTCGTTGGCAGTGAATTGGAAGAAGCATTTTCAGTTATTTTGGAACGTGTAACACAAGATATTTTTAACGCTTCAGTCGCACAATGGTAATATGAAAACTCAAGACTATTTACATTTACTAAAGTTTCCTCAAAAGATAAATAAGGAGCAGACTGAACAACTAGAAGATGTAATCTCAGCATTCCCATATTTTCAATCCGCAAGAGCAATACACTTAAAAGGGTTGAAAATTCAAGATAGTTTTAGGTACAATCAAACCTTGAAAACCACTGCAGCATACACAACAGATAGAAGTTTGCTTTTTGATTTTATCACATCATCCTTATTTATAGATACAGTAAATACATCTCAATCTGAAAAGAAAATTATTGAAGAGATTGAAGTCGTTGATGCAGAAGTTGTTAAATCCTTACATGAAAAGTTAACAAAAAATATTTCAGAAAACATCGTCCTAGCTTCAACTGAAGTTTTAGAGATAGGAAAACCTCTTGAATTCAATAAAAACGAGTCCCATTCCTTTAGCGAATGGCTACAATTAACAAGTTTCAAACCTATAGAACGTGAAGAAAAAATTATTCAGAAACCTTCCAACTCTGAACTAATTGATAAATTCATTGCGTCTAAACCTAAGATAAAACCTGCAAAAGATAAGGTATATACATCTACCTTTAAAGAGGAAAAAATTGAAGATAATAACTATCTAATGACAGAGACTCTTGCAAAGGTTTATTTGGAACAAAAAAAATATAAAAGTGCTGTAAAAGCATATCGCATTTTAAGTTTGAAATATCCAGAAAAAAGTAGTTTCTTTGCAGACCGAATAAAAGCAATACAAATATTAGATAAAGAATAGATTATGAGTTATACAGCATTTTTAATACTGATTGTAATTGTAGCCGTGCTACTTATATTAATAATTATGGTTCAAAATCCTAAAGGAGGAGGATTATCTTCTTCATTTGGTGGTGGTGGAACACAAGCTCTTGGTGGAGTTCAAAACACGACAAACTTTCTTGATAAAAGTACGTGGACTTTATCAATCATATTATTGGCATTGATATTAGCATCAAATTTTGTTGCTCCAAATAGCGACAACACACCTACAGATACGAATCTAAATGAAAAACTTGATAACAGAGAAATTCCTGCAGCTCCTGCAGAAGAGATTCCAAGTGTAAATGACAGTTTGTAATAAAATACAATTGACAAATTAAAAAAATGCCAACGTAAATGACACGTTGGCATTTTTTTTTGCTTTTTGACAGTATAAAATAATTGGCACACTTTTCGCCTGTTTATCTGTAAGAATTAACAAAATTAAAATTATTCAAAATTATGAGTAAAGTAACTATAAAACCATTGGCTGATAGAGTATTAATTGAGCCTACACAAGCAGAAACAACTACTGCTAGTGGAATTTTTATACCTGATTCAGCAAAAGAAAAACCACAAAAAGGAACTGTTATTGCAGTAGGAAAAGGGACTAAAGATGAGCCGACAACTGTGAAAGTTGGAGATTCTGTTCTCTATGGTAAATATGCAGGGACAGAATTATCAGTAGAAGGAAAAGATTATTTGATAATGAGAGAAAGCGATATATTCGCAATCTTATAATATTGTTGAATCGTTGATTTGTTTAATCGTGTATGTTTAAATATACCTAACGATTAAAATTTAACTAATAAACATCAAAAAATAATAAAGATATGGCAAAAGACATAAAATTTGATATAGAAGCACGTGACGGTTTAAAGCGTGGTGTAGATGCATTGGCAAATGCAGTGAAAGTAACCTTGGGACCTAAAGGTCGTAATGTTGTCATCGGAAAAGCATTTGGTGGACCTGTAATTACCAAAGATGGTGTTTCTGTTGCAAAGGAAATTGAACTAGAAGATCCATTGGAGAATATGGGTGCTCAAATGGTAAAAGAAGTTGCATCAAAAACCAATGATCTTGCAGGAGATGGAACAACAACTGCAACGGTTCTAGCACAAGCAATCGTTAAAGAAGGATTGAAAAATGTTGCTGCTGGAGCAAATCCTATGGATCTTAAACGTGGAATTGATAAAGCTGTAAAAGCTATTGTTGAAGATCTACAAAAACAATCTCAAGAAGTTGGAAATAAATCTGATAAGATAAAACAAGTTGCTTCTATTTCTGCTAATAATGATGAGACTATCGGTGATTTAATTGCTGAGGCTTTTGGAAAAGTAGGTAAAGAAGGAGTTATTACTGTTGAAGAAGCAAAAGGAACTCAGACTTATGTTGATATCGTCGAAGGAATGCAGTTTGACCGAGGATATTTATCTCCTTATTTTGTCACCAATACTGAAAAGATGTTGGTAGATTTAGAGAATCCTTATATTCTTTTATTTGAAAAGAAAATTTCTACATTAAAAGACTTATTACCTATTCTAGAGCCAGTTGCTCAAAGTGGCAAACCATTATTAATTATTGCTGAAGACGTTGAAGGCGAAGCATTAGCGACATTGGTAATGAATAAATTACGTGGAGCTTTAAAAATTGCTGCCGTAAAAGCACCAGGATTTGGTGATAGAAGAAAAGCAATGCTTGAAGATATTGCAATCTTAACTGGAGGTACTGTAATTTCTGAAGAACTTGGATTGACATTAGAGAAAACAACTCTTGATATGTTAGGTACGGCTGAAAGAGTAACTATCGACAAAGATAATACTACAGTAGTAAATGGAGCTGGAGATGCTGGAACGATTAAAGGAAGAGTAAGTCAGATAAAATCTCAGATAGAAACGACTACATCTGATTATGATAGAGAAAAATTACAAGAACGTCTTGCAAAACTTGCAGGAGGTGTTGCTGTTCTTTATGTAGGTGCGGCATCAGAAGTTGAAATGAAAGAAAAGAAAGATCGAGTTGACGATGCACTACATGCAACAAGAGCTGCAGTTGAAGAAGGAATTATTGCTGGAGGTGGTGTTGCTTTAGTGAGAGCAAAATCTGTTTTATCAGCAATCACAACTGATAATCTTGATGAAGTTACAGGAATCAAAATCGTTGATAGAGCTATTGAAGAGCCTCTGCGTCAGATTGTGGAAAATACTGGTAAAGAAGGATCTGTTGTTGTTTCTAAAGTAATGGAGGGGAAAGGAGATTTCGGTTACAACGCCAAGAATGGTGAGTATGTAAAAATGCTAAAAGCTGGAATTATTGATCCAACTAAAGTTACTCGTGTTGCACTTGAAAATGCAGCGTCTGTTTCTGGAATGATATTAACTACTGAATGCGCATTGGTTGATATTAAAGAAGAATCTGCACCTGCAGGAATGCCTCCGATGGGTGGTGGAATGCCAGGAATGATGTAAATCAGTCTAGAACCTCGACTGGTAAATATTTTATAAAAAACCCGCAAGAAATCAATTTCTTGCGGGTTTTTATTGTTCTTAACTCTTATTTAATACTAATGATCTTGACCTTACTGATTCTCTTCTAAGTTGTTATAATTAAATAAATTTTACTCATCAATTATTAGAATCATTCGACTATCCAATTTTTTAGCAATTAATCCAATCCCTTTTTTATAATACTCTGTGAGAATTTGTCCTACATCTGATTTGATTTCTACAACAAGAAGATTATTGTATATTTTTCCTTTTTTTGTTTTTAAAGAATGGTTTATTTTAACAATTTTTCCTTTCCCTGCTTTTGCACCAACTTTTGGGATCAAGACACACTTAGGTTGATGTTTCTTATAATATTCATTATATGTGTATATGGTATCATTACTCATGTGGATCATTGTAATAATATTATTTAATTCAGTTTTCTGAGAATACATGTAATATAACTTATTATCAATAAATAATGAGTCAATAAAAGAATTAATAGACTCTTTTCCTGTCCATTTATATTTTAATTCTTCCCCCAATTCAATTGGTAAGTAACTATCTTTAGACTGTCCATAAATGTTTATAAACTGAATAAATATCATTAAAGTTAATATTTTAAATTTTATGTTTTTATTAAAACCCATTTTTTCAATCATATTTACAGTATTTCTCATAATGTATTTGAGCTCTTTGCCCATTTTTTGTTAATTCTATTGCTCTCTTCAAGTCTTCGCAACACCCATCTTCATCTTTTAACTTTAATTTCACCATTGCTCTATTATCAAAAGCTGCTGGATTATTTGCATTCAATTCTATTGATTTAGTATAAGCATTCTTTGATTTTTCATATTGTTTTAAATTGTCATATGAAATACCAACTCCGTTATATGCTTTCCAAGATTTTGGATTTAATTCTATTGCCTTTAAAAAATCACTTAATGCCCCTTCATAATCATTTAGTGCATCCTTAACATTCCCTCTATTATTATATGCATCTGCGAATTTATTATTTAAATTAATTGATATATTAAAATCCTCAAGAGCTCCTTTATAATCTGATTTATAATATTTTGTATAAGCTCTATTGTAATAATTGTCATACGAGGGCTCTAATTGTATTGCTTTTGTAAACTCAACGATTGATTTATCATAATCTTTCAAATACATCAATGCTAGTCCTTTATTTGAGATTGCATCAGTATTTTTTTCGTTTAAACGAATAGAAGTATCATAATCTTTAATAGATTTCTTATACTTTCCTATATATAAATAACAAGTTCCTCTGTTATAATAATATTCTGAATCATTTGAAAATTTCTCTATAGCCTGATCATAATATTCAATTGCTGAATGATAATTTCCTAAACTAAATTTATCATTACCTTTTTCAAACAATCTATTTGCATCTACATTTTGTGCACATCCAATTAAACAAAGTAATATCAATAAAATTGTTATTCTAAACTTCATATCTTTAAAACTAATGACCTTCGTGATTTTCTTCTAAATCAACTTCTTTCTCAACCAAGGCCATTTTACATACTGGACATGTACCAGCCTCTGTATAACTTTTCCCCTCTTCACAATCCATAGGACATTGATAAACTGCAGTTGCAAGTTCTGTTTTTATTTCCTCCTTTTTTTCTTTACACGATTGTAAAGAAAAACTTGTAAAGGCAACTACTGCCAATACCATAATTACTCTTTTCATTTTATTCATCTTTATGGTCTTTAATTATCTCTTCATCTTTATATTTACAACAAGGATGTAAATTGTTATAAGCCTCAGTTGAACATTCTACTTCTTTAGTATCATGACCTACTGCCGCAACATTCTCATGAATTGTTTTCAAACTAGTTTTTCGTTCATCAAGAATCAAAGATAATTGATGTGTTTCAACATTCCAACTTGCATACTTCACTCCCTTAGTAGTTAAAGCCGCTTTTTCAATTCGCTGTTTACACATTCCACATACTCCATCTACTTCAATCTGTGCTTTGGCATTTTTATTTTGTGCCGACATGGATATCGTAAACAAAACCATTCCAATAATTAATCCAATTTTTTTCATTTTTTAATTTTTTAAAGTTTGTATCGTAATCCTACGTAATAGTTTGCACCATTAATAGGAGCATATACCATTGTACTATCAAAATACGAACCAAAAGGGTTATCAGCCGAGACAATCGGATTCTCTTGAGTTGTATTCGTAACATTTTCTCCTCCTACATATATTTCAAATTTACGGGAAAAAACTTTAGTCACTTGTAAATTTAATAAATTTGTTTGCTCTGAAAATTCTGGACGCTGATATATTAAAGGGCTATTCATTGTTGAAGGAAATCGCTGTATACCTACTAAATTGTATGTTGCGTTGAACCTCCAAAACCTCTCTGAGTTGTGTTTCGTGATATAATTAGCATTGGCAAAAAAACGATGTTTTGGAACCAATGGTTTTTGATTTACTCCACTTTTATACTTCGTCTGTATGTCATAGTACTTGTATGATAATTTTAAATCTAATTTATCAATCAATTCATAACTAATTTCTGTCTGAAAACTATTCGCATAACTTTCGTCTTCCAGATTATAGAAAGAAATCTCTTGAGAATTTTCCCAATCTACAACTACTTTATTAGAAAAATCTGTTCTATAAAAGTCAAAAACAATATCTCCTTTCTTTTCAAATAGATTAAACCCCTGCAAGAAACTCACACCATAATTCCATGCAGTTTCTGGATCTAAACCATAAATTTCGCCGCCATCATCTATAATATTAATTGCTCTGTTGGATGCAAATAATTGTTGATTTTCAGCAAAAATATTAGCACTCCTCTTCCCTCTTCCTAAAGATGCTCTTAACACTCCTTTCTCCCAAGGAGCATATCTCATGTGTAATCTTGGCGTGAAGAAAAACCCTAATTTGTTATGTTTATCAGCGCGCATTCCAGCAATCAAACTAAAATTTTCTAAATCATCATAAGAATACTCAAAAAACCCTCCAAATGAATTTTCACTACGACTATAATCTATCTCATTAACCAATTCATTATACTTATCGTATGTGAAATTCAATCCAGTTTTAAACTTATTTCTAGTGTCACCAATAATAGAATTAAACATCAAACTTGAATAAACACTCTCGTGATTGATATCATACATTTGCAATCCATAATATGAATCTTGTTTGTGCTTGCTATACGCAGTCTGAAAACCGAAACTCTGAAATGGGATTTCAGGAAACACATAACCAACTTTAGCAGTTGCATCTACTCTATTGGTATTAATTTCACTTCCCCAAGAATTGGTTGTGAACTTGTCTTTTGAAGGATTGAAACCTATTTCTCCAGCCTGCTTCTCATCTGACAAATATCTAAAACTCAAAAAACTTACCCATCCTTTTTGTAAATCTTGGTATTGCCATCTATTCATGATATTTATTTGTTTTGCCAATGGAATATCCAAAAAATTATCATTATTGGTGTCTATTTTTTTAGAGCGATGGTTGCCATGTAGATATAAACCTGTACTCCATTTGTCAGAAATTTTCTGATTAAAATGTGTATTTAATTCTAATCTTCCATTATTGGATCCAAATAGATTTACGAACAATCTATCATCTTTATATGGCTTTACCAATTCCGCATTTATCTGTCCTGCAATACTTTCATAACCATTGACTACACTTCCAGCTCCTTTGGTTATTTGAATACTTTCTACCCATGTACCTGGAGTAAAAGTTAATCCATACGCTTGAGAAGCTCCTCGAACTGATGGAATATTTTCTTGAGCAATTAATATATAAGGGCTATTTAATCCAAGCATTTGTATTTGTTTTGTGCCTGTTATTGCATCTGAAAAATTCACATCAATCGATGGGTTGGTTTCAAAACTTTCTGACAGGTTACAACATGCGGCATTTAATAATTCTTCACTACTTATATTAGTAAGGTTGGAAGTCTCGAGATAAGACACAGCAGTAGTTTTTCTTCTTGTCTTTATTTCTACTTCATCTAGTTCATTTCCTTCTTCTAAAAGGTGATGTAATTCAATATTAGAATTAATTGGTACTATGGCTGTCGTATACCCTATAAAACTAATAACCAACTCTTTATATTCTGAATTATACTTTAAGGCAAACCAGCCTTTTTCATCAGTTGTTGTTCCTATATCAGTCCCTTTCCAGTAAACAGTCGCTCCTTCAAGCCCTTTCATTTTCCCATTCTCTTTCACCATAACTATACCTTTAAATGTTTCTTGGGCTAATGACAAAACTGGTAATAAGAAAATTATTATATATATTATTTTTAATTTCATTTTTTTTAATTTTAAGATTAATGCATACAAAATCACACTTTTAATTTAGCGTGAAAATTAAGTGCTAATTCTAAAATCAAATTCTAAAATTCTCGAGAAGTATCGTTATGTCTTTATCAATTATAGGAGGTTTATAAAGATAAAGCGAAGCAGTCTGAATAGTATCAATAAACAAGTTATTGAACGAAATCATAAAAGAGGTAACAAAATATATTTGTTGTAATTCTAAGTTTTGTTGTGCTTGTTGGTCAATTGAGTTACCTTCTACTGTAGAAGTTATATTTTTACAACAAGATTTTTTAAAAAAAGAAAGTTTATCGTTTATTCCTTTCTGAAGTTCGGATTCCATTCCGCAGCCATCAGTTTTAGAAAAAATAGCAACATCCACCAATAGATCACCACAATAGTGGCTTTCAACAGTAAACGAAACTGTTGAAAAAAGCACTAAAAAAGCAACTGCAATAGATGATATTTTATATAATAACTCTTTCATTGTTTTACAAAATTAGCAAATAAAATAGTGAACTCTGCAAAAAAACGTTAAAGTTACTTTTGTGATAATTTTTGATAATAAAGTGCAGGCATTAATATCAATAAAAACATAGGATGTATCAACATTCTACGAACATAAAATGCGAAAAGATAACCATTGGAAAACTCCATTTTTAATTGTATGAAATAAACGAATCCTAAGATTAAAAAAGCAATTCCATAAAACTTGAAGACAAATTTAATTACACTATCTTTTTCGAAGATTAGAAAAAGAATATTTAAGGAAATGATCATATTAACCAAATATCTTATTAGTAAATAAAAATATAGTTTCAACATTTCAAAATCTGGAAAAACAGCTGTAAGATAATCAGATTCAAAATAATTTATAAATGGATCGTAAAAGAGTTTGGGACCAAAATACCGAACCAACATTAGTAATAAAACCAAAGGAACAATCATCAATATTCTATATCTTTTAAGCATCTGACTTATTTATATTGGCATAATTCCGCACCCAAACTACCCACAATAAAAACACCATTCCATATATCAATCCTGGAAAAATAATTCTGTGAAGTAATCCTTCATATTGTGGATAATGATAGATTCCCAGTGAGATAAAAACTATTCGAAATATATTGGTTAAATAGATCAATACTACTCCAAAAAAACCATAAGAAACAGTTGCTTTTAAACTTCCAGAAAAGGCTATAATAAAAGCCAAAAAGAGAATAATAATACTTATTCCAGTACACCCTTCAACAATTCTCACAACATAGGTGTCATAAACCATAAACATCATCGAAAGTTCATCAAAGTTCTGATCTGTATACACATCATATCCTAAAAATTCAGCAACTTTTTCAGAATGATTGGTAACCATTTTGGTAACAGGAGAGCAAGAATATATCTCTTTGGTTTGTTGTGTATTATTTAAATAAAAATTATAAACTCCTATCAATGAAAAATACACCAAAAAAAACTTGGTTAAAAATAGTATGACATGTTTATTTTTTTTCAAAAAAAGGAATTAATTTTGTTCAAATTTAAACAAACAAATTAAACGAGCGTATTAAATTAATTAATATCATAAAAAATGATATCTAATAAATATAATCGAAATTTAAAAAACTAATAGATACAATCAAATGAAAATCGAATTTTTAAAATCAACTATTCTTTCAGAATTAGAGAAACCAACTACTAAAATAGAAAAACTTCAATCTATTTGTGATTTTTTAAAACAAGAGATATCATATTACGATTGGGTTGGTTTTTATTTTAAAAATGGTGATAAGGAGGAGTTAAAACTAGCGCAATTTTCTGGTGAACCTACTGAACATAAAATTATTCCATTTGGAAAGGGAATCTGCGGACAAGTTGCTGTAAGTAATAAAAATTTTATTGTACAAGATGTTTCAGAACAAGAAAACTATATTTCTTGTGGATGGAAAGTAAAATCAGAAATTGTAATTCCTATTTTTAAAAATAAAGAAAATATTGGTCAGATTGATATCGATTCTCACTCAGTGAATCCATTTACAGATCAAGACGAAGAACTTTTAGAATTCGTTTGTGAACAAGTTTCAAAAATTGTTTAAAAGATAAACTTTTATCTCTACTGATAAGTTGCTATTACTAAAGCATTTCAGTAATTTTGCTTGGAAAACTACAAAATAATAAATGAGCACTTACAAAACTGCAAAATCTGCCCTTATATCTGTATTTCATAAAGACGGTTTAGAGCCTATTGTCAAAAAATTAAACGAATTAAATATCACTATTTATTCTACTGGAGGAACACAAAAATTTATCAATGATTTAGGAATTGATGTCGTTCCAGTTGAAGATTTAACTTCATACCCTTCAATTCTTGGTGGTCGTGTTAAAACACTCCATCCTAAAGTCTTTGGGGGAATTTTATCAAGAAGAGATAATTCTAGTGATGTAGAACAATTAACAGAATTTGAAATCCCAGAAATAGATATTGTGATTGTGGATTTATATCCATTTGAAAAAACCGTTGAAAGTGGCGCTTCTGAGCAGGAAATAATTGAAAAAATTGATATTGGAGGTATTTCTTTAATCCGAGCTGCTGCAAAAAATTTTAAAGACGTAATCTGTGTTGCTTCGGTTGATGACTACACTGAATTTCTTAATGTTATTACTGAAGGAAATGGAAAAACAACAATAGAGAATAGAAAGGCATTTGCATCTAAATCTTTTAACATCTCTTCCAATTACGATACGGCTATTTTTAATTATTTTAATGCTGATCATAAGATTCCTGCTTTAAAAATAAGTGAAACAGAAGGTCAAGTTTTACGCTATGGTGAGAACCCACATCAGAAAGGTTTTTTCTTTGGAAATTTAGAGGCTATGTTCGATGTACTCCATGGAAAAGAGTTGTCATATAACAATCTATTGGATGTAGATGCTGCCGTGAATTTAATGGGAGAATTTATAAACAATGAGCCTACATTTGCAATATTGAAACATAATAATGCATGTGGAATTGCAACTAGAAAGACAATAAAACAGGCATATATAGATGCATTGGCAGGAGATCCTACATCCGCATTTGGCGGAATATTAATTTCTAATTGTGAGATTGATGCAGAAACTGCAGAAGAAATTCATACATTATTCTGTGAGGTGGTTATTGCACCATCCTATTCTGATAAGGCTTTAGAAATATTAAAAGGAAAAAAACATCGAAGAATTTTAATACAAAAAGAAACAAAATTACCAACGACAACTGTAAGAACTTGTCTTAATGGAGCCCTTGTTCAGGATAAAGATTTAAAAACAGATCAACTAGAAGATTTAAAATCTGTTACTGACAATAAACCGAGTGAAAATGAGTTAAAAGACTTATTGTTCGCTTCCAAAATATGCAAGCATACGAAATCTAATACAATTGTACTTGCTAAGAACCAGCAATTATGCGCAAGTGGAACTGGACAGACTAGTAGAATTGATGCACTCAATCAAGCAATTACAAAAGCTACTCATTTCAACTTTGATATAAAAGGAGCTGTAATGGCAAGCGACGCCTTTTTTCCTTTTCCTGACTGTGTAGAAATTGCTGATAAAGCAGGGATTACAAGTGTAATTCAACCAGGAGGATCTATAAAAGACCAACTATCCATTGATTACTGCAATAACAATAAGTTATCAATGGTAATGACAGGAACACGTCATTTTAAACATTAAATTAATTAAATACATCAAGAAAATATGGGGTTTTTCGATTTTATGACTGAGGAAATTGCGATTGATCTTGGTACTGCCAACACACTTATTATTCATCAAGGAAAAGTAGTTGTTGATCAACCATCAATTGTTGCCAGAGATAGGTCTACAGGTAAAATAATTGCAACTGGAAAAAAAGCTAGTTTAATGCAAGGTAAAACTCATGAAAATATCAAAACTATTAGACCATTAAAAGATGGTGTAATTGCTGATTTCGAAGCTTCAGAACAGATGATACGAGAGTTTATTAAAAATATACCAAGTATCAAAAAGAAATTCTGGACTCCTTCATTACGAATGGTTATCTGTATCCCTTCAGGAATTACCGAAGTAGAAAAAAGAGCTGTCCGAGATTCTGCTGAACATATGAATGCTAAAGAAATTTATTTAATTCATGAGCCTATGGCCGCTGCAATAGGTATTGGTATTGATATTATGCAGCCTAAAGGAAATATGATAATTGATATAGGAGGAGGAACTACTGAAATTGCTGTGATCGCTCTTGGAGGAATTATTAGTGATAAATCCGTAAAAGTTGCGGGAGATGTTTTTACTAGTGACATATCTTATTACATGCGTACACAACACAATCTTTATGTAGGTGAACGCACTGCTGAAAGAATTAAAATTGAAATAGGAGCGGCTACAGAAGATCTTGATGTTCCTCCTGAAGATATGCTCGTTCAAGGAAGAGATTTACTGAGCGGTAAACCGAAACAAGTTCAAGTATCTTATAGAGAAATATCTAAAGCACTTGATAAATCAATCCTAAGAATTGAAGATGCTGTTATGGAAACTTTATCTCAGACACCACCAGAATTGGCTGCAGACATATACAATACAGGAATTTACCTTGCCGGAGGAGGATCAATGTTGAGAGGTCTTGATAAGCGTCTTTCTCGTAAAACGGATCTACCAGTTTATGTAGCTGAAGACCCATTAAGAGCTGTAGTAAGAGGTACTGGAATAGCGCTTAAGGATATTGAAAAATATAAAACCGTACTGATGAAATAATAATTCATTTTTTAATCTCTTATGCAACAAATAATTAAGTTTCTTCAAAAGTACCGATACTTTATTCTATTCTTGTTGCTAGAATTTACAGCTATCGCTTTTACGATTCAGAGCCATTCCTATCATAGTAGTAAGTTTGTAAACTCTGCCAATTCTATTACTGGAGGGATCTATAAGAAAGCCAATACAATTAATCAATTTTTTAATTTAGAAATTGAAAATCAACGGTTACTTGAAGAAAATACTCGTTTAAAAAACATTCTTTCTCAAAAACGTATTCAACCTGATATTCCTTATAATACAATCATTGATACAACGCTATACTTCCAAAGTTATAATTATGTAAGTGCTAAAATTTATACCAATAGTTATACTAAAAGAAATAATGTTTTACTGATAAATAAAGGCTCAAAAGACGGTATTCAATCTGAAATGGGTATTGTTAACAGCAAAGGAATTATTGGAGTAACCAAAAGTATTTCAAAAAACTATAGTACAATAATTTCAATTTTAAATAAACATACCAAAATTAACGTCAAATCAAAAAAAGAAGATCATTTTGGAACTTTAGCATGGAATGGAAAAGATTATAGAACAGTACAATTACAAGACCTTCCAAGACAAGCAAATATAAAGATTGGAGACACAATCATAACTGGAGGGAAATCAACCATATTTCCTGAAGGAGAATTAGTAGGAACTATTAAAGATTTTGAAATTGAAAACAATACTTTCAAGACGATTAATATAACATTATTTAACGATATGAGTTCTTTAAGCAATGTCAATATAATTCAAAATCTACATAAAAAAGAAATTCAACTATTAGAAGCAACCAACGATGAATAATTTTATAATCCAAAATACTATTCTATTTATCGTGCTTGTTCTACTTCAGGTTTTAATTCTAAATAATATTAATTTATTTGGCTACTTAAACCCATACATATATATTATTTTCGTGATTCTCTACCCTTTAAGAAAGGAAAAAGGTAGTTTTTTATTTTTAAGTTTTCTTCTAGGATTATCAATTGATTTTTTTTTAAATTCAGGAGGAATAAATGCTGCAGCAACATTGTTCATTGCTTATTTTAGATTATCAATACTAACCTATATTCTTCGAAAAAGTGATTTTGACTATCAATTATTTAATGTAAACTCATTGCCTTTTGGTAAATCTATCACTTTCATATTTTTACTAACTTTTATTCATAGTCTGATAATTTATACCTTAGAATATTTTAGCTTCAATGACTTTTTTGACATCATAAAAAAGACCGCATTTTCAACTATTTTTACAGTTACTATGATATATTTCATTATCATTCTTTTTACTAAAAAACGTTAGAATGAATAAAGGCGGATTACTATACATATCCATTTTGTTGATTGGCATAATTTTTATTGGAAAACTATTCTATCTACAAGTACTTGATAATAAGTATAAAATTTCTCATCTTAACAATGCATCAATTAAACGAGTATATGATTATCCAGAAAGAGGTTACATATACGATAGGAATGGGAAATTATTAGTTGCCAATCAGCAATCATATGATGTTATGATTGTACCTCGAGAAGTAAAACCACTTGATACACTTGAGTTTTGTGAATTGTTGAAAATTGACAAACAAAATTTTATAAAACGTTATAATCGAGCAAAAAATCATTCTCCAAGATTACCATATGTTTTCCTAAATCATGTATCAAAAAATGACTATGCGTATCTCCAAGAAAAGTTACATAAGTTCAAGGGATTTTATATTCAAAAAAGATCTATTCGTCAATACCCGATGAAGTCAGGAGCGAATGTACTTGGCTATATAAGTGAAGTGAATCTAAATCAAATAAAAGAAAACGGTTACTATCAACAAGGAGAACTCATCGGAGTCAAAGGAGTTGAAAGAACTTACGAAAAAATTTTAAGAGGGATTAAAGGGATTAAGCACATTCAAAAAGATAGATTCAATAAAGAAATAGGAATTTACAAAGATGGTGTTTATGATACTCTTGCAATTCCAGGAAAAGATTTAACCTTAACATTGGATGCTGCTTTACAACAATATGGAGAACATTTAATGATCAATAAACGTGGAGGAATTGTTGCAATAGAACCTTCAAGTGGAGAAATATTATCCTTAATAACTGCACCTTCTTATGATCCTAATATGATGGTAGGCAGAAAACGCTCAAGAAATTCCACAATTTTATTTGGCGATACCATAAATAGACCCATGTATGATAGAGGATTGCAGGCCGAATATCCTCCAGGATCTCCTTTTAAAATTCTTACAGGATTGATAGGGCTTCAAGAAGGTGTTATCAATCAACAAACTACTTTCACATGCAGTCATGGATACAGAATTAGCGCAAAAAGAAAAATGGGTTGTCACCCTCATGCAAGTCAAGTCCAATTAAATTTTGGGATGTATACTTCCTGCAATGCCTATTTTGCAAATACTTATAAACGCATTATTGAAAAATATGATACACCACATATTGGAATGGATTCATGGAATAAGCATGTAGAGAGTTTTGGATTGGGTAATTTCTTCGGAAATGATGTTTATGGTGGAAGAAAAGGACTCATTCCTGATGCTGATTTTTATGACAAATGGTATCCAGCAAAAAATTGGAGAGCATTGACTACTATTTCTAATGCGATAGGTCAAGGAGAGGTTTTAACGACTCCTATTCAATTGGCTAATATGACAGCTGCAGTTGCAAATAGAGGTTTTTATTACACTCCTCATCTAGTAAAAGTAATAAAAGACGACACTATTGATACAAAATTTATTACAAAAAACGTAACAACTATTGATCCACAACATTTTGACCCTATAATTGATGGTCTTTTTGACGTATTTGAAAATCCAAAAGGAACTGCCTACTCATCTAGAGTAGAAGGAATTGAAATATGTGGAAAAACCGGAACTGCACAAAATCCTCATGGACAAGACCATTCCATTTTTATAGCATTTGCACCTAAGGACAATCCAAAGATTGCTATTGCGGTATTTGTTGAAAACGGATATTGGGGATCAAGATGGGCAGGACCTATTGCAACATTGATGATTGAAAAATATATAAATGGAGAAACAAGCAGAAAATATCTAGAAGAAAAAATGTTTAACGGAAGTCTTCAAGATGAATATGACAAACAATTAATTAAAACCAATGCCGCAAGTGAGGGAGAAGAATAACATATTTAAGGGCATAGATACTTGGCTTATTATTATGTATATGGCTTTGGTATTTCTAGGATGGATTAATATATATGCAGCTACGACTAGCGAAATTCATTTTGAAATATTAGATTTTAGTTCACGATACGGAAAACAATCCATTTGGATTATTTTAACTATCCCAATAATTATTGTTGTGTTATTTATAGAAGCAAGATTCTATGAAAGATTCTCTCCATTATTTTATATTTTTGGATTACTACTTTTAATCGGCTTATTTGTTTTTGGAAAAAATATAAACGGAGCGAAATCTTGGTATGCAATTGGAAGTTTTACAATTCAACCTACAGAATTTGCGAAGGCTTTTACAGCCCTTGCTGTTTCAAAATTACTTAGCGATAGTGCTTTCACATTTCGCCCTTTTAAAAATCATATAAAAGCTTTTTTTTTAATACTATTTCCTGCATTTTTAATTACTCTACAACCTGATCCTGGGTCTGGATTGATATACTTGGCTTTCCTTTTTGTTTTTTATCGTGAAGGTCTTTCGATATATTATTTCTTGATTGGAATAAGTGCAATAGTACTTTTCTTACTTACACTGAAGTTAGGTTATTTTTCTGGAGTTCCTATAATGATTTTTGGATCTATTATGATTTTTTTGTTACTCATCACTTACCTATTAATCTATAGATTAAATCTTTTAAAAAGGAATTGGATGCAATTATCATTTCTATTTTTTATTGTATGTGGCTATATTTTTAGTGTAAGTTATATTTTTAATAATGTTTTTGAACAACGTCACAGAGATCGATTTAATATTATTCTTGGCGAAACAAGCGACACGCAAAATATTGGATATAATACCGATCAAGCAATAAAAACAATTGCCTCTGGAGGTTTTTTTGGTAAAGGATTTTTGGATGGAGATAGAACACAAGGAAAATTTGTTCCAGAACAAGATACAGATTATATTTTCAGTACTGTAGGGGAAGAGTGGGGATTTCTAGGAAGTACAATTGTCATTTTACTTTTTATAACTTTTATGCTACGAATTATTCACATGGCGGAAAGACAAAAATCAGTTTTTAGCAGAATTTATGGCTATAGCATTGCTTCCATATTCTTTTTCCATTTTATGGTAAATATAGGAATGGTAATTGGCATACTACCTACAATAGGTATTCCCCTACCCTTTTTCAGTTATGGAGGATCTTCACTTTGGGGATTTACTTTATTACTTTTTATTTTTATAAGATTGGACGCCAATCGATCTTACGAATGGTAAAAGGAGACATAAAAAAAGCCGTTTTGAAAAATCAAAACGGCTTTTTAAAAATATTGTAAAAATAGCTATTATAAAGCAGCTACTTGCTTCGCTAATTTAGATTTTAAATTTCCAGCTTTATTACTATGAATAACATTTTTCTTTGCTAGTTTATCAAGCATTGCTGATACTTTTGGTAATAATGCTTCTGCTTCTTTCTTATCAGTAGTAGCACGCAAATCTCTAACAGCGTTACGCGTAGTTTTATGTTGATACTTATTTCTCAACTGTTTTGCTTGGTTGCTTCTAATTCTTTTTAAAGCTGACTTATGATTTGCCATTATATTCTTTCTTATTAAAATTGTAGCCCGTAGGGGAATCGAACCCCTCTTACATGGATGAAAACCATGCGTCCTAGCCGATAGACGAACGGGCCATTTGGTTATTTTACTAATTAAATGAACCTACAATGTTTCCATTGCGGATGCAAAAATACAACTATTTTTAAATGTTGCAACTACTAACATATATTTTTTAATTTTTTTTTAATAGGCTTTTGCAAAAAGTACACGTTGATTAGAAGGCTGTCCGCTAAAAACACATTTTCCTTTTTCTAATTTGTTATTCATAGGAATACATCTTATGGTCGCTTTTGTCAACTCTTTTATCTTTTGCTCGGTTTCTGCTGTACCATCCCAATGTGCAGATACAAAACCTGTTTTAGTTTCTAAAATATTTTTAAGCTCATCAAAATCTTCAACTTCGGTAATATGTGTATCTCTATAGTTTAATGCTTTAGAAAACAATTCATTCTGGATTTGTTCTAAAAGACCTTTGATCGTTTCAGTTAAATCATCCATCTTAACAATTTCCTTTGTCAAGGTATCTCTTCTAGCCAATTCAACAGTATTATTTTCTAAATCTTTAGGTCCTATTGCTATTCTTAAAGGTACACCTTGTAACTCATGCTGAGCAAACTTGGCACCAGGTCTGTGAGTAGTTCGCTTGTCAAATTTGCAGCTAATACCTAAAGCCTTTAATTCTTTAATTATGACATTAGTTTTTTCAGAAATCAATTCGAACTGCTCATCATTCTTATATATTGGAA
>CAJQNZ010000005.1 GCA_905479835.1 uncultured Flavobacteriaceae bacterium
ATGTATTAGAATAATTCATTGTATAAGCCAAGTTCAGATTCCATGGAATTGATGAATTATATAATTTACTTTTCTTAGTCTCTGTATTTTCCTTTTTGGAAGTTAGTTGTTGATTATTTGAAACTCCAATATCTTCACCGAATATTCCGTCAGAATCGGTTCCGTCTCTTGCTCCAAAAGATTTATTTCTATCGGTATTTTTATCTTCTTTATTTTCAGAAGATTTACTAGATAATGAATAATTCATTGTAACTCCAGCATTGGTTAATCTAAATAGGCTCCCATTATTATCGTAGTTGAAAGTATTAATTTTTCGACCATTAACATCTATTGCATAAGGATCTAAAGTTGCTCGAACATTTACACCTAGTTTTTTATTAAAGAAGCTTGTTCCTGCACTTAAACTTACAGGACTCCATTTTAATGAATCAGCGGCAATATTATAACTTGTAGAAACATTAAGATTGTTCAATAAACTTATTTTTTTTGGTTCTGTAATAGTAGTGTCTTTTGACATTACTTTAGCTTCCAGCGTATTGGCAATAGTTATACCAATACTATTGGAAAGATTTCTTCCAGGAGTTCCATAAATCCCACCTTCAAATTGAGTATATTCTAGAATGTCTTGAGGATCTGAACTCCTTTGTATCTCTTCATAATATGTACTGAAATCTGGAGTATATCCATAGGAAATAGCAGGTCTCATTGTGTGTCGGATTGCTTGAATTCTCCCTTTTTTAAATGCCACATCACCATAGATTGTAGTTGAAAGTGACGCTCCTATACTATACTCTCTGAAGGCGTTAAATCCTTTGATTGTATCTGTAATCACTTCATCATTTAGGTTATCATAAATTCGATTTATTTTATCAAAATACCATACCTCTTTAAATCTCGCTGATGGAGATAAAGTAAAATGTTTCATTACTTTGGTATTGGTGCTTAAGTTGATATCGTGTTGAATTCCTGATTTAGCTGTTTCAAACATTTCTTTTTTAAAGAAGAATTCATCAGAAGTATCAATTCTATAATCACCTTTTAAATTATATGTAAGTCCAGTATTTTGTAATATATTTTTCTTCGCACCTTCTTTTGGTGCAAATGGATAAATCCTATCCATACTTACTTGCAGTGAAGGCAATGACATGATGATACTCTCTGTATTAGTATTCTGTGAATGAGTGATTGATGATGTAAGATTGAAAGGGGTTCCAATGAATTTTTTTTGAAAAGAAATAGAAGAACTCAACGTATTATTTAAAAATGAATTATTGTTGTATTCATTCAATGACTGTCTATAGTAGGTGCTACTACCAAGATTTACCGATGCGGTAAAACGTGAATTCGGATTGGCTTTGGCATCTTGAGAATGATTCCATCTAATATTATAATTGGAACTTTCACCAAAATCATCAAATCCGCGGATACTGTTAAACAAGTTTTCATATCGTATGTTAAAATTCCCAGAATATTTATAGCGAACAATATAATTACTCTGCATACTTAACCCATAACTTCCGTTGGTATAAATATCTGCGAGAATTGCCAAATCAAAATAATCACTTAATGCTAAATAATATCCTCCATTCTGAAGAAAAAATCCTTGGTCATTCGTACTTCCATAAGAGGGCATTATAAAACCAGAACTTCTTCCTTTGGTCAATGGAAAATAAGCAAATGGTAAAATAATAGGCGTCGGAACTTCAGCAATATATAACTGAGATTTTCCTGCTACAATTTTTTTATCAGGAACCATTTTACCTTGATTAATTAATATATGATAATCTGGAGTTTCTTTATTGGAAGTAGTAAGAATAACATCACGAATAAAAACAGTAGAGTCATTTACTTTTTTCATTACACCAGTTCTAGTGTCCAATTCTGTAATTTTTGATCTTGTTCCCCAAGCCAATGCTCGCTCTGTTTTGATATTTATTTTTATAGAATCGTGAGTAGATTCTTGTCCATCTTGAATGACAACAGGCTTCTGAGTATAGCCTAGACTATCTTTTATTCCTACAGCAGTGACTATATTATTTTCATTATTAATGATGATATGTCCAGCTTTTATATTTAAATCTTGATAATCTATTTCAGCATTATTGTGTAAGATAACTAGGTTTTTAATGAAATTCTGACGGATATAATCTTCAGCTTTATGAACTATAATTGCTTCAATAGCATTACTAGGCTTCTTAATACTATCTTTTTTTATACTGTCTTTGGATTGTAGAATTAATTCTTGTGATTTAATTTTTAAAGTGTCTTTAGATTCTGGTTTTGGAGGGAAAGTAAATTCTTTGTTATTACTTATATCTTGTGAGTATGCATTAAGTAGCATAAAACTGAAAATAATCAGAGAGAAAAATATTTTAGTTTTATGTTTATACAATGCTTTTATTACTTTAACGTTTAATAAAAAAGAAAAATTATTATTTTCAACTTGAAAATTCCTTAAATTCGCTCATTGAAATTTATATAAAAACTTTGTCTTTTTATAAAATGGCTTACTATTTGTGATAGCCTATATAAGTAGACAAAAATAATTAAAATAAGTTGATGAACTTACAGATGTTTCACAAATTTAATACCAGAACGAAAGTAATGCGACTTTTCGTATTGCTATTCATTTTTCTTCAGATAACTTTAACGAGTTTTGGGCAAGATAAAGTATTTACAGTAGTTCTAGATGCTGGTCATGGAGGTCATGATCCAGGAAATATTGGATTTAAAAAATTTATAGAAAAAGATATTGCATTAAATATAGTATTGGAAGTTGGATCTATTCTCGAGTCCAATAAAAATGTAAATGTAATTTATACTCGAAAAAAAGATGTTTTTGTCAATTTATGGGAACGAGGAAATATTGCAAATAAAGCGGATGCAGATCTATTTGTCTCAGTACATTGTAATGGGCATCATACGAATGCCTATGGTGCAGAAAACTGGGCTTTAGGCCCTACGAATAAAAAGAATTTTGAAATTGCGAAGAAAGAAAACGAAGTAATATTACTTGAAGAAAACTACAAAGAAAACTACAAAGGTTTTGACCCTAATTCTCCAGAGTCTTTTATCGGAATCTCTATTATGGCCGAGGAATATTTAGATCAGAGTTTGCAATTGGCAAGTATAATTCAAGGAAATTTCACTAAAAATTTAAAGCGGAAAGATAGAGGAGTCAAGCAAGCAGCATTTGTAGTTTTATATCAGACTTATATGCCAAGTATTTTAATAGAAACTGGTTTTTTGACTAATAAAACAGAAGGCGCTTATTTAAATACCAAAAGTGGGCAGTCGAAGTTTGCCAATGAAATTTCAGATGGAATTAAAGTTTATTTAGAACAAATAAGAAAAAATACGGTTGAAAATACTATTTCTGACGAATTGATAGTTGGTTCAGAAAATAAAAATAAGGATATTGTTTTTAAAGTCCAATTAGCTTCAGGTTCTAAAAAATTAGAAACCAAATCCTACAACTTCAAAGGTTTAAAAAATGTTGAACGAGTTAAAGTTGGAAAATATTATAAATATTATTTGGGAAACACCTCTGATTATAATAAAATTAAAACAGAACATTCTTCTGCTAAAGAGAAAGGATACAAGACGTCATTTATTGTAGCTTTTAAAAATGGCAAGAAAATATCTGTCAAAGATGCGTTGAAAACTCCTCAATAATTTCTCATCATAAGAAATAATTAGTAATATTGTTTCTTAAACCACATTGCTATTTTGAAACTATCAAGAGAATTAAAAACAGGTGTTATTTCGGTTGTAATTATTGCACTATTTATATGGGGCTATAACTTTATGAAGGGACAGAATTTACTGAATGGCCCTGAAACAACTTTTTTCGCAGAATATGATAATGTCCAAGGGCTTAACTCTGCAAGTACAGTAACGATTAATGGATTGCAAGTAGGAAAAGTAGTTGATATTTATTTTAATAAGAATATTGATAAAAGAGGGCAATTAATTGTCGAGTTCAGTGTCGAGAAAGATTTTAAATTTTCTAAAAAAAGTATAGTTAAAATTTACAGTGCAAGTCTGATGGGTGGAAAATCTATGGCTATTGTTCCATCTTATGAAGGTGAAAATGCCGTTCCTGGTGATTATTTAAAAGGAGAAATAGAATCGGATATTTTCTCATCTGTAGAAGAAAAGTTAAATCCTCTTCAAGCAAAACTAGAAAATGTGATTGTAAGTGCGGATTCTCTAATGCTTGGTTTAAATCAAGTATTGGATGAAAAATCTCGAATGAACTTAAGAGCAACATTTGCGAATTTAAACACTACGGTTGCCAATTTTAAAAACTCATCTGTCTCAATGGATGAATTATTAAAAGCAAATAAAACAAAACTTGGAGCATCACTATCTAATGTTGAGATAGCAACCGATAATTTTGCTAAACTTTCAGATTCACTTGTCAATGCCAATCTAGGTCAGACGATTGAAAGATTACAAGGAACAATTTCTAATTTTGACAATATTCTTGCTGGAATTGATCGAGGAGAAGGTTCTATGGGGAAATTAATGAAAGACGAGTCTCTTTATACTAACCTTGAGAATGCTTCAAAAGAATTAGAGGAATTGTTACGTGAGATGAAAGAAAACCCTAAACGATTTGTCCATTTTTCATTATTTGGAAAAAAAGCTAAAGAATATAATCCTAAAGAATAATAAATGCAGTACTTACCTAACTTTTTATTTGCAATTCTACTCATTTTTGGAATTGGTTTTTTCGTAAAGAATATAAAGAAACTATATCGAAATATTAACCTAGGAAAAGATATAGATCGATCTGATAAGAAGTCAGAACGATGGAGAAATATGGCTTATATAGCTTTAGGTCAATCCAAAATGGTAAAAAGACCTATTTCAGGATTTTTGCACATCATCGTTTATGTAGGTTTCATAATCATCAATATTGAAGTATTAGAAATTATTATTGATGGGCTTTTTGGAACTCATAGGATTTTTCAAGGTTTTCTTGGCGATTCTATGTATGGGATGTTAATAGGGATATTTGAAGTATTGGCTGCTTTGGTATTTATTGCTGTAACGATATTTTGGATTCGTAGAAATGTTATTAAAGTGAAGCGTTTTTGGAACAAGGAGATGAAAGGTTGGCCTAAGAATGATGGAAATTACATTTTATATTTTGAAATGGTGTTGATGGGATTGTTTTTACTAATGAATTCTACAGACATACACTTTCAGGAAGCAGGAATAGGAAATGTAATCAGTCAATATATAGCCCCTTTATTTGACGGTTTTTCAAATGGTAGTTTGCATTTAATAGAAAGAACTGCTTGGTGGATTCATATTGCGGGAATTTTAGTGTTTTTAAATTATCTTTATTATTCTAAGCATTTACATATTTTATTAGCTTTTCCGAATACTTATTATGCGAATCTTGAAGCCAAAGGAAAGTTTACCAATGATAAAAATGTAACGAAGGAAGTACAATTAATGATGGATCCTAATGTCGATCCATATGCAACGCCTGAAGAAGGTGCAGAAGAAACAGTTCCAGAAAAATTTGGTGCTAGCGATGTAACCGATTTAAATTGGGTTCAGTTATTGAATGCGTATACATGTACTGAATGTGGTCGATGTACATCATCTTGTCCTGCGAGTCTTACAGGGAAAGAATTATCTCCAAGAAATATAATGATGAAAACGAGAGATCGTTTAGAAGAAGTTGGAAAAAACATTGATAGTAATGGAGGAGAATTTAAAGATGATGGAAAGCAGTTATTGAATGATTTTATTACTCCAGAGGAATTATGGGCTTGTACTAGTTGTAATGCTTGTGTAGAAGAGTGTCCAGTAAGTATTGATCCATTATCTATAATTATGGATATGAGAAGATATCTAGTAATGGAAGAATCTGCTGCTCCACAAGAATTGAATATGATGATGACCAATATTGAAAATAATGGTGCTCCATGGCAGTACAATCAACAAGATAGATTGAACTGGAAAGACGAAGAGTAATTTAAAAATTTAGTTATATTAATTATAAATTCAAAGAATATGAACGTACCAACAATGGCTGAAATGATGGCTGAAGGAAAAAAACCAGAAGTGTTATTTTGGGTTGGATCTGCAGGTAGTTATGATGATAGAGCTAAGAAAATATCAAGGGCATTTGTAAAAATATTACATCAAGCCAATGTAAGTTTTGCTGTATTGGGAACAGAAGAGAGTTCGACAGGAGATGAGGCTAAAAGAGCAGGAAATGAATTTTTATTTCAAATGCAAGCCATCACGAATATTGAAATCATGAATGCCTATGAAGTAGAAACGATCGTTACTTGTGATCCACATTCTTTCAATACATTTAAAAATGAATATCCTGAACTAGGAGGGAATTACAAAGTATATCATCATACACAATTTATTAAAAGTCTTGTAGATCAAGGAAGACTTTCTATTAAAGATGAAAATTTGAATGGTAAACGTGTAACATTCCACGATCCATGTTATCTAGGTAGAGCCAATAATGAATATGAATCTCCAAGAGATTTAATACGAAGACTAGGTGTTAATTTAACAGAAATGAAACGACATAAGTCAACCGCTTTATGTTGTGGTGCTGGAGGAGCACAGATGTTTAAAGAACCAGAGAAAGGAAATAAAGATATTAATGTTTTACGCACTGAAGATGCTCTAGAAACAAAACCTCAGATTATCGCGACTGGATGTCCATATTGTAATACAATGATGACAGATGGTGTAAAAGCAAAAAATATGGAAGAATCTGTTGAGGTAATGGATATTGCCGAGTTAATTGCCAATGCCAATGATTTATAAAAAATTTAATTTTATTATATTATTTTCTATTTTTTTTCTACTACTTATATCATGTTCTAGAAAAGAAAAAAAAGTCGAAAGCATTAATGAATTAAGTTCTCAAAAGATAATTGATTTAGATTCAACTATACTTAGAGAAGGAATTTCTTTAAGGCATCCCTCAGAATTTGATTCTATTTTAATATACACAGTTCAGATAGGAGCATTTAAAAACCGAAATATTCTTATTGAAGAATCTTCAGAAGTTCAATTGATAGAGGAAGGAGATTCATTGATTAAATATCGATTTGGAAATTTTGACACATATAGTCAAGCAACAATTTTTAAACTTACTGCACAACAATTATATCCAGATGCTTTTATCGTTCCTATACATAAAGGAAATAGAATCGATATTTCCCAAGCATTAAAATTGAGTAACGAGCAAAAGAAGGATTAATATGTTCAGACATTATATCCAAGCCGCACGACTGCGCACATTACCATTATCCATTTCAGGAATTATTTTAGGAAGTTTTTTAGCATCTGCAAATGGATTTTTCGAATGGAAAATATTTGCTTTAGCGATGATTACAACTATTGGATTTCAAGTCCTTTCCAATTTTGCCAATGATTATGGTGATGGAATAAAAGGTACAGATAATCAAGATAGAATCGGCCCTGAAAGAGCATTGCAAAGTGGTGTGATTTCTCCAAAACAGATGTTGAATGCTATAAAAATAACAGGAATTGTCACTTTCTGTATTGCATTAGTATTGATTTATATATCATTTGGGAAAGAAAATTTTGGGTATTCAATTCTGTTTTTTGCTTTGGGATTGGCAAGTATTGCTGCTGCGATAAAATATACCATGGGAAAAAATGCCTATGGATATAATGGTCTTGGGGATGTTTTTGTATTTCTATTCTTTGGATTGTTAAGTGTATGTGGAAGTTATTTTTTATATGCTAAAAATATTAGTATTACTATTTTTTTTCCTGCCATTTCTGTAGGATTGTTAAGTGCAGGAGTACTGAATCTTAATAATATGCGTGACAGGGAATCGGATATGAAAGCCAACAAAAATACATTGGTAGTAAAAATAGGTAATGAATACGCTAAGTACTACCATTATTTTTTATTAATAACGGCATTTTTATGTGCACTAGTGTACATGATTATTAATTTTAGATCAGTATTTCAATTTCTATTTTTGATTGCTTTTATTCCTATTTTTAAACATTTATTGACAGTAGTTAAAAATAACAATCCAGTTGATTTAGATCCAGAATTAAAAAAACTGGCATTGAGTACATTTCTTTTTTCAATTCTTTTTGGTCTTGGACACATCCTTTAATTCATATTTTTTTCTTATTTAGGTTTTTTTGAATTAAATTGTAAATTGATGTAATTCAAAAATTGACATATGAAAATTAAATTCTTAGTAAACAATAGTTTAAAGATAGAAATTGAAGAAAAAACATTGTAGTAGATCCTTTTATATCATTAATGAATTGTGATAAAATATAGATGTCAATTCTTAAAAAAACTGATTATAATTTAATTATATGCGTACACATCAAGACCATATTCTAGATATAGAAACGGTTACCAAAAATACAGGAGCAAAAATAGTTTACTAAATATCTGTTTATTTTTTTCTTTCTTTCCATTCTCTCAACATATCTTCAGATAACATTCCCGTTCCATCGTGTCTCCATCCAGGAGGTTTTGAAAAATATTTTAATTTGTTAAGAACAGATGTTTTAGAAGTAAAAACATCTTTCAACATATTTCCCCATTCATTGAAAGCAATTTTGAAAGGATTGTAAGTATTGATATTTTCAGTTAAACCATAAACCACTTTTTCTTCTTCAAGTTCTGGTTGAAACGTTCCAAACATTTTATCCCAAATAATTAAGATTCCCCCCATATTCTTATCAAGATATAATGGATTACTTCCATGATGAACTCTGTGATGGGAAGGAGTATTAAAAATTGCTTCAATCCATAGAGGCATTTTCTTGATTATTTCTGTATGAATCCAATACTGATAAATTAAACTTATTGACATTTGCGTAAGAATCATCAATGGATGAAAACCTAATAGAGCAATCCAAGTCCAAAAGATAAAAGTGTAAAAACCTCCAGTCCATGTCTGTCGTAAAGCAGTGCTCAAATTGTATTTTTCTGACGAATGATGCACTATATGAGATGCCCAAAATAAGCGGCTTCTATGACCAATTCTATGATTCCAATAATAAGCAAAATCATCTAAAAAGAATAGTAATACCCATGACCACCAAGCAAACCGAACGTCAAATATTCTATAATTGTACCATATATATGTCAATATTGCAAGAACAATCACTTTAGCCATGAATCCTATAAATACGTTTCCTAGACCCATTGTAATCGAAGTTAATGCATCTTTTATTGAATAAGTTTTGGGCGTATGTTTCACAATAATTAACCCTTCAATTATTACAGTTATTGCAAAAAATGGAATTGCATATAAAATTAAATCTGGAATATCTGGAATCTGCATTTTTTTATGGTAAAAATTTAGTTTATAAATATATGAAATATATAAAGTTTAATTTTTTCAAATAAATCGTATGATAATTTCGTATTGATGTATCAATATTTTAAATTTGTCAATTACAATATTAATAATTTAAGTTTAATTTTTTGTGAAAACAATAAAAATTAATGAGTAAAAATAAAATTTTGATAATTGGTGCACATGGCCAAATAGGTACTGTTCTTACCAAAGAATTACAAGAAATTTATGGATTGGATGCTGTTGTTGCATCTGATTTAAAACCAAAGTCAGGTTTTAGCGGTGTTTTTGAAATATTGGATGGAACTGATTTTGAATCTTTGCAAGCAATTGTTCAAAAGCACGAGATAAAACAAATTTATCATTTAGCTGCAATACTATCAGCAAGAGGAGAACAAGCACCATTAGATACATGGGAGATTAATATGAAATTGATGTTCAACGTATTTGAAGTTGCAAGATTGAACCAAGTAGGCAAAGTTTTTTTTCCTAGCTCTATTGCGGTTTTTGGGGATGAAGCATCTCCTATACTTACTCCACAAGATACTTTTTTAAATCCTGCAACAGTTTATGGAATGAGTAAGGCATCAGGAGAGAATTGGGCACAATATTATTTTACTAAATACGGAATAGACATACGTTCAATCAGATATCCAGGAATAATTGGGTATCAATCACTTCCTGGAGGTGGAACGACAGATTATGCAGTAGAAATTTATCATAAAGCAATTAATGGAGAAGATTTTAGTTGCTTTTTGAAGAAAGATACACAACTGCCAATGATTTTTATGGATGATGCCATCAGAGCAACTATAGAGATTATGGAAGCACCAATTGAAAGTATATCTGTAAGAACCTCATATAATATGGCAAGCATGAGTTTTACACCAGAAGAAATTGCAGATTCTATTAAGGAAATATATCCAGATTTCAAGATAGAATACCATCCGGATTATAGACAAGAAATTGCTTCTAAATGGCCTCAGAGTATAGATGATTCAAAAGCACAAGAAGACTGGAACTGGAAAGCTCAATATGATTTAAAGTCAATGACAGCAATTATGTTGGAAAAATTGGAAGATAAAAACAAAATATAAAGTGCTTATATTTAGAAAGTTATAATAAAAAATTCATTATATTTGATATTATATAATTAATTCTAACTAAAATTTAATTTTATGAAAACATCAAATTTTATTGCTGGTTCAATCGTTGGAGGAATTGTTTATTTTTTACTAGGTTGGCTATTTTACGGAATATTATTTACTGATTTGTATCCTCAAGGAGGAAGCATCCTCTTTATCTTTTTAGGATGTCTGTCTTTTGCAGCATTATTTGCTTATATTTTTGCAAAATGGGCGCACATTAGCACTATGATGTCAGGAGCAAAAGGAGGAGCAGCAATTGGTTTATTTTATGGCTTAGCTATGAACTTCTTTATGTATGCATCACAAGATCCTAATTATCAGAATATTGCTATTGATGTAATTATAACTATTGTTTCAGGTGCAATTACTGGAGCAGCAATAGGAATGGTAATAGGAATGATGAATAAAAACTCAGATTAAAACAATAAATTTAACAAATAAAAAACCTACAGAAAATAGTATGTAGGTTTTTTTATGCTTAATTATCGATACATGTACGGAAATATAAAAGAACACTTACAAAAAGAAATAGAAGAAATAAAAAATGCTGGATTGTATAAGTCTGAGCGTATTATCACAACTTCACAAGATGCTGTAATTAAAGTTTCTACAGGCGAAGAAGTAATAAACTTTTGTGCCAATAATTATTTAGGATTATCTAATAACAAAGAAGTAATTCAAGCAGCGAAAGATACCTTAGATACTCATGGTTTTGGAATGTCATCTGTTCGTTTTATTTGTGGAACTCAAGATATTCACAAAGAATTGGAAGAGAAAATTGCTGAATTTTTCCATTGTGAAGATACCATTTTATATGCTGCTGCTTTTGATGCAAATGGAGGCGTTTTTGAACCTTTATTGACCAAAGAAGACGCAATTATTTCCGACTCATTAAATCACGCTTCTATTATTGATGGAGTGCGTTTGTGTAAGGCTGCACGTTATCGTTATGCAAATAATGATATGGCAGATTTAGAAGCACAATTGATTGAAGCAAACAAGCAAGAGCATCGTTTTAAAATTATTGTCACTGATGGTGTTTTCTCTATGGATGGAATTGTAGCACAGTTAGATAAAATTTGTGATTTGGCTGATAAATATGATGCCTTGGTGATGGTTGATGAATGTCATGCTTCAGGATTTATTGGAAAAACAGGTAGAGGAACTATTGAGTTGAAAAATGTGTTGGGACGTGTAGATATTATTACAGGAACACTTGGGAAAGCACTTGGAGGAGCAATGGGAGGTTTTACAACTGGTAAAAAGGAAATTGTTGAAATTTTACGCCAGCGTTCAAGACCTTATTTGTTTTCAAATTCTCTGGCGCCTGCGATTGTTGGTGCTTCATTGAAAGTTTTTGAAATGATTTCTAATGACACTTCATTGAGAGACAAACTAGAAGAAAATACCAACTACTTTAGAACTAATATGGAAGCAGCAGGATTTGATCTTGTTGGTGCCGATGCTGCGATTGTTCCTGTGATGTTATATGATGCCAAATTATCTCAAGATATGGCAAATGCTTTGCTAGAAGAAGGTATTTATGTCATTGGATTTTTCTTTCCAGTTGTACCAAGAGAAAAAGCACGCATAAGAGTGCAACTTTCTGCTGCACATACCAAAGAACATCTTGACAAAGCAATCAATGCTTTTATAAAAGTTGGTAAGAAAATGGGTGTGATATAAAACTTGACTTTCTCAATTTTTAGAACTAACTTTACTTAACGTTCGATAAAGTTTATTAAAACGAATTTTAATCGTATCGCGTTAGCAGTAATTAAGAAGATGCCTGTAAAACCAGACTTAAATTCAAAACATTTACAATTAATAATTTCTAATGGAGGAAAATTTCATCAAACCTTCACCGTAATTATTAAAAACTCTAATGTCCTAATACAACCAACAAGTTCTGAATATTTACATATTACAATGCATCCTAAAAAGGGAACAAAAAAAAGAATGAATTCTCATTTAAGAATCGAAAATGAAAGCGTTAAGAGATTTGAAATTAAATCTGCGGATATTATAAAAATAAAAAATGGGAAACTAATACAATGGAATCGTAAAATTCTTCCGAGTTATGATTCTCCGTTAGAATTTATTTTTCCTGCATGCTATATTAAATCATATAAAGCTGATCTGAAAACTGACCTCAATACGCAAATGATTTCATATAATAAAGGTGCATTGAAAATGAACTTTTGGTTCACTACTTCAAATAAAGAAACTTTAGAACGTTATTGGAATAATTCAGGTTTGAAAATTCTAATGTTCGAGAGAATAGAAAAAACTAATGAAAATTTTGCCCTAACATATCACATTGAAGAATCGGACGAAAGTTACAAGAATATGGTAAAGGCTAATGACTATTTTCAAGTTGGAATAAATGAAAAGGAAGGGAGTTCAACTCAACCTAGAGATGAATTCAGTATTACTTTTGGTTTATCTCCTCCACATAAGAAATCGATAATTTTTCACTAATAACTACTGCTAACACCGTATAAAATTAATTGCTTGGTCCTAGCCTACTTGGAAATTCCTTCGGAATTTCCTCTGGTTCGTTCCATTTTTGCTAAATTAGTTGCTTAACCACGTAACTAACCTTATACATAAACGATAAATAAAATTACACAATACAGGATAACTATATTAATTTTTGATTCTACTGCAAAGTTAATGACACTTTTCAAAAATGTTGTATTTTCGAAATTTCAACATGAAAGCAACTTTCCAAAAATACATTCTCAATTTTAAACAAGCAAGTGGTACTTCTCGTGGTATTTTAAGAACCAAAGAAACTTATTTTTTGTTTGTTTCTAATGAACATTCTGGAGGAGTAGGAGAGTGCGGACTCTTTAGAGGTTTGAGTATTGATGATCGTCCAGATTATGAAGAAAGACTACATTGGTTGTGTAAGAACATCCATAGAGAAAAAGAGGAGTTGCTATCAGAACTCATCGAGTTCCCTTCGATTCAATTTGGTTTAGAACAAGC
>CAJQNZ010000006.1 GCA_905479835.1 uncultured Flavobacteriaceae bacterium
GTGGTGGGTTCAGCTAATTGGATTTCAACTAATGGATGCAGAATATCGTGGCTAATATCCGTATCTGCTTGCAGTAGGTAGATTTCTAAACCATCTTCTTTGAATAGATTAGGCTTGTTTTTGTGGATTTCCTTTAACGCCTTGTAATACTCGTTTATCGTCTGCGTAGGCTTTATGAATTTTGCAGACCTATTTTGTCTGTAAAACTTTTCATTGACAGCATCACTTGCCCAAGGTTTTAAATCTCCATAAATGATGCTTTTAAAAATAGTTAGTTCCATATTATAAATCGAGTTGAATTTTATTAGCTGCTTCTTTCTTTTTGCTGTCTATTACTTTGGCATATATCTGAGTGGTTTTTAATTCTCTATGTCCTAATAATTTTGATACGGTATAAATATCTGTACCCATTGTAAGTTGTAGGGTTGCATAAGTGTGTCTTGCACAATGGAACGTGATGTTTTTGGTTATTCCTGCACGCATTACCCATTGTAATAATTTTACATTGTGCCAAGCACTATATTTTAAGCCTTTGAAAACACGCTCCGTTTGTTCCTGTTCTTCTCCTAACATATTACGAGCTTGCTCGGAAATTGGTAGGGTTTCAGCTCCTTTGGTTTTTTGTTGTCGGAAACGAATGTAGTAACCCATTTCATCTGAATGTTGTACCTCTGACCAAAGCAACTTATTTATATCTGACCATCTTAAACCAGTAAGGCAAGCGAATAAAAACGCAGTTTTTAATTGCTCACTTTCGCAATCTGCTTTTACTAATGCTTGTACTTCTTCTAAAGTTAGAAACTCTCTTTGTGGTTCTCCTTGTTTAAATCCCTGGACTTGCTCCGAAGGATTGTATTTTAAAATCCCATCTCTAACTGCTTGCTTTAATGCTGCCTTTAATTTATTGAAGTAGGAGTATTTAGAGTTTTGAGATAATTCGTTTTCACTTTTAGTTTTGGCTACATTATCTAAATAATCTTTAAATCCTTGTACCCATTCACGATTTACCCTGTCAAATGAAATATCTCTTGGACTGTATTTTCTTAAATGTTTACCAACACTATCCCAATTGCCATAATTACCTAAACTTGCTTTTCTCTTTTCTGTGAGTGCATCAAAGTATAATAAGAAACTACCTTTTAATTTAGCCTTATCTTGAAAGTCATAAATGCTATTCTGAATTTCTAAATGTCGTTTTGCTCTGATACTTTCAGCTAATTGAAGTATCGTTTTATTTTGGTCTTTCTCTGCTTTTGAAAGTGAACCTTTCTCTGGTTCAGGTGTGAGGTACAATTTAAGATACTCGTATTCTCGCTTACCATCTGCATAGTAATCTAAATACAAACTGATTTTGTTTCCTTTCTTGCGTTTTCTTAATGTTACTTTCATAAGGCTATATTTTAAAGAGATTATCGATTTCTGTCCGTTTTATAATAGTACGTCTACCTAATTTTGCAATGTTTAATTGGTTGCGTTTTATCATCCGCTGAATAGTCCATCTACTCGCACCTAATAAATCGGCAGCTTCAGTAATGCTTAGAAATTCTTTATCTCTTAGATTGATATGATTTCCAGCCTGTGTAGGTAGGGTTTGCAGAGTTTGCAAGTTTTCAGAAGATGTAGGCTTGCTGTAATTTATTTGCTCGGATAATGCGGTTTGTACTTTTTCTTCTCGCTTACGCTGTTTATAGGCTCTACTTGCACAAGTATGCCCACAATACTTAGTGGTGGTCTTTTGTGCAACAAAAGCCATTCCACAGAATTGACAGAATTTCGGTATTTTAATTGTACTGCTCATTTGGTGCTACTTGTAGCTCAATGTTGCTTGGTGGTGCTATATGGTGCATCATTTCGCTTTGATTTGTTGCTTTATGATTTGGGCAACAGATAAGCTATTAAGGCAACAACTGAACAACAAATATAAGAAATAAAGAGCAAAAGGGCAACAAAAAAGAGACACTAAAAAACTATAAAGTCAATAAAAACAAGTAGTTAGAAAACAAAAGAAAGATAATTACTTTCCAATACAGAAATTAGAAAAAATATGACCAAGGATATCTTTATCCACATCATATTCACCTGTAATATTTCCAAGATGACGCAAGCACTCTCTTATATCTATTGAAAATAGGTCAGTTGTAATGTCTAGGTCAATTCCTTGTTGTACAGACGAAATAGCTATTAATGCATTGTTTAACGCTTCGAAATGACGGGAATTGGTTACAATGGTTTCATTATTGCTGAGAGCTCCGATGTTTACTAGCGAAGTTAATTCAGATTTTAAAGAATCAATCCCAGATTTTTCTTTAGCAGAAAGAAATATAAGATTTGAAATTGATGATTTTAAAATTTCAATTTCATTTGTTGTGAGTGTATCAATTTTATTAGCGATTACTAATAGACGTTTATTTGGAAAGCGGTTTTTTATAGTATCAATTTCTTGCAGAAATCCTTCTTTAGAAGTAGAAAATTTATTTGCATCAATTAAAAAAATAATCAACTGTGCATTTTCTGCCTTTTCAAATGCTTTTTTAATCCCAATACTTTCAACAATATCTGCTGTTTCACGAATTCCTGCAGTATCTATGAATCGAAAGGCTACACCTTCAATAATCATTTCATCTTCAATAGCATCTCTTGTTGTGCCTGCAATTTCAGAAACAATGGCTTTTTCTTCATTCAGTAATGTATTTAAAAGTGTTGATTTCCCCACATTGGGTTCTCCGATAATCGCAACAGGAATTCCATTTTTCATCGCATTTCCAAAAGCAAATGAGTCTATCAATCTTTTCAATACAAAAGTAATCTGAGCAACCAATTCTTTAAATTTGGTTCTGTCTGCAAATTCTACATCTTCACCAGAAAAATCCAATTCCAATTCGATCAAGGCTGCAAAATCCAATAATTGCATTCTCAATTCTTTCAATTCATTAGTGATTCCTCCACGCATTTGCTGAATAGCCATTTGATGAGAAGCTGAAGAATTGGAAGAAATCACATCAGCAACAGCTTCAGCTTGAGATAAATCCATTTTCCCATTTAGGAATGAACGCATCGTAAACTCGCCATTATCAGCCATACGGCAACCATTTCGTAGAAATAATTGAATAATTTCTTGTTGGATATACACCGAACCATGACAATTGATCTCTACTACATTTTCGCCAGTGTAGGAGTGAGGGTTCTTAAAAATTGAAACCAACCCTTCATCAATCACTCTTACTCCATCTATTATTGAACCTAAATGTATCGTATGGGATTTAACATTTGCGAGCTTCTTATTTCCATATTTTGACTTAAAATGGTCGGCAACAATTGAAATCGCATCCTCTCCTGAAAGCCGGATCACAGCAATAGCGCCCATTCCTGAGGGCGTTGCAAGAGCAATGATAGTATCTTCGGTATGTTTAGTTGAATTAGTCAATTTAACGAGTTTATTTGCAAATATAAGTACCTTATTTTAATACTCAATACCTATTTATGTAACAAAACCTCTAAATACTCGTCATATAAGTATACAACACTAACTAAATAATAGTATTATGAAAAACAACAAACAACTACTCGTATTCACGCATTTAAGTCAATTATTGGATTTTGTCACTGGAATAGGTGGTTTTATAGTTCCATTACTTATATGGATTACTAAAAAAGATGAAGTTCAAGATATGGACTATCATGGAAAGTCAATTTTAAACTTCAGGATCTCAATGTTTTTATATTTGATTATCTGTGTGCCAGCAATTTTATTATTCGGATTAGGATTATTAGGATTCCTTGTTATTGGAGTCTTCTATTTGATATTCCCTATTATGAATGCAATTAAAGCTAGTAATAATGAAGAACCTAGTTATCCATTCAGTATTGCATTTATTAAATAACAACGATATATTATTTGAATTAGAAAACCGTCAGTACGTTGTGTTGGCGGTTTTTTTATGCAAATGGATTAGATTACTTGATTTAAAATATCTTCATAATCTTCAAAAAATAATTCAAATTGAGGCATTTTCTCTACATAAAATTCATAACAATCTCTCCAAGTATTTTTATTGTGAATACTGAATTTAGTAGTATGTGGGACATAAATTCTATGAATGATTTTTCCTGATTCTAGTTCGTATGCATCATCATAAATTGCGTCTGGAAGATAATCTGTAGTTAAAATTGTTTTTAAAGCTAGGAGTTGATTATAGAGTAGTTCATTGGCAATATCTTCTGGATGTTCAAGGTCAAGTGTAATCATAGCGCTTTTTCTGTCTGCTACAAATTTAAAACTGAAACCTTTAATCTTGGTATTGTAGAACAACCATTTTCTAGGAAATGATTTTCCAAAACTTGTCCAGAACTCTTTTCTTATTTTGGCAGATTCTTCTTTACTGAACATTATCCGTGAACTTTAGCTTGGTTTCCTCTATTTTTCATCATTTGGGCCTCATAGTTCAATAAAGAATCCCATTTTTCATTTACTATTTTTGGATCTTGATATTCACGTGCAAATCCTAAAAAAGTTGTATAGTGGTTGGCCTCCGAAATCATCAATTCTTTATAAAATGCTGATAACTCTGGATCTTCAAGATTGTCAGAAAACACTTTAAAACGTTCGCAACTTCTTGCTTCAATAAGAGCTGCAACTAGAAGTCGTTGTATCAACGCTTCATTTCTATCTTTGGTCTTAGGAAAAAATTGTTGCAATTTTGAAGCATAATCATTTTTCTGTGCTTGACCAAGAACGAATCCACGCTTGATCATGAGTTTATGAACCATCTGAAAATGCTCCAATTCTTCAATCGCAATATTCAGCATTTCTTTTACCATTTCTGTTTCTTCAGAATAGTTAATTGTAATAGAAATAGCATTGGCAGAGGCTTTTTGTTCTGCAAATGCATGATCTGTCAATATTTGTTCTAAATTGTCTTTGGCAATCTCAACCCAAGAAGTTTCTGTTTCAAATTTTAATCCTAGCATTTTATGATATTATTTTATACAGTCTTATACCGAAATCTGCCAATGCTTTGATCTCTTTTACACTTGCTAATCTCTCATTTCCAAAGATTAACAATCCATTTTTAGTTGCTTCGATATGATAATATGTATTGCTTTCAAAGAATAAAATGAGACTGTCTGTAAAGAATTCTTTGATTTTAGTTTCTTCTTTTCCTGAAAGATAAAATCGCTTTGTAAAATCAGGATGTTCATCAATAGAAATATCTTGATATCCTGCAAAATGATAAATATATTCGAATATACCTTCTTTATCTAAAGTAAATTCCGGAATATCTATTTCCAATTCTATATAAAGCATTGTTGCTTTAATAACTTGCTTGGCAATCATTTCTCCTTCAGAAAATTGTATGTCAAATATTGAACAATTATCATTTGAAAGAATATTTGAAACACGATTTATTTGTCGAGTTTTAAAATATCCAAATTCAGGAATTTTATTTATTTCTTCAGAAGGAAAAGCATCATACTTCCAGTGCATATTTTTACTTATGGTCTGCAGTGAAATTTGTCTTTTAGTCAAAACACCTCTTCGAGGAATGATTTGTTTTGGTAAAATTTTCCGTAAGGCAAATGGATGCTCACTACCAGATTTTGAATCATCCAATCCTATTATTTCCATATGTCCTCCTTTTCGCTTAAATGTCTCTGTATAATCACTCATGTTTTCCATTACAGAGTGATCGACAAAATCACATAATGAAAAGTCAACTATAACTTCTTCGTTTTCAGGAATTTGATTTAATTTTGATTTTAGTTTGGTATAATTTAAAAAAGTTGAAAAATTCTTAACACTTACATAGTACGTATCATCTTCTTTAAACATTAATACATTTGGCTTTAAAATATTTTTTATAAACAATAATGCATCTTTGTTTATGATGACATGTATGATAAATGTAACGACTATTCCTACTATTATTCCTGTAATTAAACTGGTAGAGATAGTTGTAAATAAAGTAATTAAGAAAATAATTAATTGTTCTTTTCCTATATTAAATACTTTTTTGATATTTTCAGGAGAAGCCAATTTATATCCAGTATAAACTAAAATTGCTGCTAATGCAGGAAGTGGAATTTTTCTTAATTCAGGTGCAAACAATAAGATGAACGCCACTAGAAAACTTGCATGAAAGAAATTGGCAGAGCGATTGCTACCATTATTATTAACATTAACGGAACTTCTTGCAATAACAGTAACTACGTTCAACCCTCCGAGAAAACCACTAATAACAGTTGCTAGTCCTAAGGCTCTTATATCTTTATTGACATTGGAGCGCCTTTTTAAAGGATCCAATTTATCAACAGCCTTGATGCTTAAAAGACTTTCAATACTAGCAATCAATGTGATAGCGATTACTGCATTTATAAAATCAAATTGTAAGACTTTACTAAAGTCTGGAAATGCAAAATTGGATATTATATCGTCAGGTAAATCAATCAATAAACTTTTATCTATTGGATATTGTGAAGTAGAAAATATATCAAAATAATAATATATCCCAACACTTATAACTACAATCCACATAGGAGCAGGAATTAATTGAAAATATCTATTTCTTATTTTGCTATAAAAAATCATAATGAACAAACTTCCAATACCTACTATTCCAGCATAAAACATACTCGAGTTATCAGTTTTTATGAAATCTATGATTCCGTTAGGAATTTGAATAAGTAATTCTATGATACTTCCTTTAGCATCTATATTACCTAGCATAACATGAAATTGTTTTGCAAAAATACCAATACCGATTGCCGCAAGCATTCCTTGAATTGCTGATGAAGGAAAAAAATCTCCCAATGATCCCATACGAAGGAAGCCCAAAATAATCATAATCACTCCAGAGATTACAATCGCTGCAAGAGTATAAAGAAAACCTTGTTGCATATCTCCGGCACCTAGCGTTGTTATTGCTGCAAGAATTACAACGACTAATCCGTTTCCTGGTCCTGTAATAGTAACATTTGAACCTCCTAGCAATGCTACAACAATACCACCAACAACCGCTGCAATAATACCAGAAATGGGCGGAGCACCTGAGGCAAGAGCAAGACCTAAACCTAATGGAAGTGCAATTAATGAGACTACAAAACCTGCAAATAGATTTTTTGGAATATCAGATATAAAAGTTTTAAATGTATTTTTTTTCGCCATTTATCATTTTACAATTAAAACATCTGTTGGTAATTCAGACAAAATATATTCAATGTCATGTGGAAAAATTCTGTCAAGCAAACTTAATTTAGTAGGAGCATTCATGATTAATAAATCTGCTCTTTTCACTTTAGCATAATGACCTATTGAATATCCTCTTCTTCCAAAAATACTTTGAATATGTATTGATATATTCGAACAATTAATTTCTTTTAGAATATTTTTAACACGTCTGTCTTCTCGTGTTTTTATACGTTCTTTTACGATAGTTGCCTTTCTTAATGATTTATCATCACTCACATTCACATCAAGTTCTGCTTGGCTTATTTCTTCAACAATCGTAACTTTTTTACACCCCAAATCATTCGAAACTCCTATTGCAATTTTAATAGTGTCTTCCGTTTTGTTATCTTTTAATCCATTGACAACTATATGTTTACATGCTATTTTTTTAACAGATGGCTTGATGATTAATAATACGGAACAAGGTGCTTTTCGAGTTAGTTTTCTTGCAATAGATCCTACATAGTATTTAAATAGGTTTTCTTGTTGCAGTGCTCCCAAAATAAGCAAATCAATTTGTTGATTTTTTGTTGTTTCTAAAATTACATCAACAGGATTGCCTTCTTGCCATATAATTTTAAATTCGTTTTTAAGATCATGTGCATCATTAAGAATTGCCTTTATTTGTTCTTCTTTTTCTTTTGTTTTTTTTCCTACATGAACTCCAACGAGTTTAGCATCAAGCATATTAGCAAGACGTATTGACTCGAATAAGTTTGGTTTTAAACTGGGAGAGAAAGCAATACCGATAAGAATTTTTTTAAATTTTTGCAAAAATCTTTGAGAAATTGATTACCGGCACAATATAACAAACTTAAAAGAAAGAAAAACTATAGTTTAAATTTTTAAGATTGGTAAACATTCTTAAATTTACTAACTAATCAGAATACCAAAACAGATGTTAGAATTAGCAGGAATAATTATTTTAGGAATATTGGCTCAATGGGTTGCTTGGAAATTTAAAATTCCAGCCATATTGCCATTGATATTAATTGGATTATTGGTTGGTCCTATTGCTGCTGCTTATTTAAGTGAAGATGGTTCCAAGTGGATTGAACCGATATGGAATGGAGAAAAAGGATTGTTTCCAGGAGATGGATTGTATTATTTTGTCTCTCTTGCTATTAGTATTATTCTTTTTGAAGGTGGACTTACGTTAAAAAGAGATGAAATTAAAAATGTGGGCCCAGTAATTACGAAGTTAATTACCTTAGGATCAGCCGTTACTTTTTTTGGAGCTGGTATTATTGCTCACTTAATTTTTAATTTAAGTTGGGAAATTTCTTTTCTGTTTTCGGGATTAATTATTGTTACAGGACCTACGGTTATAACACCTATTTTAAGAAATATTCCACTTAAAAAAGACATTTCAACTGTTTTAAAATGGGAAGGGATTTTAATTGATCCTATTGGTGCTCTTGTTGCTGTTTTAGTTTTTGAGTTTATAAGTGTTGGAGGTGGAGGAGGATTTACTAAAACTGCGTTAATGGAGTTTGGTAAGATATTATTGTTTGGAACTAGTTTCGGATTTACATTTGCACATGCATTGGCTTATGTTATCAATAAAAAAATGGTTCCTCATTATCTATTAAATGTAGTTTCTCTATCTACAGTTTTATTAGTTTTTGTTGAATCTGAAATTTTTGCTCACGAATCAGGACTTTTGGCAGTTGTTGTTATGGGTATGGTTCTAGGAAATGGAAAGTTAAAAAGTTTAAAAGAATTATTGTATTTCAAAGAGTCATTAAGTGTTTTGCTAATTTCTATTTTATTTATTTTGCTTTCAGCAAATATTAATATAGAGGATTTAATGCTCTTATATACCTGGAAAACTGCTGCTTTATTTGGGATTGTTGTTTTTGTAATAAGACCAATCGCGGTTTTTTTAAGTACTTACAATTCCAATTTGAAATTGAATGAAAAATTATTTATAAGTTGGGTAGGACCTAGAGGTATTGTTGCTGCAGGTATTGCGTCTCTATTTGGAAGTAAATTGCTTAAAGAAGGAGTTCAAGGTGCAGAATACATTACACCTTTGGTATTTATGATAGTTCTAGGAACTGTTTTATTAAATGCTACAACTGCAAGATTGGTTGCAAGATTGGTTGGTGTTTTTCTTAAAAGTTCGAATGCTATATTGATTGTAGGAGCTTCTAGTCCTTCAAGATTAATTGCACAGTATTTAAAAAATAATGACAAAAGAGTTGTATTGATTGATTCCAATAAGAACTTTATTGACAAGGCTTTAAAATCGGATTTAGAAGCATTTAATTTTGATGTGTATGAGAATGATTTATCAGATAATATAGAGTTAAACGATGTTGGTTACTTAATTGCAATGACTGGAAGCGAGTCTGTAAATCAGCATGTAATGAATAATCTTTCAGATTCTTTTGGTGAACATGGATCTTATAGATTGGCGACTTCTCAAGAAATTTTGGATTACGACATTGAAGATGACAATGTATATTTTACACCCAAAGATGACTATATCAACTTGAGTGAAGCCTATAGAGATAATCCGAAAATTTATGAAGTTGATATAGCTAATGAAGATGAGTACAATTCAATGATTTCCAAACTTTTTAATGAAGTGAAATCCATACCACTGTTTGTTAAAAAAGATAAAAATTTATATTTTATTCCAGAATTTGAAAAGAGTGAACAATTAAAGCAGAATTGTACATTGATATATCTAGGAAAGAATGTTAAAGATACGTTATAAATCTAAATCAAATTTTTTCCGTAGTTCTTCAATCAAAGGATTTTTTTCTTTTAATTTTTCATAACGTTCTTGAGGTGTATAGGCAAATTTTTTATCAACAGTTTCACTGACCTCAATTACTAAATCAATACTATAATTATCTAATTTTTCTCTGACAAACTTTAATAGTTTTGGTTTATGTGAAGTAAGTTTAGACTTCATTAATTTATTGGGAAGTGTTATTGAAATATTTTTTCCAATAATTTTAGGAACGTCTGCAGTCATTATAGATGCATTTATTTTTTTTCCATCATCTAATAAAATTTTGGCATATTCATTCCATACTCCAATTAATTGCATTTCAGTAAACATTGATTGAGGCATTGAACTATAGTCAACTATATCAATTTCAGTAGTATGTAATTCTTTTTTTCGGTCTACACTTTTAAGAGATAGAGAAGATGAGCGTTTTCTGACACCTTCTATTGAAGGTGGTTTTAAGGTTGCTTTGGGTAATGGAGTAAATTCTACAACTGGTTTTGGAGTTTCTTTTTTCTGAACTGTTTTTTGAGTAGGAATTATAACATCAATTTTTTCTTCAACAGAAATGTTTTTAAAGAAATTGGAAGGAATTATGTAGTTTTTATCATTTTTTTTTTCTCCATCAAAAACGATAGAGGAAAGTTGCATTAATGATAGTTCAACAAGTAGCCGTTGATTTTTACTGGTTTTATACTTTAAATCACATTCATTTGCCAATTCAATTGCTTTAATGAGAAACTGTAATGATGCATCTTGAGACTGCTTAAGATACCGTTTTTTAGCATTGTCACCAACTTCAAGTAATTCAACAGTTACGTTATCTTTGGCAACTAATAAATCTCTAAAATGTGATGCTAATCCGCTAATAAAATGATGTCCGTCAAATCCTTTTGATAAAATTGAATTGAATTTAATTAAAACCTGAGGTATATTGTTTTTAAGTAATAAATCTGTTATAGCAAAATATTCATCGTAGTCGAGTACATTTAAGTTCTCTGTTACCGCTTGTCTTGTTAAATCTTTACCTGAGAAACTTACAACTCTGTCAAAAATTGATAAAGCATCACGCATGGCACCATCTGCTTTTTGTGCTATAATATGTAGCGCATCATCATCGGCATTTATTTTTTCTTTTTGAGCAATTTCTTTTAAATAATTTTTCGAATCAAGTACTGTAATTCTTTTGAAATCAAATATTTGACAACGAGATAGTATTGTTGGTATTATTTTATGTTTTTCGGTAGTTGCTAATATGAATATAGCATGTGCAGGAGGTTCTTCTAGTGTCTTTAAGAACGCATTGAAAGCTGCTTGAGATAGCATATGTACCTCATCAATAATATAAACCTTGTATTTGCCTACTTGTGGTGGAATTCGTACTTGATCTGTCAAACTTCTTATATCGTCGACAGAATTGTTGGAAGCAGCATCTAGTTCAAAGATATTAAAGGCAAAATCTTCATCTGGATTAATTTCTTCGAGACCATCTTGATTTATTTTCTTTGCAAGAATACGAGCACAAGTAGTTTTTCCAACTCCTCTAGGTCCAGTAAATAATAAAGCTTGCGCTAGATGATTATTTTTCATTGCATTTTCAAGGGTATTGGTAATAGCTTGTTGACCTATTACATCGCTAAATGTCTGAGGTCTATACTTACGAGCTGATACAATAAAATGTTCCATTAATGAGGCGGGTTATTAAAAACAAAAATACGTTTTATCCATAAATTTCTTCATACAAATGTTTGTATATTTTCATAATAACTGATCTTTTCATTTTCATTGTTGGTGTCAAGTGACCACCATCAATAGACCATTCATCTGGAGTAAGTTTAAAGACTTTAATTTGTTCCCATTTTCCAAAATTGGAATTACAAAGTTTCACAGCATCTTGAAATTGTGATAAAACTTTTTCATTTGTAATTAAGTCTTCATTTGATGTATAAGAAATATTATTATCAGAAGCCCAATCTTTTAAATACTCAAAATTAGGTTGAATAATTGCTGCTGGCATTTTTTCATTTTCACCTACGACCATTACTTGTTCAATAAATAATGATTGTTTCAATTCACCTTCTAGTAAGGGTGGAATTACATATTTTCCACCAGAAGTTTTAAACATTTCTTTGGTTCTACCAGTAATTCTTAAAAATCCATCAGAATCAATTTCTCCTTTATCTCCAGTATGAAAATAGCCGTCTTTAATTACTTCAGCTGTTTTTTGCGGATCTTTATAATAACCTTGCATTACATTGGGTCCTTTAACCAAAATTTCACCGTTTTCTGCAATTTTAACTTCTACATTTCTTATAACTTTACCCACGGTACCAACTCTAAATCGTCTTTCACCGTTTTGATCAACACAATTTACAGATGTAACAGGTGAAGTTTCTGTCAATCCATAGCCTTCCATTATAGGCATACCTGCGGCAGAAAAAACTCTTGTTAAACGTTGTTGTAATGCTGAGGCTCCTGAAACCATTAATTTGAGTTCTCCACCTAAAGCAGCCTGCCATTTAGAAAAAATAAGTTTACGAGCAAGCCCTAGTTGTTTTTCATACCACCAACCATTGGCACCATATGGCTCATATCTCAATCCTAAATTAACTGCCCAGAAAAATAATTTCTTTTTTATTCCTGTTAAATCTTCACCTTTTAGAATAATTTTATCATAAATTTTTTCATATAAACGAGGAACAGCAGTCATTACGTTAGGCTTAATTTCTTGAGCATTTTCTGTTAATTTTTCAAGACTTTCTGCAAAATAAATTTCAATTCCACAATATTGATATAAATATAAAATCATTCTCTCAAAAACATGGCAAACAGGTAAGAAACTTAATGCTTTATCTTTCCCATTATCCAACGGAACACTTTCATCACTTGTCAAGACATTTGATACAATATTACTATGTGATAACATTACACCTTTCGGTCTTCCTGTGGTTCCAGATGTGTAAATTAAAGTTGCTAAATCTTCAGGCTTTACAGCATTTTTTCTTGCTTCAACTTCATCTTGATTACTTGTATCTTCACCAGTTTTTAAAACTTCTTTCCAACTTTTTTCATCTGTAATATCATCAAAAGTAAAAACACCTTTTAACTTAGTATTTCCTTTAATTTGATTTAATTTATCTATAATCATACTATCAGAAGCAAAGCAATAGATAGACTCCGAATGATTTAAAACATATTCATAATCTTCTTTTGAGATAGTCGGATAAATAGGAACACTTTGAGCACCAGTTTGTAATATACCAATATCACAAATATTCCATTCTGTTCTATTGGTAGAAGAAATTATTGCAATCTTATCATTGGGTTGAATCCCTAGTTTTAATAAACCTCTACTTATAGCATTAGCTTTATTAATATACTCTTGAGTTGATGTAGAAACCCATTTATCATCATATTTGGTAGTGAAAGCCTTTTCAAGATTGTATTTTTCTAATTGGTAATATGGAAATTCAAAAACTCGCGTAACTTTTATCGACATGTAGTAAATTTTAGATTACTGCAAAATACAAAAATATAAGAGATACGCAAATAGCTATTTATATCAATTTGAAATAAAAAAAGGTTTCCAGATATACAGGAAACCTTAAAATAATTTTAAATATAAAATATTATTCTACATTAATTTTTTTTGCTTTTTCTATTTTTTCATCTAGTTCTTTAACAGCATCTTGAGCTCGCTTGACTCTCTCTTTTTTTTCTTTATAAACTTCATCAGAAATTCTACGATTTTTATGATCATCTTCTATTTCATCCTCGGATTTTTTTATGCGATCTTTTGCTTTTTTAACCTTATCTTCTTGACTTTTAACAGATTTTTTAAGTTTCCTTACTTTTTCTTCTTTGTGAAGTTTCGCTTGATTTGCTCTTTCTTGCCCAAATTCTTTTCCTGCTAAGTCGCCTTTGTTTTTTCCAAATGCCTTTCCATCCTTAGATTTTTTAGCATCCTTGTACTTTTCTTTTTTTTCTTTCTTTATTTTTTCACCTTTAGAATGCTTCTCTTGAAGATATTTTTCTTTTTTTAAATGCTTTTCCTTTTTTACTTTTTCAATTTCCTCATTTCCTTCCTGCTCATAATCAGAAACCTTTTCTTGCATTTCAGTTTTTTTCTCTTTCCCTTTATTTACTTTACTTTTCCCTTGCGCAAATGAATTTACTCCAATAAATAATGTTAACGTTAATAAAAGGACAATGTGTTTTAAATTTTTCATTTTTAAGATGTTTTTATGTGTTATTCAAGTTCTTCCAAAGCTTCATCAAGCTTTTTTGCAGATTCATTAATTTCATTTTGAGTAGCATCTACTTCTTTAACTGCTGACTCTAATGTTTCTATTTCTTTGACTAGTTCAGTATTTTTAACTTCTTCGGAAGTCTTCTTCTTATCTACACATCCAGTCAATATAACTGAAGCGAATAAGAGAGGTAAAATGATTTTTCTCATAATTTTTAAATGTTTTTATTTCTAATGTTATAACAATTACTATTCCAACTACATATTTACTTTTAAATTACGAAAACTTAAATAAATCAAGAGTTGTATATACATTAGACACTTAAATGTATTAAAGTCACAATTAAGTTTATATAAAAGTAAGGTTTTATTAATTTTATCGTCTCATTGTCAATACAATTAATATTATGGAAGAAAGAATAAAAGATATTATAGGAACCAGTTTAAAAAGTAGTTTTTCATATAAAGAATATAGAAAATTGGTGAAAGACTTGGTTAAAGAAAAATCAAATACTGGACAATATAAAACTGAAGAACTTGCAGAATACACAATGCTAAATGATCGGCGCATGAATCGTTGGGATAAAACATTTAAAATAGATGAAGAACAAGTTGCAAAAATTAGTCAATATAATAAATCAATAACTTGGTTGGTTTTGACTGAAAGTTGGTGTGGAGATGCTGCTCATATAATGCCTGTGATCAATAAAGTAGCTTCATTAAATCATTTAATTGATTTTAAAGTAGTCTTAAGAGATGAAAACGTAGAATTAATGAATTCATTTTTGACCAACGGAAATCAATCGATTCCTAAAATGATTGCAATTGATACTGAATCTGGTGATGTACTGAAAACATATGGTCCAAGACCTTCTGAAGCAACTCAACTAGTCAATGATTATAAGGAAACTCATGGAATACTTACTTCTGAGTTTAAAGAAGATCTTCAGAAATGGTACAATAAGAATAAGGGGCAGAATATATTTAATGATTTAATAACACTATTAGATCAGTAAAAATTTATACCAAGTATTATTTATGGATAAATAATGTATTACCGCTATAGAAAATATGGTTACTGTAATAATATTTATGGCTATTAATTTCATTCGTTACTTTTAATTTAGAAAAGGAATTCATATTTAAAAGTATTTCTAGTTGATGTTTCTTTTTAGGTATCCTAGCGTTCGTTTTAAAGCGATTACAGATTTACTTTATGTTTCAACAACTTTACTGAACTTTGTATATTTATATGACACATAAATTCTTAAAAAGTCACTGTTATAAAGTGTAAAACAGTTGTCTTTTAACCAGTTAATTGTTTTCAATCCATTTTCTAGCATTTACAAATGCTTCTAACCATGGAGAAACTTCATCTTTTCTTCCTTTCGGATAATTTGCCCAATTCCACTGAAATGTAGAACGTTCGATATGTGGCATAGTTACAAGATGTCTTCCTGTAGCATCACACATCATCGCGGTGTTAAAATCAGAACCATTAGGATTGGAAGGATATGCGTTATGACTATATTTAGCAACAATATCATATTTATCTTCTGTTTGGGGCAACTTAAATTTTCCTTCACCATGAGATATCCAAACACCTAATTCACTTCCTGCTAATGATGATAACATAATTGAATTATTTTCTTGAATCTTAACTGAAGTAAATGCACTTTCATGCTTTCCAGAATCATTATACGTAAGTTTTCCATGCTCTTGATGGTCAGGATTAATTAAATCCAATTCCATCCATAATTGTGCACCATTACAGATTCCAATTGATAAAGTATCCTTTCTTTCAAAAAAACTTTTCAAGGTTGTATTGGCTTTTTCATTGTATTTAAATGCTCCAGCCCAACCTTTGGCAGAACCCAAAACATCTGAATTAGAGAATCCACCAACAGCACCAATAAATTGAATATCTTCAAGAGTTTCTCTTCCTGATATTAAATCAGTCATATGCACATCTTTTACGTCAAATCCAGCCAAATACATCGCATTTGCCATTTCACGCTCAGAATTTGATCCTTTTTCACGAATGATTGCTGCTTTAGGTTTCTCGATACTATTTTTCTTTGAAAAATCACTCGAAGTGACATCACTTAACTTTCCAGTAAAATGAGTTGGAAAAGTAAATTTTAAAGGTTGATTCTTATAATTATCAAATCGCTCTTTTGCCAATCCATTTGCAGTTTGTTTTTGGTCTAATAAATACGATGTTTTATACCATATATCTCTTAATTCTGAAATTGACAAATCAAATACATCTGAACCATTTTTAATTGATAAAGAGTCAGACTCAATTACTGAACCAATGTTGAAGAATTCTATATCGTTTTTCGATAGAATTTCTTCAATAGAATCATCAGCAGATTGTAATACAATTCCAGAGTTTTCGGCAAATAAAAGTTTAATACTATCATCTTCATTTATTGCTGATAAATCTATATCAGCACCAATATTATTTGTTGCAAAACATAATTCTAATAAAGTTGTAATTAATCCGCCAGAAGCAACGTCATGACCAGCAATAATTTGCTCATTTTTAATTAGTTGTTGTATGGAATTGAAAGTAGTTTTGAACTGTGTATTGTCTTTAATAGTAGGAGCAGAGTTGCCTATTTTATTGTTGATTTGAGCAAATGAACTTCCGCCTAATTTAAAATCATCTTTTGATAAATTTATATAATAGATGTTACCTTTGTTGGGTTGTAAAACAGGTTCTACAACTTTCATAATATCATTACAATTTGCTGCAGCAGAAATCACAACAGTTCCAGGAGAAATTACTTCTTCACTTGGGTATTTTTGCTTCATAGAAAGAGAATCCTTTCCAGTAGGGACATTGATTCCTAAGTCAATGGCAAATTCAGAAATTGCTTGTACTGCTTTGTATAATCGAGCATCTTCCCCTTCATTTTTACAAGGCCACATCCAGTTGGCAGATAAAGAAACAGATTGCAAGCCGTCTTTTAATGGTGCCCAAATAATATTGGTCAAGGCTTCGGCAATCGAATTTTTACTTCCGGCAACAGGATCAATCAATCCAGAAATAGGTGAGTGGCCAATCGAAGTTGCAATTCCTTCTTTCCCTTTATAGTCCAATGCCATCACTCCAACATTGTTAAGAGGAATTTGTAATGGACCAACACATTGTTGCTTGGCAACTTTTCCTCCCACACAACGATCTACTTTGTTCGTTAACCAATCTTTACAAGCAACAGCCTCAAGTTGCAATACTTGATTTAAATAATCTTTAAAGTTCTCTTTTGAATAAGAAATTTCGTCATAATTTCTGACAATTGTTTTATCTTTCATTATAGTTTTTGGAGAACTACCAAACATGTCTTCCAAAGCCAGATCCATTGGTTTGTTTCCATTGGTTTTAGATTCAAATGTAAAGCGATTATCATTTGTTACATTACCAACTGTATATATAGGTGAACGTTCACGATCTGCAATTCGTTGTAAAGTATCAATATGTTTCTCAGCAATTACCAATCCCATTCTTTCTTGAGATTCGTTACCGATAATTTCTTTGTCAGAAAGTGTTGGATCCCCAACAGGTAATTTATCTAAATCAATTTTTCCTCCTGTATCTTCAACCAATTCAGACAAGCAATTTAAATGTCCTCCAGCACCATGATCATGAATTGATACGATAAAATTTTCTTCACTTTCTACCATTCCACGAACTGCATTGGCAGCGCGTTTTTGCATTTCAGGATTTGACCTTTGTACAGCATTTAATTCAATTCCAGAAGCAAATTCTCCTGTGTCTGCTGATGAAACTGCTGCGCCACCCATTCCTATACGGTAATTTTCTCCACCAAGAATTACAATTTTATCGCCTTCTTGTGGTGTGTCTTTTAATGCTTGTTCTGCTTTTCCATAACCTATTCCTCCAGCTTGCATGATTACTTTATCAAATCCTATTTTACGAGCATCTTCTTCATGTTCAAATGTCAATACGGATCCACAGATTAAAGGTTGCCCAAATTTATTTCCAAAATCAGAAGCACCATTTGAAGCCTTGATTAAAATATCCATAGGAGTTTGATACAACCATTTACGCTCTTGCATGCCATTTTCCCAAGGACGAGTTTCTTCAAGTCTAGAATACGATGTCATATAAACTGCTGTTCCTGCCAATGGCAATGAACCTTTTCCTCCTGCAAGTCGATCTCTGATTTCACCTCCAGAGCCTGTTGCTGCTCCATTAAAAGGTTCAACGGTTGTAGGAAAGTTATGAGTTTCTGCTTTTAAAGAAATAACTGAATTGAATTCTGTAGTTTGATAAAAATCTGGTTTGTCAGCCGTTTTTGGTGCAAATTGCTCAACTGTAGGTCCTTCAATAAATGCCACATTATCTTTGTATGCTGATACGATCCCTTGAGGGCTTTTGGCAGAAGTTTCTTTAATTAATTTAAATAGAGAGGTTGGCATTTCTTCACCATCAATTATAAAAGTTCCATTAAATATTTTATGTCGACAGTGTTCAGAATTTACTTGTGAAAACCCAAAGACTTCAGAATCTGTCAATTTTCTTCCAATTTTTTCTGATACACCTTCTAAATAATCAACTTCCTCACCACTTAAAGACAACCCTTCTTGTTGGTTATATGACGCTATATCTTCAATATTTAATATTGGTTCTGGTTGAATATCAATAGTAAATGATGCTTGATCTAATCCATTAAATTTTTCAGAAATCATAGGATCAAATTCAGAAAAACTATGCTCTACGTATTTAAACTCTTCAATTCTAATGATTCCTTCAATACCCATATTCTGAGTTATCTCAACTGCATTGGTGCTCCAAGGTGTAATCATTGCTGCGCGAGGACCAATAAAAAAAGCGTCTAGAGACGCAGTATTTATTTTAGGTTTATTGCCAAAAAGCCAGATAAGTTTATTAGTAGTTTCAGTGGATAATTCTTTTGTTGCTTGAACAGCATATACTTTGCTGTTTTGGTTTCCGAAGAAATGAATCATTTAGTTGTGATTTGGATGTTATTTTAAGTTTGTAAATTTAATTGAATACTTTTAATTAAAGACATAAATCATGATCATAATTTGATAGTTATTCACTTTTAATTCACAATTTTTTATAAGTTGAAATATTAGAAAAAAAAAGAGGCTCAGATATTGAACCTCTTTTATATTACTGTTTTATAAACTTTCTTGTTGTAGAACCGTCATCTGAAGATAATCGAATGAGGTATATACCAGTATTTAATGAACTGACATTAATTTTGGTTTTGTTTTTTGTAACACTATGAGTTAATACTTGCTTTCCAAGTATGTTAAAAACCTGTATAGTTAAATCTTGATTTGATAAAATATTTAGATGGTTAGAACTTATTGGATTTGGATAGATTTTCACATCTGTAAATAAAGTGTTTTCTTTTATATTTAAAACAACTGAATGAGAACCTATATCGGTACAAGTGTCATTTGGAAAACTAGTCCATTCAGATGTGTTATAAGTAGTGCTAGGTGTTTCAATATTATTATTTCTAACTAGAGTTGTGTTTGAAGCAAAAACAGCATCATTACCCAAAACTCCAATAATATCAATTAATACATCATTTTTAAATAAACCAATAGCATCATTCCCATTAAACGAGGTAACACCACTTGTAATATCTTCTTCAGCGGTACATATCGCATTGCTTGAATCTGCCAATACAAAAACATCATTTCCTAAAATTGATTTTCCAGTGAGTAATTGAGTATTTGTTGTCCAGTCTGCTGCGCCATTGGCAGAAAGTTTAATTGAATACTCGTCTAATGAAATATCGTTATCATTAATATTGGCTATTTCTAAGATTTTATTATTACTGCTACCTTCAACATACTCAGAAAAGAATAATTCATAAGTTTCTCCAGAATTACCAGCAATTGTAGTACCATTTACAGCTGCACTTTGAGCAGAATTATTATTTGCAAGATCTTTTGCAAGAACTGCAAAACTATAAGTTGTGGATGTAGATAATCCTGTAACAGTATAAGAGTTTGTTGAAGAGGAAGAATTGAATATACCATCAACATAGATGTCATATCCAGTTACGCCAACATTATCTGTTGAACTATCCCAATCTAGATCAATAGAAGAACTTGATTCATTGCTCACTGATAAATTCATTGGAACGGAAGGGTTTTCTGTATCAGTTGCATAAATTCCCCAACGATCTTCAGCAGGTGTTCCTCCCCATATTAATGTTGCTAAATATGGATTGTCTATAAATGGATTTCTATTTCCTTGTGCGTATGTTCCATTACTATCATGATACGCGTTTCTTGTATCTTCATAATCTGATACTGGATCTGCAGCGTTCCATTCCAATAATAAATTTACCATATCAGCATCAACAGAGTTTGTAGTTCCAAAAGAATTGTATCTAGGCAAGCATTGGTTTCCATAACGCAAGTACATATACATTGTGATTCTTGCCACATCTCCTCTCCAGTCTGTTCCACCTGTAGTTGCATCTCCAGGATACCAACCTCCACCAGAATTTCCAGAATTTCCTGAACCATCAGCAAACTTTAAATTTCCTCTAAATCCATTTCTCTGAACATCACTTGCTCTTAAATTATGAGCATCTGAATAAGGAGGACCTGATTTTCCTGTACTTTCTAATTTTGGTACTGCCAATGAATTTGCAAAAGTATGCTCTCTATTCCAATCACCATTATTACCGCCATTAGAATTTTTATTTCTTGATAAATTGTTTGTAATGTCACCATCTGTTCCATTTTCCCAACCATATATCAATACCACATTTGAAGAGTTACTTGAATCTTCATCCGTAACTCTGCAGGCTTCCCAGATATCAGGAGTATAATCAAGAGGATTCGAATGTGTATTGATAATTTTAGTTGCTATGGCATTTTTTAGAGGAATCCCTGTAAGTGTAGTAAGTTCGGTATTAATATCGCTATAATAGGTTTCTTGAGAAAACCCAAAAGATGAGAATAATAAAAATGATATTACCAAGTATTTTTTTTTCATATCAATTAGGAATTATTCTGTTTTTTCCAAAAGAGCCATATAAAATCCATCAAATCCAGACTTGAAAGGAGATACTTTTCTGTCTTCAACAAATCTAAACTCTTTATGTGATTTTAAAAAAGTTTTTATCTGATTTTCATTTTCTGAAGGTAATATAGAACAAGTTGCATATACCATTTTCCCACCAACTTTTACCATCTGTGAGTATCTATCTAAGATCTCTGCTTGTGTACCTCTAATTTTATCCATGAATTCAGGTTGTAATTTCCATTTCGAATCAGGATTTCGTTTCAGTACACCAATTCCACTGCATGGTGCATCAATTAAAACGGCATCAGCAGAACCTTTTAACTTTTTAATCACTTTCGTGCTATCAATAACGCGCATGTCAATATTGTGAACTCCTGCTCGTTTTGCTCTCTTTTTTAATTGAGCCAATTTACCAGCATAAATATCCAAAGCGATTATCTGTCCTTTGTTTTCCATCATTGCAGCAAGATGCAATGTTTTTCCACCGGCACCAGCACAAGTGTCAACAACTCTCATTCCAGGCTCTACTTGTAAAAAAGGCGCAACTAATTGTGAAGACGCATCTTGAACTTCAAAATAACCTCTTTTAAAGGCTTCTGTTAAGAAAACATTTTTACGCTCTACAAGCCTTAATGCAGTAGGATTATCACGGACTTTTTCCGTTTCAACATCTTCTTTTCTTAAAAATTTCTGAAGGGTTGCAATGTCAATTTTAAGTGTATTAACTCGAAGGATAACTTCCGCTTTTTGATTCATAGCAGCAATTTCTCTTGACCATACTGCTTCACCTAATTCTTTTACAGCAACTTCATCCATCCAATCTGGAATAGATTCTTTTATCTTTCTGTCACTTTGTAATTCGTCAAATTTTCCTTTAATACGTCTTACTGGTGTATCTTCAAAATATTTCCAATCTGGAAGTTCAATTCCTTTTAATGTTGCCCAAACTGCAAACATTTTCCAAAGATTCTCTCTTGAATAATGTTCTTTTGTTCCTGCAATCTCATTATACAATCTTTTCCATCGTGTAATATCGTAAATTGTTTCTGCAACAAATTTTCTATCTCTAGCGCCCCAACGTTTATCTCGTTTTAGTGCCTTCTCAACAACTTTTCCAGCATATTCTCCATCATTAAAAATCATACTTAATGAATCTATCACCGTAAAACACAAGTTTCTATGTAATCGCATTTTTAATTAAAATTTAGGCAGCAAAAGTACAAAGAATAAAGGGCATTTAGTATCTTAGCAATGTAAAATTTAAAGAATGTCTCAATACAATTTTCAAACTTCAATTGCGTACTTAAAAGGCGTAGGTCCTTCACGTGCAGACTTGTTGAAGAAAGAATTGGGTATTAAAACGTTTGGCGATTTAATCAACTTCTTTCCGCATCGATATATAGATAGAACACAATTTTTTAAAATCAATCAATTACAACAAAATTCAGCAGAAATTCAGATTGTAGGAAGAGTGACTTCATTGAAAATGGTTAAGCAAAAAAAAGGAAGTCGATTGGTTGGAAAATTTCAAGACGATACTGGAACTATGGAATTGATATGGTTTCGTGGTGCCAAATGGATTAAAGATTCAATTAAGATAATACTCCTTATGTCATTTTTGGTAAAACTACTAGTTTCAATAATACATTTACGATGGCACATCCAGAAATGGAATTGGTCAGTGAATATAAAAAGAGTTTACGCACTGTGATGCAGCCTGTGTATCCATCTACAGAAATGTTGACTAATAAAGGTGTGTCCAACCGTGTGATTCAGAAAATGATGGAAAGTTTATTTGAAGAAATAAAAGGAACTTTTTCTGAAACATTGTCCAATGAAATTATTTCAAAACAAAATTTAGTTTCAAAAAACGACGCTTTATTTAATATTCATTTCCCAAAAAGTCATGAATTACTTTCCAAAGCACAATATAGATTAAAGTTTGAAGAATTATTTTTTATCCAATTGCAATTGGTACGAAAAAAACTCATCAGAAAGTCCAAAATTAAAGGATATCAATTTGACAAAGTAGGTGATAAGTTCAATAGTTTTTATAAGAACAATTTGCCATTTGAACTGACTAATGCTCAAAAAAGAGTGCTGAAAGAAATCCGTAAAGATGTAGGTTCCAATGCACAGATGAATCGATTACTGCAAGGAGATGTCGGCTCAGGAAAGACGATTGTTGCATTGTTAAGTATGTTAATAGCACTTGACAATGGATTTCAAGCAGCAATTATGGCTCCTACAGAAATATTGGCAACACAACATTATAATTCTATCAAGGATCAATTACAAGAAATGAATGTAAATGTACGTTTGTTGACAGGATCTGTAAAAATAAAAGAACGAAGAGTGATCCATGAGGAATTGGAAAATGGAAAATTGGACATTTTGATTGGTACGCATGCATTAATTGAAGATAAAGTTTTATTCAAGAATCTCGGAATTGCTGTCATTGACGAGCAACATCGATTTGGTGTAGAACAACGCTCAAAATTGTGGCGTAAAGGTCCAACTCAAGATATTCCGCCTCATATTCTCGTTATGACTGCAACACCAATTCCGAGAACATTGGCAATGAGTGTATACGGTGATCTTGATATTTCAGTAATTGATGAATTGCCTCCAGGAAGAAAGGAGATTGCAACAGCTCATCGATATGACAGTAATAGATTGAGTGTTTTTAAATTTATGAAAGATGAAATTGCTAAAGGCAGACAAGTGTATGTTGTATATCCGTTAATTCAAGAATCTGAAAAGATGGATTATAAAGATTTAATGGATGGCTATGAGAGTATTGCACGGGAATTTCCATTGCCAAAGTATCAAGTTTCGATTGTTCATGGAAAAATGAAACCTGCTGATAAAGAATATGAAATGAAAAGATTTCAAAAAGGAGAAACACAGATTATGGTTGCAACTACAGTAATTGAAGTTGGTGTGAATATTCCAAATGCAAGTGTTATGGTTATTGAAAGCGCAGAACGTTTTGGATTGTCACAGTTACATCAATTAAGAGGAAGAGTAGGGCGAGGAGCAGATCAGAGTTATTGTATACTTATGACAAGTTTTAAACTTTCTTCAGATGCTAAAATTCGATTACAAACAATGGTTGAAACAACTGATGGTTTTAAAATTGCTGATGTAGATTTAAAATTAAGAGGTCCTGGAAATATGTTGGGAAAACAGCAAAGTGGTGTATTGAATTTGAAAATAGCTGATATTGTGAATGACACTCATATTTTAAAAATCGCTAGAGAAATTGCGATAGCTACACTTCAGAAAGATCCTTCTTTAAAATCTATAGAAAATATTCCTATGAACAAGGCTTATCAAGAACTGAATCGAAATGGCGAAATCTGGTCAAATATAAGTTGATTGTTAAATCTCATTTATCTTTTATTGCAAAAAATGTTTTTCCATTAATGCCTTTATTTTCTAACAGTGCTGGAGCCAATGCTCCAGGTAAAACTGCTTCAACAGGATTGTCAGCATGTTGCCCACCTAAATCGGTAACCAACCAACTTGGATCTAGGTTATTTATTCTTACACTTGTTCCTTCAAGTTTTATGGCAATATCTTCTGTCAATTTTACGATAGCCCATTTTGATATGCTATAAGGTAAAAGTTCTGGTTGATCTTTTATTCCAGATATCAAATTAATAACCCTTCCAAAATCATTTTCAATCATTTTTGGAATAAATGCAGCACACAAAGAATAAATTGAAAAAACATTTATCTTCATACTTTGGGATAACTCTTCCCATGTATGTTGCCAATAATTATCTTTATATGCTGTCATCATTCCAGCATTATTATACAATATATCTATGCTGATATTTAAATCGTTTACTTGTTTAATTATTTGATTAACACTTTCTTCACTAGACAATTCACCCCAAACACAATATATCTTGATATCATACCTTTTTAAAAGTTCCAATGTTTTTAAACAGTTTTCTACTGTTCTGCCATGCACAATAATATTACAACCTTTTTCAGCCAATCCAATTGCTATTTGTTGTCCTATTCCGCGACTTGAACCTGTAATCAGTGCGTTTTTACCTTTGATATCAATCATTAATTAGTTTATATTTAAGTTTTTTTGGAATTATTTCAAATTACATTACATATGAATCTAACTACTTTTTTTACGGATTTCTCGAAAGAATTTTATCATAATTTAATTTTGTCAGATCGAGAGCAGTCGAGACTTAATTTTAAGACCTCTCGACTGCGCTCGAGATGACATTTTATAACTTTTCAAATTTTTATTTATGGAGTACGTAATATCTTTTCCATTTTACGTCCTTTTGCCAATTCGTCAACCAACTTATCCAAATATCTCGTTTGTTTAGTCAATTCATTTCCCAATTCTTCAATACGATAGCCACAGATGACACCTTTAATCAGATGAGCATTTGGATGTATGGAAGCATTCTTAAAAAACTCTTCAAAAGTCACTTTATTTTCGATCTGTTCATTTAGTTTCATTTCATCATAACCTGTAAGCCATTCAATTACTTGATGCAATTCTTTTATTGTTCTACCTTTTTTCTGAACTTTAGTTACATAATGAGGATATACTGAGAAAAATTTCATTTTTGCAATGCGTTCATTATGTTCAGGAGTAGCTTTCATAGTTATAAAGATTTCAACTAATTATTTATTCTCTTTTTATGCAAAAAAAATCAATAATCAGGGATTTATCATAGATATTCAAATATACAGTATTTTTATACATTCCATTTTTAAATCATTTAGAATTAAAGTAAATTTGCAAGCGATAAATTATACTTAAGCATGAAAATATCATACAATTGGTTAAAGCAATTTTTAAAAATAGATTGGGAAGCAGAAAGAACAGGAGAATTGTTGACTGATTTAGGGCTAGAAGTTGAGGGTATTGAAACTGTAGAATCTATTAAGGGAAGTTTAAAAGGAATTGTTGTAGGTAAAGTATTAACTTGTATACAACATCCAAATGCAGATAGATTAAAAGTAACTACAGTTGATGTTGGTATTGATGCACCACTTCAAATTGTTTGTGGAGCACCTAATGTTGCCGCAGGACAGAAAGTTCCTGTTGCTACTATTGGTACGTTGCTGTATGATGAAAAAGGAGAATCTTTCAAAATAAAAAAAGGAAAAATACGAGGAGAAGAAAGTCATGGGATGATATGTGCTGAAGATGAATTAGGGCTTGGGAAAGGTCATGATGGAATTATGGTTTTAGATGAAACTTTGCAAGTTGGAACTCCTTGTGCTGAGGTATTCAATATAGAATCTGATCAAGTATTTGAAATTGGCTTAACACCCAACAGAGCAGACGCAATGAGTCATTATGGTGTTGCTAGAGATTTACGTGCCGGAATGATACAACAAGGAAATTCGATGGAATTAATTTATCCGTCAGTGAGTGATTTTCATGTAGATGAACGAAAATTACGTATTGATATAGATATTGAAAATACAGATTTAGTTCCTAGATATTGTGGAATTACGATTTCAGATCTTGAAGTGAAAAATTCTCCAGAATGGCTTCAAAACAGATTAAAATCGATAGGTCTTACTCCAATAAATAATATTGTTGACGCGACTAATTATGTCTTACATGAATTGGGACAACCGTTACATGCATTTGACGCAGCAAAAATAAAAGGAAATAAGATCATTGTTAAAACACTTGAATCAGGTACAAAATTCACTACTCTAGACGGTATTGAGCGAACATTACATGAAGAAGATATCATGATATGCGATGGCGAATCAAATCCTATGTGTATTGCTGGAGTTTTCGGAGGAATTGATTCAGGTGTGACCAACAGCACTTCAAATATTTTTCTAGAAGCTGCGTACTTTAATCCTATTGCGATACGAAAAACAGCAAAACGACATGCTTTAAATACCGATGCTTCTTTTCGATTTGAAAGAGGAGTAGATCCCAATTTTACGGAATATGCTTTGAAAAGAGCGGCTTTATTGATTGTAGAAATTGCTGGTGGTAAAAAATCCTCGGATATATTAGATTTTTATCCAAAAAAAATTGAAGATTTTCAAGTATTTATCTCTTATGAACGTATGAATCGATTGATTGGAGATGAAATTCCTAAGGAAACAATTAAAAACATTATTGCTTCTTTAGACATAAAATTAAACAGCGAAACCGAAGGAGGGCTCGGATTGACAGTTCCAGCATATAGAGTGGATGTTCAACGTGAAGTGGATGTGATTGAAGAAATTTTACGGGTGTATGGATACAATAATGTCAAATTTTCTCATAAGTTAAACACCTCAATTTCGTTTGATGATTTTGATGGAATTAAAATCGAAAATATAGTTTCCAATCAATTATCTTCTCAAGGTTTCAATGAAACAATGGCCAATTCCTTGACCAAAGCATCTTATATTTTCTTAACAGAAAATTTAAATTCTGATAATGATGTTGAAATTTTAAACCCTTTAAGTAGTGATTTGGGTGTGATGCGTCAATCCCTACTATTCAGTGGATTAGAATCGATCAGTTACAATATTAACAGGAAAAATAATTCACTTAAATTTTTTGAATTTGGAAAAACCTATCATAAGTATGAAAGTGGTAGAACTGAGCAAAAACACTTAACACTATTGATAACTGGAAATAGATTAAATGATAGTTGGCTTGCTGAAAATAAAACATCTGATTTCTTTTATTTGAAAGGAATTGTGACTACTTTATTGAATAGAGTAGGTATTCAAAAATTTAAAACTTCTCCAGTTAAAAATGATTTGTTTTCTGAAGGAATCTCAATAAGTCTTGGAAAGATTAAACTTGTAGATTTTGGGGTTTTAAAATCATCAGTTTTGAAAGAATTCTCTATTAAGCAAGAGGTTTTATATGCTGATTTTAATTGGGACACTATTTTAAAAGTAGCCAATAGAAAAGGTTTTAAAGTAGATAATATGCCGAAATATCCTTCGGTAAAAAGAGATTTAGCCTTGTTGATTGATGATTCAAGAACATTCACAGAAGTTTATAACACCGCTTTTCAATCAGAACGTAATTTACTGAAAGAAGTAGATCTATTTGACGTGTATCAAGGTGATAATCTTCCAGAGGGTAAGAAATCATATGCGGTGAGTTTTATCTTGCAAGATGAAAGTAAAACATTGAATGACAAGCAGATTGATAAAGTGATGCAGAAAATGCAACAATCATTTGAGAAAAACCTAAATGCAGTTTTAAGATAAATGTATAAATTTTTTATTCGACCGATATTATTTTTATTTGACCCTGAAAAAGTTCATCATTTTACCTTTTCCTTATTAAAACTTGCCTTTAAAATTCCATTTAAAAAGACTGCTGTTAAAAGCATTTATTCTGTAAGTAATTCTAAACTAGAGCGTAAATTATTTGGATTGACATTTAAAAACCCTGTAGGCCTTGCTGCTGGATTTGATAAAAACGCACTGCTATACAATGAGTTATCGAATTTTGGGTTTGGATTTATAGAAATCGGTACTGTAACACCAGAAGGTCAAGTCGGAAACCCAAAAAAGCGTTTATTTCGTTTAAAAAATGATTGTGGAATTATCAATAGAATGGGATTCAATAATGATGGAGTAGACGTTGTTGTAAAACGCTTAAAACATCGAAATTCGGATGTGATTATTGGAGGGAATATTGGAAAAAACACGAGTTCTTTAACAGATCAATATACAGACGATTATTTGTATTGCTTCAATGCCTTGCATGCTTATGTTGACTATTTCGTATTGAATGTAAGTTGTCCTAATGTAGGAAGTATGGCAAAATTGCAAGACAAAGATTACTTATTAGAATTAATTTCAAATGTGCAGGAAGCAAATAGAAAATATGAAGTTCAAAAACCTATTTTGCTTAAGATTGCTCCAGATTTAAATACAGTCCAGCTTGATGAAGTGATTGAAATTATCGCAGAAACAAATTTAGACGGTGTTATTGCTTCTAATACTTCTGTGAATAGAGAAGGGCTTAAAATATCTAAAAAGAAATTAGAAGACATCGGAAATGGAGGGTTGAGCGGTAAACCTATTGCGGATCGTAGTACGAAGGTGATTAAATATTTGTCAGAAAAATCTAATAAATCTTTTCCAATTATCGGAGTAGGAGGAATACATACTGCTGAAGATGCGCTTGAAAAATTAAATGCAGGAGCAGACTTAGTTCAGATTTATACTGGATTTATCTATGAAGGACCGAGTCTTATAAAGAAAATCAATAAAGCAATTCTTGCTAGTTAATTATTTATTTAACTCTTCTCGTATACTTTCTTGCAATTTTTTTGAAGTTTCAATTAATCTGTTGCAGCGATTGATAATATTTTTTATATAATAATTTGCAAGACTAAATTCACGTCTAAAACTTTTATATTTATTGGATTGTGAATTAAATACCCAAGGATTGTCCTTTATAGCGGTTTCCTTTCCAAAGACATGATAATCTTGTTGAACTTTAAAATGACCTTTATTTATATCATTTCTTATTTGTTCTGTTACTCTTTTATTAATTTTTGTTACGTAATAAGTTTCCCTATCGCATAATTGATAATATATTTCAATTTCATCTAATAGTTTGTCTGAACCAAGTTTATAAAGCCTGCCAGTATTTTTCATCTCTTCATATGTAGAGGTGTGTAAATTCAATGTACTTGCTGTAAAATAGTTTTTAACTAGGTTTTCAATATCATTTTCCGTTAACCCGTTATTTAAAATTACCTCTAAAGAATCATTTCTTTTAAGATTATTTATATATCCAAGTTCATGATTATTTAAAAACGACAATCGATCAATATTTAATTGCAATTCATTATCTAGTTTTTCTAATAATCGAACGTTAGACTCATTCTCTTGACGTTCAGTATTCCAATTACTCACACTTAAAGCTAGTAAAATACCAATCATAACCAATACAATCTCTCCTATGGCATACATGAAGTATTTACTAAACTTATTTTCAGAAAGTAAATTTTTACGGATTTTACGAAAGAATTTTATCATTGAATTAGTTGATAATTTATTAGTAATTAGGTTTTTAAGAATTTAAAATTTTATTTAAAATTCTCATAAATTTCCCATTCTGAATGTTTATGAAGTTATTAAAAAAACAATTTGATTTCAATGTGATTTACACTATTTAAATAACAATTATTATCCTCTGCGTTTTTCTAATAAAATCATCATCATTAATCCTAGAATAATCCGCTCGTCATCGTCAATGTCCATTTCTTTTAATTTTATGATTTCAAATTTATTACCAAACAAGGAAGGTTCTTTTTTAAGTTTAACAAAAACCTCACCTACATCGTTTGTCACAAGATAGGAAGCGTGGAATAAATAACCAGTTAAAAGGCTAAGAATAGGAATCTGACCTAACAATGAATCAAAAAATCGAACCCAAACACTCTCTTCTCTTATGTGATATTGTGGTCGTTGAAATTGATCAATAAGTTCGTAATGAGCCTTCCACATGGACGCCCATCCTTTTCTCGCGACTTTCCCTATCTCTTTTCCTCTGTTATTTGTAATACTGTAAGCCGTTGAGAAGTCAATCCATTTATCCGCTTTAATTTTATAGTTTATTGCAGTTTTATTTTCATTATCATAAACTGTAATATCTTCTTTTAATTTAAATAATTTTTGCTTTACGTATGCAACAGTTTGTCCATTAGCATCTTGTGCTGTAAAATCATTGGCAAGAGTTGAAATATTAAAAGTAAGTTTGATTGGAAAGTTTAAGTTTTTCATGTGCAATATTTAATTTGTAGCATTGAAAGATTAAGAACTATTTCTTTGAGTCACAAATAATCTTCATTCCTTTTTCCCAAATCTACAAAACTTAATTGTATTTATTTGATTTCAATTTATTGTATATTTGAGCAATGAACAAAGTCAAAATTATCGAATGTCCACGAGATGCTATGCAAGGGATAAAATCTCATTTTATACCTTCAGAAGTAAAGGCTCGTTATATCAATTCTTTATTAAAAGTAGGATTTGACACTATAGATTTTGGAAGTTTTGTTTCACCGAAAGCCATTCCTCAGATGCGTGATACGGCAGAGGTTTTATCTCAGTTGGATTTATCGGAAACCAGAAGTAAATTACTTGCAATTGTTGCCAATACAAGAGGAGCACAAGATGCAAGTACATTTGAAGAGATTGATTATTTAGGGTATCCATTTTCTATATCAGAGAATTTTCAGATGCGTAATACAAGTAAAACAATTGAGCAATCTATTGTTGCACTTGATGAAATACTTGCTATTGCTGATAAGACAAACAAAGAAGTTGTAGCCTATCTTTCCATGGGATTTGGAAATCCGTATGGAGATCCATGGAATGTTGATATTGTGGCTGAATGGACAGAGAAATTGGCTAATATGGGTGTGAAAATTCTCTCTCTTTCTGATACCATAGGCGTTGCAGATGGTAAAACAATTTCTTATTTATTTTCCAACTTAATTCCACAATATCCAGCCATAGAGTTTGGTGCACACTTGCATACAACACCTGCAACATGGCATGAAAAAGTGGATGCAGCTTTTCATGCAGGTTGCAATCGATTTGACGGTGCCATTAAAGGGTATGGAGGATGTCCTATGGCAAAAGATGAATTGACAGGAAATATGCCAACTGAAAAATTACTTTCTTATTTTACCGAGCATAAGGTTGATATTAATTTAAAACCAATGAGTTTTGAAAGTGCCTATAATGGTGCTCTGGAAGTATTTAAAGGTTAAAAGATTTTATAATTATTAAAATTCATAAAAAAGTAAATCCCAAAAAAAACACCAGAATTAATGCAATAATTGTAAATGTAAAAACTTTCATCCTTTCAATTTTCGCTCTACTGCGAATATTTGCTTTGATAATTTCAAGTTCTTTTTCTGTAGGTGTTCCGAAGTTGTATTCAGTTTTAACTTTTGAAGTAGCATAAGTTAAATTTTTCAATCTAGATTTTTTTGAATGTAATCTATCTTGATAATGTTTTACTTTATTCATTAAAGAAGCAAATGTTGTTAATCCACCACTACCCATTATTTGAAATGTTAATTTAATTCAATGTAAAAATAAAACACCGAGCATATCAAAATCAGAACTATAAGTGTTATTATAAAAACTCTTAGTCTTTCAATTTTCGCTCTACTTCGAATATTTGCTTTGATAATTTCAAGTTCTTTTTCTGTAGGTGTTCCGAAGTTGTATTCAGTTTTTACTCGTTTTGCACTATCAATTTTAGTTCTTTTTCTAGAACGAATTTGTCCAAGATTATTTTTAATACTTTGAACCATTGCTTGAGCAGAACCACCAAAAGACATCTTTTAATTTATTAGTTTATAATTAAATAACAATATATGAAAATAAGAGATAATACATTATGTGTATAATATTGATAAAAAATGTCACATTAATTAATAATTATTTCATTAAAAAAAATTTCAATTCTTCATAAGTATTGATACTTGTGGCAACTTTCTTTTTATCTAGTACAGATTTTATCTGTTCAGGAATTTCAATCTTAGAAGTAATTTTTTCATCCATCACAGGTAAAAACTTCACAGGATGTGCTGTTTCCAAAAACACATATTGCGTGTTGTCATTTTTAGTTTGATGTTCTTTAATTCCGAGATAACCTATTGCACCGTGAGGATCAGCAATATAATTATACTCATTGAACAGTTGCAGCATTGACTCTCTAGTTTCCTCGTCTGTAAAGGAATAGGATTGAAGGTTGCTTTTTAATTTTTCAAAATCATTGTCATGTAACTTTTCGATTCGTACAAAATTACTTGGGTTACCGACATCCATTGCATTTGATATTGTAGCAACTGAAGGCTTTGGATTGTAATTTCCAGTTTCAAGATAGGATGGAACTACTTTATTGGCATTGGTCGAAGCGATAAATAATTCAATAGGCAATCCTAGTTTTTGTGCCATCATTCCAGCACAGATATTTCCATAATTTCCACTAGGAACTGAAAACACCAATTTTTTCACTTCGACTCCGCTCAGTGACCTTTGTTTTTTAAGTTGTTTATATGCAAAAGCAAAATAGAACATCTGTGGTAACCAACGAGCAATATTAATAGAGTTGGCAGAAGTTAATTGCATCTTATCAGTAATTGAAGTATCCAAAAATGCTTTTTTTACCATCGCTTGGCAATCGTCAAATACGCCATCAACTTCAAGAGCCTCAATATTCTGACCAAGTGTTGTCAATTGCTTTTCTTGTACATCACTCACTTTTCCACTTGGATATAGAATCACAACATTAACTCCTTTTACTCCAAGGAAGCCACTAGCAACAGCGCCTCCAGTATCTCCAGATGTTGCAACTAAAACAGTTACTTGATTAGGATTTTCTTTATTAAAATAGGATAAACAACGCGCCATAAATCGTGCGCCGACATCTTTAAACGCCATCGTAGGTCCATGAAATAATTCTAAGGAATAAATATCATTTTCTATAGGTACAAGCGGAAAATCAAATTGCAATACATCTTCAATAATTGCCTTCAAGTCTTTCTCAGGGATTTCATTTCCTACAAATTGCTGAATCAATTCATGTGCAATCTCATTATTTGAATACGATTCAATATTTTCAATAAATGACTTTTTAATAGGAGTGATACTTTCAGGAAAATAAAGACCTTTATCTGGAGCAAGACCTTTTATAACGGCATCTTGAAAAGAAACTTTAGGAGAATTATTGTTAAGACTATAATATTGCATTTCGTTTTATTTATTGATGATTCTTACACCATCAGTATTAATTTTTGTAACATAGATATCAAATTTGATATCTGTTTTTGAATAAACTTCTTTCATTGCATTTGCAACTTTATTAGCAATATCAGATCCTTTGGATAATGAAAAAATAGAGGGTCCTGAACCTGATATTCCACAACCTAATGCTCCAGCATTTAATGAAGCAATTCTTATTTCTTTAAAATGTGGGATTAATTGTGATCTATGAGGCTCAACTATATAATCGTGTAACGAATCCGCAATCAGATCATAATCATTTGTGTATAATCCACTTATAAAACTACCAACATTTGCCCATTGTTTTATAGCGCTTGAGAGCTCAATTTTAACAGGTAAAATACCTCTTGCTTCTGAAGTTTTAATTTCGATCTGAGGATGTATTACTGTAGCGTACAATTCAGATGGAGTAGGCAATTCAACTATTTTTAATGGATCAACACTTTTTACCAATGTAAATCCTCCAAACAGTCCAGGTGCAACATTATCGGCGTGTTCAACTCCACTGGCAACCGCTTCTCCTTTCATTCCAAATAGCGTTAACTGCTGTTTGTCAAATGTTTTTCCTAGGATTTCATTAATTGCAAATACTGCTCCTGATGCGCTAGCTGAAGAACTTCCAACACCACTTCCAGGTTTTATATTTTTATAAATTTCTATTTCTACTCCAAAATCTGCTTTTGCAGCTTCCAATATAGCTAATGCAGCAACTCCTGCAACATTCTTTTCAGTTTCAAAAGGCAAGTCAGCTCCAACTATCTTGGTTATTGTAACCCCTTTTTCTTTAGTTTTTCGGACAACCATTTCATCACCCTTAGTATCTAAGCAGAAACCTAATACATCATAACCACAAGAAACATTGGCAACTGTTGCTGGAGAAAATATTTTTATTTCATTCATTTAATTAATATTTCTTGGTAACTGAGTGGAGTCGAAGTTATTTTTATTTTCACGTCATTTCGACTTTACTCAATGATCATTACTTATTTCCAATTCGTATAATATCTGCAAATAGTCCTGAAGCCGTAACCTCTGCTCCAGCACCTGCTCCTTTAATAATAAGAGGCTGGTCTGGATACCTATCTGTATAAAACAGCACAATATTATCAGAACCTTCCAGATTGTAAAATGGATGATCTACTGAAATATGTTGCAATCCTACTTTCCCTTTTCCATTATCAAATTCTGCTACATATTTCAATCTACAACTTTTCTTTTCAGCCTCAATTCTTAATTGATTAAAATGTGCTGCATGAGGTTCCAAAGTATTCATGAAATCTTCAACAGAATCGGCTTCTATACTTTCTTTGGGTAGAAAAGAATTGTTATCTATATCTTCAAGTTCCAGTACATTTCCACTTTCTCTAGCTAAAATAAGAATCTTTCTCATTACATCTACGCCACTCAGGTCAATTCTTGGGTCAGGTTCCGTGAAACCTTGAATTCCTGCTTGTTTTACAACATCATAAAACGAAGTTTTTTCATTGAAATTATTAAATATAAAATTAAGGCTTCCTGATAAAACAGCCTGAATTTTATGTACTTTATCACCAGATAATATTAAATTTTTCAAAGTATCAATAATAGGTAATCCTGCTCCAACGTTGGTCTCAAACAAGAATGGAGCATCATATTTTTTTGATAAATAGTTCAATTCTTGGTATTTTTCATATTCTGACGAACAAGCAATTTTATTACAAGTTACAACCGCAATACTGTTTCTTAAATAATCAGCATATCGTGTCGAAATCTCTTTATTGGCCGTGTTGTCTATAAAAATACTATTGCGATAATTTAATTCTTTAACCTTATTTAAAAAGTTATCCAAATTCAATTTTTCACCATTATCAACTAAATCTTTTTTCCAATTTTCTAAATCAATTCCGTCAGCATTAAAAAACATTTTTTTAGAATTGGAAATACCTATAACTCTCACGTCCAATTTTTGCTTCTCCTGAAGATATTGTTGCTGTTTGCGAATCTGTTCCAATAATTTCCCACCTACATTACCAACACCAATAGCAAATAAATTTAATTGTTTGTTATTTCCTTCAAAAAATACATTATGCAATGTGTTTAATGCTTTTTTAATATCTTTTTGATCAACAACAGCGGTAATATTTTTTTCAGATGCACCTTGTGCAATTGCTCTGATATTCACATTATTTCGTCCTAATGCGCTAAACATTTTTCCGCTCACACCTTGATGATTTTTCATGTTTTCTCCTACCAATGCTATGATAGAAAGATTGTCCTCAATAATCAATGGATCAATGATTTTTTGACTCATTTCATATGCGAATGCTTGATTGAATAAACTTTCTGCAAGGGCAACATCTTTACTATCAATTCCCATACATAAAAAATGTTCTGAAGAAGCTTGAGTAACTAATGAAACATTAATTTTAGCATTTGAAAGCACTTCCAAAATGCGCTTGGTAAAACCTGGAATACCTATCATTCCACTACCTTCAACAGTAAGTAAAGCAATATTCTCTATATGACTTATTCCTTTAGCAGGAATTGAATTATCATTTTTTTTACTTGTAATAAGTGTTCCTTTTGCTTCTGGTTCAAATGTGTTTTTTATGCGAATAGGAATTTCTTTTTCTAAAACTGGCTGGATCGTAGGAGCAAAGAGCACTTTTGCACCAAAATGTGATAGTTCCATTGCTTCTTTATAGGAAATATGCACAATTGGCTTGGCTTGCTTTACAATTTTTGGGTTGGCACTATACATTCCGCTTACATCTGTCCAAATCTGTAATTCGCTAGCATTTAATGCTTTTGCAAATATGGATGCTGTATAATCTGAACCTCCTCGACCAAGGGTTGAATTTTCGCCATTAAAAGTCGAAGAGACAAATCCTGGTGCAAGAAGTATCTTAGATTTTTCAAGTTTATAATATTCTTGAATTTTTTTTTCGGTAATGGCAAAATCTACTTTGGCATTGGTATAGTTTTCATCAGTTATTATGAGTTCTTGTGAGTTTTTAAAGGAAGCACTAAGATTTCTATCTTTCATAGCTTCTGAAATTATATAGGACGAAAGGATCTCTCCGAAACTAGAAACCTTATCATTGGTCTTATTAGAAAACTCATTAATTAAATAAATTCCTTTTAAAATATTTTTTAATTTGTCAAAATAATTTTTTACTTGAGTAACAACTGATTCTTGGATATTCCCTTGAATTAATTTCTGTACAGTTTCTATGTGACGATTTTCAAGCGCATCTATGTCAGAGATATATGAAGTATCTTTTCTTTCTGCTTTCCTTCCTGATTCCAACAGAACATCTGTAGATCCACCTAGAGCAGAAACCACTACAATTATGGGTTCGTTTATTGAACTATGTATGGCAATATCAATTACTTTATTGATATTGTCTGCATTTGCAACTGATGTACCTCCAAATTTTAAAACTTTCATCGGTATTTTACTTTATATATTGTTATTATTTATAATTGTTTTTTTGTTTACGAATGTAAAACATATGAAATCGGATGATATGTAAAAAGAGATACCCTTAAAGGGTAATAATAGTTGATATCATAGAAATAGACACCATTGAAGTGGTGCATGTAGTGTCCATAAAAATGAATGTTTTATTTGACATAAGGCAAATGTAAGTCTATTTTTTAAACGATAATATTATTTTAAAATTTTTATATATTTCATAAAATAAGTCCAATAAATAATTTAATAATAATCTACAGGACTTATTTTCTAATGATACTATAATGATAGAACTATTCTAGATCTATTGCAACTTCTTTTTTAACAATATCTTCAAATGTTTCTCTTTCTCGTATTAAATAATCTTCTCCATTATAAATTAATACTTCTGTAGGTCTATATCTTGAATTATAATTGGAAGCCATTGAAAAACAATAAGCACCAGCATTATCAAAACATAAGATGTCTCCTTCTGTAATTTCATTAATTCTACGGTTAGAGCCAAAAGTATCTGTTTCACATATGTAACCAACAACTGTATAGTAACGCTCTCTTCCTTTAGGTTTAGATAAATTTGTAATATGATGATAAGAGTCATACATCATAGGACGTACAAGGTGATTAAAACCACTATCTATTCCAGCAAATACTGTTGAAGTTGTCTGTTTAATTACATTTACTCTTGCCAAAAATTTTCCAGATTCACTTACTAGAAATTT
>CAJQNZ010000007.1 GCA_905479835.1 uncultured Flavobacteriaceae bacterium
TAATGAAATAGATGCATCTTCCATATTATTCACAATGCTATCTACTTTTGCAATAATATAATTATAAAAAATCTGTAAGATAATCGCTACAATTAAACCGAATACTGTTGTTAATAAGGCAACTTTAATACCTCCTGCAACTGTTCCAGGTGTCATTTGATTCGATGCTGCAATATTATCAAATGCTTTAATCATTCCAATTACAGTTCCCATGAAACCAAGCATTGGTGCAAGTGCGATAAATAATGTCAACCATGAAATATTTTTTTCTAATAATCCCATCTGAACACCTCCATAACCTACAATCGCTTTTTCAGCAGCATCAATTCCTTCTTCAGATCTATCTAGACCTTGATAAAAAATAGATGCAACAGGTCCTTTCGTATTTCTACAAACTTCCTTTGCTGCTTCAACTCCTCCTGATGCAAGTGCATCTTCAACACTACTTACTAACTTGTTAGTATTAGTAGAAGCCATGTTCAAATAAATAATTCTCTCAATTGCAATTGCAAGACCTAAAATAAGTGCGATTAATACAATTCCCATAAAACCAGGACCTCCTTCAATAAAACGTTGTTTTAATTCTTGGTGAAAAGTTTTTTCTTCAACTTGTTCTGTCGTTGTGTCTTCTTGGGCATACGTGCTTTGAGCAGTTCCAAAAAACAATAATCCTGTGATTGCTAGGATAGTAAATAGTTTTCTCATTGTGTAATAGTTAATTAATTATTTAGTTTAAGGGTTTAAAGATATAATTTTTTTTTACAAAAAAAAATATACCGCGGAGAGAAAGGGATTCGAACCCTTGATATAGTTGCCCATATACATGCTTTCCAAGCATGCGCCTTCGACCACTCGGCCACCTCTCCTATTAGTTTTAGAATGACAAGTAACAAAAAAAAAACGTACGAAAAAATTTTATTTTAAGTTTACTTTAAACAAAAATTTAAATACGACTGATAATCAATCTCTTTAAGATTCTATTCAATCATTTCTCCACGCAATGGAGTCTCAAATAGTTGCTTAAAATCTTTCATTTTGATTTTCTCTCCCAATAGATACATCATTTTTGCCAATGCAGATTCTGTAGTGATGTCTTTACCACTTATCAATCCTATTTTTTGTAACTCAACACTTGTCTCATAATGTCCTAAAATAACAGATCCTCCTGCGCACTGAGTAACATCAACAATTTTAATCCCTTTTTTTAATGCTGATTTGAGTAAATCGATAAACCAAGAGTCTGTCGGAGCATTCCCTGAACCGTATGTTTCCAAAACAACACCTTTGAGTCCTTTTATTTCCAATATACTTTTCACAGCATTCCTTGTGATTCCTGGAAACAACTTAAGAATGACAATATTATCTTCTAATTTTTTTCTAATCTTAATTTTTTTAAAGCGTTTTGTTTTAAAAATCAAAGAATTGTGAAATTTTAAATGAACTCCACTTTCTCCCAACGGAGGAAAATTAGGAGAAGAGAAAGCCTCAAAATGTTCAGCATTCATCTTAGTCGTTCTATTGGCTCTATATAATTTATATTCAAAATAAAGACATACTTCTTGAACAACTGACTTTCCATTTTTAATTTCAGAAGCAACTTGGATTGAAGTAATTAAATTTTCTTTGGCATCAGTTCTTAAATCTCCAATAGGAAGTTGAGAACCAGTAAATATTACAGGTTTTGTTAAATTTTCAAACATAAAACTTAAAGCAGATGCAGTATATGACATCGTATCCGAACCATGCAAAACAACAAATCCATCAAATTTTTCATAATTATCTTCAATAATTTCAACAATTGAAACCCAATGTTGTGTATTCATATTTGATGAATCGATTGGTTCTTCAAATGAAACACTATCAATCATACAATTCAATAAATTCAATTCTGGAATATGTTTCAACAACTTGTTAAAATCAAATGCTTTCAGGGCTCCTGTCTTATAATCTTTAGTCATACCTATAGTTCCTCCTGTATAGATCAATAAAATATGAGGGATTGATGTCATAATGTCTTAATTTTTTTTGGAATAGTTTATGCAGTAAATTTATTAATAAAAAAGAATTTAATTAACTTTACCTTTAAATATAAAAATTATGATGCTAGGATATATAATAATAGGACTCGTAGGAGTCTTTGGTTGGTATGTACAATCTAAACTAAAAAAGAAATTTAAACAGTACTCTGAATTATCTTTAGAAAACGGAATGTCTGGAAGAGAAATAGCAGAAAAAATGTTATCTGATAATGGAATTTATGATGTAAAAGTAATTTCTACGCCAGGAAGATTGACAGATCACTACAATCCAGCTGATAAAACTGTTAATTTAAGTGAAGCAGTATACGATCAGAGGAATGCCGCTGCTGCTGCTGTAGCTGCTCATGAAGTGGGACATGCTGTTCAACATGCTACAGCCTATTCTTGGTTACAATTCAGGTCTAAAATGGTGCCAACTGTCAACATTGCTAGCAAATTATCAGGAGGAATTATTATGGCAGGATTATTCATGCAATCATTCCCTATCTTGTTACCTATTGGAATTATACTATTTGCTGCAACTGTTGTTTTTACTTTTGTAACATTACCTGTAGAATATGATGCTAGTAATCGTGCACTATTATGGCTTAACAATGAAAATATGTTAACATCTGAAGAGCATGCAGGAGCAAAAGATGCTTTGAATTGGGCAGCAAGAACATATTTAGTTGCAGCTATTGGAGCGTTGGCTTCTTTATTATACTATGTAATGATATATATGGGACGTGATTAATGTATTTAAAATAATCCTTTGATTTTTGGTTTAATATGGCCTCCTAAATATCTGTTCGACTGGCTTTTTGATAAAAAAAATTGTAACGAAGGTGAATTCTCGATACAAATTTTACTTTTTAAATCATAAAATCTACTCAAATTGACAAAATTTATAAGAGTATATTAAACTACAATTTTATCTGCCTATCAATCTGTTGATCTAATGATATAAATGTTTCTGTACGTGCAACTCCTTTTATTGATTGAATGTCTTTATTTAGTAAATTCATTAAATGCTCATTGTCTCGACATAAAATTTTAATAAATATAGCATAGTTTCCAGTAGTATAATGACTTTCTATTACTTCTGGAATTTCTTTTAAGCGATTAATAGCAGCGTTATACTTACTCGCTGAATCCAAAAATATTCCAACAAATGCTAGGGTTTTATACCCTAAAACTTTTGGATTTAAGACAAATTTGGATCCAGAAATTAATCCAGATGCTTCTAACTTTCTTAATCTCTGATGAATGGCAGCACCAGATATTCCAACTTTTCTAGCAATACTTAAAATAGGTGTTCTCGCATCTTCGATAAGATTCTTTAAAATAATCTTATCAATACCATCAATATGTAAGTTCTTTTTTTTCATTTGTTAAGAATATGCAATCAAAGATAAAAAAATAAGGATATGATTTCTCATATCCTTATTTTTTAGTTTAAAATTTAAATTTTAATCTTCTTTAGGAAGCATTTTAAAATCTTCCATAAACTTGGTTGTATAATTTCCAGCTACATAATCTGGGTGATCCATTAATTGTCTATGAAAAGGAATTGTAGTATGTATTCCTTCAATAATAAATTCGTCTAAAGCTCGCTTCATCTTATTGATTGCCTCTTCTCTAGTCTGAGCAGTTGTAATCAACTTAGCAATCATTGAATCATAATTTGGAGGAATACTATATCCTGCATACACATGAGTATCCAATCGTATTCCATGTCCTCCTGGAGCATGAAGAGTTGTTATTTTTCCAGGAGATGGTCTGAAATTATTATATGGATCTTCTGCATTAATTCTACATTCTATTGAATGCAATTTTGGAATATAATTTTTTCCAGAAATTGGCACTCCTGCTGCTACTAATATTTGTTCTCGGATCAGATCAAAATCAATTACTTGTTCTGTAATAGGATGTTCAACTTGAATACGCGTATTCATTTCCATGAAATAAAAATTACGATGTTTATCAACCAAAAACTCTACAGTTCCAGCCCCTTCATATTTTATATATTCTGCTGCTTTAACTGCAGCATCTCCCATTTTTTTACGCAACTTGGTTGTCATAAATGGAGAAGGAACTTCTTCAGTCAATTTCTGATGACGACGTTGAACAGAACAATCCCTTTCAGACAAATGACATGCTTTACCAAATGAATCTCCAACAACTTGAATTTCAATATGTCTTGGTTCTTCAATCAATTTTTCCATGTACATTTCATCATTATCAAAAAATGATTTTGCTTCTTGACGAGCACCATCCCATCCTTTACGTAAATCTTCTTTTTTCCAAACAGCACGCATCCCTTTACCTCCACCTCCAGCAGTCGCCTTTAGCATCACAGGATATCCCATTTTATCTGCTAGTTTTTCTGTTTCTTCATACGTTTCTAATATACCGTCCGAACCAGGAACACATGGAACACCTGCTTCAGTCATTGTTGCTCTAGCAGAAGCCTTGTCTCCCATTTTATTGATCATTTCTGCTGTCGCTCCAATGAATTTAATATCATGTTCTTCACATATTTTAGAAAATTTTGCATTCTCAGAAAGGAATCCATAACCTGGATGAATTGCATCTGCATTGGTAATTTCAGCAGCCGAAATAATATTTGAAATTTTCAAGTAAGATTCATTGCTTGAAGGTGGTCCAATACATACGGCTTCGTCTGCAAACTTTACATGTAGACTTTCAGCATCAGCAGTTGAATAAACGGCTACTGTCTTAATACCCATTTCTTTACAGGTTCTTATAACACGAAGTGCTATTTCTCCTCTATTTGCAATTAATATTTTTTTAAACATAAATTCTTCAATTTTTTCAATATTCAAAAAACAAAATTCCAATTAGATAAAATTGGATTTTGATAATTAAAATTGGAATTTTACATTAAGAAGGGTCTACTAAAAATAATGGCTGACCAAATTCTACTGGAGAAGCATCATCAACTAATACCTTTACGATTTTACCCGAAATTTCTGATTCAATTTCATTGAACAATTTCATTGCTTCAATAATACAAACAATAGAATCTGCTTGTACTACATCACCTACTTCAACAAAGTTTGGCTTTTCTGGAGCTGATTTTCTATAAAAAGTTCCTATTATGGGAGAAGTTATTGTAATATATTTTGAATCCTCTTCAACAGCTGAAGTTTCAACTGGCGTATTAACTACTGGTGCAACTGGTGCGCTAGCCAGAGGAGCAGCTTGCATTGCCATAGGTGCTTGATGTACAAAGGTAGTTTCTGGACCATCAACTCCAGTTTTTATTGTAATTTTAAAGTCCTCTACTTCAAGTTTTACTTCACTCACTCCAGATTTTGAAACGAATTTAATTAGGTTTTGAATTTCTTTTAAATCCATAAATAATTAAGTTTAAATAGTTAGTTAGTTTTAGTTTCAATTAATTGTATGCCCATTTATAATAGATAGATCCCCAAGAAAATCCTCCTCCAAATGCCGCAAAAATAATTGTATCACCTTTTTTTAGTTTTGATTCATAGTCTGCTAATAATAGTGGTAAAGTAGCAGAGGTTGTATTTCCATATTTATGAATATTCATCATTACTTTTGAATCTTCGAGTCCTACTCTTTGTGCTGTTGCATCAATAATTCTTTTATTAGCTTGATGTGCTGCTAACCATGAAATTTTATCTTTCGTTAAATTGTTACGTCCTAGGATTTTCTCACACACATCTGCCATATTAAAAACAGCATTTTTAAATACTGTTTTTCCTTCTTGATGGACAAAACTATCTTCTTCTCCGAATACTTCTCCTTTTTTAAATGGAAATGAGGACCCTCCTTTTTTTACTTTTAAAAATTCTCTTCCTGATCCATCTGTACGCAATAATTCATCTTGAATTCCAAGACCTTCCTTGTTTGCCTCAAATAAAACAGCACCAGCTCCATCACCAAAAATGATACATGTTGCACGATTTGAATAATCAATCATTGAGGAGTTTTTATCTGCTCCTATTAATAAAATTTTTTTATACTTTCCTGATTCTATGTAACTGGACACAACCGACATACCGAATAAAAAACTGGAACAGGCTGAATCCATATCAAATGCAAATGCATTTTTTGCACCAATTTCTGATGCTACATAAGCTGCAGTACTCGCAGCTTGCATATCTGGAGTTGCAGATGCAACTATGATTAATTCTATTTCTTGAGGATCTAATTTAGATTTGGAAAGTAAATCTTCTGCTGCTTTTATAGCCATAAAAGAAGTTCCTTTACCTTCTTCTTTTAATATTCTTCTTTCACTAATTCCTGTTCGAGAAACAATCCATTCATCATTAGTATCTACCATAGATTCTAGAATCTTGTTTGACAAAACGAATTCAGGAATATATTTTCCAACGGCTGTAATAGCTGCAGTAATTTTAGTCATAAATTAAAAATATTATACTTTTAAAGTAAGCCAAAGTAATGGAATTTATTTCTAAAAATGGCTAAATTTATTATTTTTAACGCTTTTTTAGATTAAAAACACAAAAAACCCTCAAAAAATGAGAGTTTTCATGTTTTATAAATTTTTAGCAATTAAGCCTTCGCAGTAGCGTCAATTACAACTTGACCTCTGTAGTATAATTTACCTTCACTCCAATGAGCTCTATGATATAAATGTGATTCACCAGTTGTAGAGTCAACTGCAATCTGAGGTACAGATGCTTTATAGTGAGTTCTTCTTTTGTCTCTTCTTGTTTTCGAAATTTTTCTCTTTGGATGTGCCATCTCTATATTTTTTTATTCGATTGTAATTCTTTTAATTTTTCCCAACGAGGGTCAATACTCTCTTTTTGTTCTTTATCTGTATACTCTTTCAATTTTTTCAACACACCTGAATTTAATGTACCATCTTCTATTCCGGGATGAACTCTTTTAATAGGAATGGATAAAACAATCATTTCATAAATGAATTGAGATATATCTAATTGATAACTATTTCTTGGAATGATTAATATTTCATCATTATCGTCGTTAAACTCTTCTCCAAATTTAACTATGAGCGATAAATTACCATTGACTTCCAACTCAAAGGGCTCATATGTTAAATCACAATTTACTTGGACTTTACCTGATGATTTAAATTCAAGATGAAACATATTGTTCTTTTTCTCAAATTCTAACTCAACCTTTAAATCAACCTTTTCAAATTCATCATATTGAAAATATTCAAAGAACTTAATGTCAATTTGATAATTAAAATAATGCTTTCCAAGTTTCAATCCCACAAAAGGAATTTCAAATTCTTTTAAGTCTTTCATTATTTAGAACATCAATTTGAGCGTGCAAAGATATAAAAATATTATATATCTATAATCTTTTTGATGCTTTTAATTTGTTTTGATTTAATTGAAGATAATCTCTTCGCTTTTTATACAACTCTATACTTTTAAAAAAAGCTTCTTTAAAAGAACTATTATCAGCTACTCCCTTCCCTGCAATCTCATATGCAGTACCATGATCAGGAGATGTTCTAATCAATTTTAAACCAGCGGTAAAGTTAACTCCTTTTCCAAACGAAAGCGCTTTAAAAGGTGCCAATCCTTGATCGTGGTACATTGCTAGTATTCCATCAAATTGCTTGTAAATATTTGACCCGAAAAAACCATCTGCAGCGTATGGACCATATATTAACTTTTTACTTTCAAATAATTCCTTTACAGTAGGTCGAATAATTTCCTCGTCTTCTTTTCCTATTAATCCATTATCTCCACTATGCGGGTTCAAACCCAAAAGAGCGATTTTTGGTTTTGAAATTCCAAAATCTTGTTGTAGTGAATTATAAAGAATAGCAACTTTTTCTTTTATGAGTTCTGGAGTTATACTATTTGAAACTTCTGAAATAGGTATATGACCTGTGATCAATCCTACTCGTAAAGTATCTGACATTAAAATCATCAAACTCTTACCTTCTATTTCACTTTCTAAAAACTCTGTATGACCTGCAAAATTAAATTCTTCTGATTGAATATTTTCTTTATTAATCGGTGCTGTAATCAAAACATCAATGGCTCCTGACTTTAAACTTTTTACCGCTTCCTTTAGAGAAATATAAGCATATTTACCTCCTGTTTTAGTAGATTTTCCTGGAGTTATTTCTACATCTTCATTCCATGAATTAATACTATTTATTTTATTCTCGGTAATTTTATTGACATCTGAAATTCCGTGAAATTGGATTTCAGTTTTTAAGAGCTTATTATAATAAGACAACACTTTTGTTGATCCAAAAATTACTGGTATACAAAAATCCAACATTCTTTTATCTGCAAATGTCTTCAAAATCACTTCAATACCTATTCCATTTATATCACCAATAGAAATTCCTACTTTTATTTTATTTTCTTTATTCATATGGTCATGAATTATGCTTATTTTTGAATCATCAAAAGTAATCAATAAATTTTACAAAATATGTTTACTGGAATTATAGAAACACTTGGAGTTGTAAAAAACATCAAACATGAAAATGACAATCTTCATTTTACGATTCAGAGCTCAATTACATCAGAATTAAAAGTAGATCAGAGCGTTTCTCATAATGGAGTTTGCTTAACCGTTATTTCTATAGATGATGATTTATATACTGTTACAGCTATTAAAGAAACAATGCTTAAAACCAATTTAGACCAATTAAAAATTGATAATTCTATAAATCTTGAAAGAGCAATGAAATTGGGCAGCCGACTTGATGGGCACATTGTTCAAGGTCATGTAGATCAGATTGGGAAATGCATTTCCAAAAGTTCTCAAAATGGGAGTTGGCTTTTTACATTTGAATACGATCCTGAAAAGGATAATATTACTATTGAAAAAGGCTCAATAACAATTAATGGTGTAAGTTTAACGGTATTTAATTCTGTCAAAAATAAATTCAGTGTTGCTATTATACCTTACACTTATGATAACACAAACTTTCAAAATATAAATGTAGGAAATGAAGTTAATTTAGAATTTGATGTGATAGGAAAATATGTAGCAAGATTATTGCAGAAATAATTAAGAATTTTTTCTCAATTCTCGTATCCCATAAATCAATCCAGAAGTTAAAAGCAATACTATTCCACTATCTATAGGAACTAAACCTGGAGGATTCGGAGGGTTACAAGGAGGTGTTCTACAAGGTCCTGGACCTCCACCTGGACCTCCACAAGGAGGAGCGCTACCATCTGGACATTGAGCAAAAGCATCCATACTCGTACATAGAAATAGGACGAATATTAATACACTTAAATAAGAAAAAAACTTTTTCATTGTTTTAAACAGGGACTATAATATATTGCAATTTTTACAAATATACATAAAACTGTTAAAATGCTAACTTAAAACATCTTTGATAATAAAAAACTTAAAACTATTACACCTGTTTATATAAGTCCATAAATCATTTGTTGTTCCGATCAGAAATATTTCTAGTTCGTTTTGGGCGATAAAAACTCATAAAAAAAGCCTTTCAGTTTATTGAAAAGCTTTTTTATACTAGTGGTCCCACATGGGCTCGAACCATGGACCCCCTGATTATGAGTCAGGTGCTCTAACCAGCTGAGCTATGGGACCAAATATTGATGCAATATTACTATTTATTTATATTATGTACAATCTTTTTATTCAATATTCATTTAAAAACTTGATTAAAAAAAATAATATTAAATTAGCAAAAACATAACTTATTCACAATGAAAAAATTTATAACATTAATTTTATTTGTATTTCTAACCATTTTCACAGTAAATGGTCAAGATAATAATGATGATTTCTGGGACAATGTCCGTTATGGAGGAGGTTTCAATGTAGGATTTGGTAGTGACTTTACAACAATCGCTATTTCGCCAAGTGCAATTTATGACTTTTCTGATGTTGTAAGTTCTGGAGTCAGTCTAAGTTACCTTTATTCTAAAAATAAATTTTTCGACACGACTTCTAATGTTTATGGAGGAAGTATAATCTCTTTATTCAATGTTGCAAAAGCAGTTCAGTTATCAGCAGAATTTGAAGAATTAAATATAAATGTGAGAGATAACTTTGGAAATTCAGACTCTTATTGGAGTCCAGCATTGTATCTAGGTGCAGCCTACAATACAGGTAATTTTTCTATAGGCTTGAGATACGATGCATTATATGATGACAATAAAAGTATTTATAGCTCTGCATTTACTCCTATTTTTAGATTTTATTTCTAAAAAATATTATACTTTTCGTTCCATTAAATTTTTTCCGAAATTTCTCAATAGATTTTTCTTTTCTTCAGAAATCTCAATTGATTCTAATATTTTAAAAGATCTATCAGTATAAGCCTGTATTAAATTTTTAATTTCACTAACGGCTCCTGTTGAAGAAAACAACTCTTTGGCAGTTTCAATTTTAACCTCAACATTCAATGAATGCTGAGAAAATAAATTCTGAAAATTTTCTCTTTCATTACCTTTCAGCGCTTCAAGTGCTTTTAAAAACAAGTACGTTTTTTTATTTTCAATAATATCGCCTCCTATTTGCTTGCCGAAGATTTCTGGATCACCAAATGCGTCTAAATAGTCATCTTGCAATTGAAAAGCAATCCCTAAATTCAATCCAAAATCATAAATTTTTCTTGATTGATCATCAGAAACTTCTGCGATTATTGCTCCCATCTGTAATGCGGATCCTACCAGAACAGAAGTCTTTAACTTGATCATATGCATATATTCCTCTATTGAAACATCTGTTCTTGTTTCAAAATCAATATCCAATTGTTGTCCTTCACATACTTCTATTCCAGTTTTACTGAATAATTGAATTAGTTTTTTAAAAACTGGCGCATCGTAACTTTCTAAGTATTGATACGCTAGTATCAACATTGCATCTCCTGATAAAATTCCAGCATTTATATCCCATTTTTCATGAACTGTAACTTTCCCTCTTCTTAAAGGAGCATCATCCATGATATCATCGTGAATAAGTGTGAAGTTATGAAACACTTCAATCGCCAAGGCTACATCTAGTGCTTTTCTGTAATCAATCCCAAAAGCATCTGCACTTAATAAAGCCAGAACAGGACGTAACTTTTTTCCACCTAAACTTAAAATATAATCTATAGGTTCATATAGATTTTTAGGTTCCTTGACTAACGTTTTACTTTTTAAATAATTTTGAAATTCTACTTTGTATACTTCTAACACTTTTCTAATTTTTTGTAAAAATAATTTGTCCAAATTAATAAAACGTTAAAAAAATGTAAAAACTTTGGAAACTTATTGTGTGTTTAAAGTTTCCAAACTACATTTGCATCGTATATAATCTTAATTAATGAAAGAAAAGATATTAGCAAAAGCAACTGAAATGTTCTTAAACTATGGTTTTAAGAGTGTTACCATGGATGATCTTGCTGAGCAATTGGGTATTTCAAAAAAAACGATTTATGCTAATTTTGAGAATAAAACCAAACTAGTTGAACAGAGTACTTCATTCTTATTTGAATTTATTTCTAATGGAATCAACTTAATATGTGATCTTGAGAAAAATCCAATTGATGAACTTTTTGCAATAAAAAGTTTTGTGATGGAGCATTTGAAAAATGAAAAAACGTCTCCTCAATACCAACTTCAAAAATACTACCCTCAATTGTTTAATGAGTTAAAGAGGCGCCAATTTAACGTTATGAAAGAGTGCGTACATGAAAATTTACAGAGAGGAGTAAAAATAGGTGTATATAGAAAAGGAATGGATTTAGATTTTATTACGCGTATCTATTTTAATGGGATGATTGGAATAAAGGACGATGAGACTTTTCCCCGTAAAATTTTTAATGCAAATTATTTATTAGAAAATTATCTAGAATATCATATAAGAGCAATTGCTACTGAAAAAGGATTACAAAATATGGAAAAATTTTTATCAAAAAATGAACCGAGCAAGTTAAAATCATTACACCAAAAGAAATGATTCTTTGCGAACACATGTAACAGACAAAAAACAATAGATTTAAAATACATGAAAAATAAATTATTACTACTCGCATTTTTCTTTACGCTTATCGTAAGCGGACAAGAAAATAATACTTTCAGTTTAAATGAAGCAATTGAGTATGCTATTGCAAATAGTTTTCAAAATAGAACTGCAAGTAATGATATTAAAGCTGCTGAAAAACGGAAATGGGAAACTACAACTATTGGCTTGCCACAAATTGATGCTAAAGTTGATTATATAAACAACCTAAAACAACAATTTCCTGGTGTTGATTTTAATCAAGATGGTATCGTTGATTTTGGAGCAAAACAATCTATTACTGGAACTGCAACATTACGTCAATTATTATTTGACGGATCATATTTGGTAGGTTTACAGGCTTCAAAAACATATTTAAAAATATCTGAACAAGCAAAAGAAAAAACAGAATTGGGCACAAGGGAAAGTGTTATAAATGCTTACGGAAATATATTGGTTGCAGAAAAAACAATTGAAATATTACTCAGAAATAAAAAAGTAAATGATCGCTTACTTAAAGGAGCAAGAATAGGATATGAAAATGGTCTGGCTGAGCAAGAAGATGTTGAGCAGTTTGAAATTACAGAAGGAGTAATAAAAAGTAGTATTAAAAACGCGAATCGAATGAAAGAGATCGCTTATCAATTGTTAAACCTTATTTTAGGAAATGAAATTAATACTGAAATAACACTAACTGATACTTTGGATGATCTCGTAATTTCTAATACTGATTTAAATTTATTGGCACAAGATTTTAAATTGGACAATCATATCGATTTTAAAATAGCTGAAAACAGTAGAGAAAGTAATCGATTATTAATGCAACTTGAAAGAAGTAAAGCATTACCTACCTTAAGTGCATTTGCTAATTACACCTATTTGGCAAATTCTGATTCGTTTACTTTCTTTAATTCTTCACAAAATTGGATTCCAACATCGGTTTTTGGAGTGAGTTTAAATGTGCCTCTTTTCAGTAGTTTAGGTAGAAGTGCAAGAACTGCTCAGTCTAAAATTGCTTTAGAAAATTCTGATATTCAACTAGAAGAAACGAAGCAACGTTTAAATTTAGAAGCAGAACAAGCTCGAAGTAATTATCAATTAAGTATTGAAAATTATGAAACTGCGAAAAAGAATCTTGGTCTAGCAGAACGCATAGAAAACAAACAACAAATTAAATTTAAAGAAGGTGTAACTACAAGTTACGAACTTTTGCAAGCTCAACAACAATTATACAGCCAACAAAACAATTATGTTCAGTCAATGCTAAATATTATTAATAATAAAGCAACTTTAGAAAACGCATTAAACATTCCTATAAAATAAATTAAATATGAAAAATTATATATCACTAATCGTCATAACAATTTTATTATTCACTTCTTGTGGCGACACTAAAGAACAGACTGTTGAAGAAGTAATTGCAACAGAAAATTTAGAAATTATAAGACAAAAAAGAGCAACAATTGTTACTCAACAACAGGAAATAAATGGAAAAATACAATTACTTGATGACAAAATTTCACAATTAGATGTTTCTAAAAAAATACCATTAATAACTACGTTCACTGTTAAAAACGAAGTTTTTAATCACTTTTTAGAATTACAAGGGAATGTTCAGACAAAGAAAAATCTTGTCATATATCCTGAAATGGGTGGTGTATTAAATAGAGTATATGTAAAAGAAGGACAGCTTGTTTCTAAAGGACAATTATTAGCTTCAATTGATGACGGAGGATTAGGACAACAAGTTGCTCAATTACAAATTCAGACTGATTTAGCCAAAACTATATTTGAACGACAAGAAAGACTATGGAATGAAAAAATAGGAAGTGAAATTCAATACTTACAGGCAAAATCAAGTTATGAAGCACAACAAAAAGCTGTAAATCAACTAAAGAGTCAATTGGGAAAAAGTTCTGTGCGTGCGCCTTTCTCAGGAGTGATTGATGATGTCATTACTGAACAAGGAAGTGTAGTTTCTCCTGGAATGACACAATTAATGCGTATTGTAAACTTGAGTGATATGTATATTGAAACAGATGTTCCTGAAAGTTATATTTCTAGTGTTGTAAAAAATAAAAATGTATACGTTGAATTTCCAGTTTTAGGAAAAAAAACGAATGCTAAAATTCGTCAAACAGGTAATTTCATTAACCCAGCAAATCGTACCTTTAAGATAGAGGTTGCTATTCCAAATAAGGATAGAACTATAAAGCCTAATCTTACTGCAAAATTAAAAATTAACGATTATACGAATGAAAATGCGATTTTAATTCCACAAGATATTATCTCTGAAAATGCAAATGGAGAGCAATACATCTATGTTATAAAAGACAAAAATGGAAAATACGCAACTGCAGATCAAGCAATTATTGAAACAGGTAAAACTCAAGGAGATGTAATTGAAGTATTGAAAGGTCTTGAGGCTAATACTGAAATTATTCAAGAAGGTGCTAGAAGTGTAAGAAATCAGCAAGAAGTTGAAATTTCAAAAAAATAAATTATCAAAATGACAAATCAACAAAAAAAATTAGATAAAGAATTTGGGTTATCATCTTGGGCAATTGCTAATAAAACTTCTATTTATGTAGTCATTGCATTGATTTTATTTTTAGGTGGTTCTGCTTACTATAGCATGCCAAGAGAAAATTTTCCTGAAATTAAAGAAACTAAAATTTATATAAGTTCAGTGTTTCCAGGAAATACTGCTGAAGACATTGAAAAATTAATTACCGATCCTCTTGAGGATAAGTTAAAAACTGTAAGTAATGTTGTAGAAATAACTTCTACATCCCAAGAGGACTACTCAATCGTTATAGTTGAATTTGATGAAAATATTACAGTAGATCAAGCAAAACAAAAAGTGAAAGATGAGATAGATTCTGAAACTTCTGGAGAAGATTGGCCAACGTTTAATAATGCCAAAGTAGAACCAAATGTATTCGAATTAAGCATGTCGGAAGAAATTCCAATTTTAAACATCAATATTTCCGGAGATTACCCTGTTAATAAATTAAAAGAATTTGGAGAGTATTTACAAGATGAAATTGAAGATTTATCTGAAATTAAACAAGTAGACATACGTGGTGCTCAAGATAAAGAAGTTGAAGTTGCAGTAGATATCTATAAAATGATGGCTGCTGAAGTTAGCTTTAATGATATTATTGGAGCTATTGGAAATGAAAACATGACTATGTCTGCTGGAAATTTAATAGCAAGTGGACAACGACGAACTATTAGAATTGTTGGAGAGATTGAGAACCCTTCTGTATTACATAGTATTGTAGTAAAATCAGAAAAAAATAGTCCTATTTATTTAAAAGATCTTGCGACCGTTTCGTTTAAAGACAAAGACAAAACTACCTATGCAAGAGAATGGGGAGAACAAGTAGTAATGCTTGATGTGAAGAAGCGATCTGGTGAAAATATGGTAGCAGCATCACTAAAGATTGAGGAAATTGTAAAAAATGCAAAATCGACTATTTTTCCACCAAACTTAAAAGTAACGATTGCTAATGACCAATCTTCTAAAACAATAGGTCAAGTAGATGATTTAGTAAATAATATTTTGTTTGGTATTATTCTGGTTGTAACTGTTCTAATGTTCTTCCTCGGATTTAAAAACGCACTCTTTGTAGGGTTCGCAATTCCAATGTCAATGTTTATGTCATTGATGATTTTAAGCATGTTAGGATATACTATGAACACAATGATTCTTTTCGGATTGATTATGGGTCTTGGAATGCTTGTAGACAATGGTATTGTAGTAGTAGAAAATGTTTACAGATTGATGGATGAAGAAGGATTGACACGTGTAGAAGCTGCAAAAAAAGGAATTAGTGAGATTGCCTTTCCTATTATTATTTCAACAGCGACTACAGTTGCTGCTTTTATTCCTTTAGGTCTTTGGCCTGGAGTTATGGGACAATTCATGATTTATTTTCCAATTACACTTTCAGTGGTTTTAGGTTCTTCATTATTTGTTGCAATCTTCTTTAACTCAGTATTGGTGTCACAATTTATGACTACTGAAGATAAAGATATGCCATTAAAAAGAATTATTATTATATCTTCTATTGTTGCTCTAATTGGTCTCATTATATTTATTGTAGGTAGCACCTATAGAGGTATAGGAAGTGTAATGATTTTTACAGCAGTAATGCTTTGGGTTTATCGTTTTGTCCTTAGAAAAATGGCAAATTATTTTCAAACCAGAATATTAACGCGTCTAGAAAATTGGTATGAAAGACAATTAAAAAGAGCTCTAACAGGTACTCGTCCATATATTTTAACTGCTAGTACATTTTTATTATTAATCGCTGCATTTATGGCTTTTGGATGGTCATTAAGTACTCAACGTACAAAAGTTGAATTTTTTCCAGATAACAAGCCAAATCAGATTATTGTATATATCGAATATCCAGAAGGTACAGATATTGACAAAACAAATAAAATAACAAAGGAGATTGAAGAAAAAGTATATTCAGTTATCAATGAAAGTACGTATATGGATGGGGACCATAATTTTATGGTTGAAAGTGCCGTATCTCAAGTAGGTGAAGGTGCTGGAAATCCAAATACTGATGGTGGCTCTGCAGCAGAAATGCCACATAAAGGGAAAATCACTGCATCGATGCGAGAATATAAGTATAGACGTGGAGAAGATAGTGAATTACTAAGACAGAAAGTTCAAAAAGCATTGGTTGGCATTTATCCAGGAGTTTTAATATCAGTAGAAAAAGATTTAAATGGACCTCCACAAGGTGCTCCAATTAATATAGAAATTGAAGGAGAAGATTATTCGGAATTGATAACTACAGCAGAAAAAATGCGTGAATTTATCAACTCCAAAAACATTGGTGGAATTGATGAATTAAAAATAGATGTAAATAAAGACAAACCTTCTATGCAAGTTGTTGTAGATAGAGAAAAAGCAGGAGAATTGGGTGTTTCTACTGGTCAAGTTGGTCAACAATTACGTAATGCAATTTTTGGAGCAAAGGCTGGTGTCTATAAAGAAGATGGTGAGGATTATGATATTTATGTGCGTTTTAACAAAGAGAACAGATACAATACAAGTGCGATTTTTAATCAAAAAATGACTTTTAGAGATATGGCTTCAGGAACTGTTAAAAACATTCCTGTTTCTGCTGTAGCAACACACACCAATAATTCTGGATACAGTGCCATAAAGCATAAAAAAGTAAAAAGAGTTGTGACGGTTTACTCTGCTTTATCTCCAGGTTTTATTGATGCAGGAGCAATTATTGCACAAATTCAAAATGAAATGGAGAGTTTTACATCCTTACCAAAAGATGTTAAAATTGATTATACAGGGCAAATTGAAGAACAGAAAAAACAACAGGCTTTTTTAAATGGAGCTTTCTTAACAGGACTTGCATTGATATTTTTAATCTTAATTCTACAATTTAATTCTATTTCAAAACCGACTATCATTATGATAGCAATCTTTTTAAGTTTAATAGGTGTGTTTGGAGGAATCGTAATTACTGGTAGTTCATTTGTAATTATGATGACAATGATGGGGATTATTTCACTTGCAGGGATCGTGGTAAATAATGGTGTGGTACTTCTCGATTATGCACAACTTTTAATTGATAGAAAGAAAGCTGAAAAATACTTAGATGATAATGCATACCTAGAAACACAAGATTTATTTGAGACTATTGTTGAGGCAGGAAGAGCGCGTTTACGCCCTGTATTACTGACTGCAATCACAACTATACTTGGATTGATTCCTTTAGCAATTGGATTGAATATTAATTTCTTCACTTTGTTTACTGAGTTCAATGCACATATCTATTTTGGAGGAGATAATGTTATTTTTTGGGGACCATTAGCTTGGACTGTAATCTATGGTTTAATTATAGCAACTTTTTTAACGCTTATAATCGTACCAATATTATTTTTCTTAGTTATGAAATTTAAAATGTGGATCAATTCAAAATTAACTCCTAAACCTGTTACAGAATAATAGTTATCAACGTTATTTTGAAAAAAGTCCGTCTACCTTATGGTGAGATGGATTTTTTTATAGTCTAATAAACTTTCGTGTAAGTACGTTTCCGTTTGATAACTGAACTTTAAAGAACAATACCGTTCCAGATTTTATAGTATTAGAAACTATATTTAATTCATTGTTATTTGTAGAAGCGTCTATTAATAATCGTCCTAATACATCATAGGCTTTGACTTGAGAAATTGTATTTTCTCCATCTTCAAGATATTTAATAAGTATCGATTCAGATTCATTAGCAATAATTAAATCTGCACGATTATATATAAAATCTTCAATATCTAAAGTTGCTGAAGTTGGCTCTTTAAAAACTATTTCAAATCGATCATTATGAGTTCCTGCCTGAGCCATTTCAAATATATAATCTGAATCTTTTAAATCATGAACAACTTGCAATTTATTATCAATCAAGTAAACAGGTACTTGAGATAAAACCCCTTCAGTTTGGTATAAACTAATTGATAGAGGTCCTGAAATTCTTGAATCAAATCCTAAAGGAATAGTATTTGTGTCTCTAAAACTTGATTTTCCTTGAATATTATAAGCATTTCCATCAATCAAAGTATATAAACTTAAATGTGTTCCACCACCCAAAAACACACCGTCATAATAACTATCATAACCCTCAGTTGCTTCATCAAAAAATCCAACTAATGTCTGATTAAAAGCACCATCAGGATTGGTAATATTTACCCACATCCTATCTTTAATGTCAGAAACTGTTGGAATTGACTTTTCATTTATAGATCTGAAAAATTGTGAGTTTGAATGATTCACATTTCGCATTGAATTGTTAAAATTTACATCTCCATTAGTAGATACTTCAACTATAAATCCTTGTCCAGAACCTATTTTTCCTGTTGGCGCATTACTTCCTGATGTTGAGGATAATGAAGTTGCCACTCCACCAGTTAAATTATAAGAAGCATAATCATCCGGTTTATGATTAAAATCATCTGGACCTGGATTGGACATAGAAATATCATCAACATGTGTCCAAAAATAAAGTGTTCCTGTAATGTTTGGATTTTGTATAATAAACTCGTCGGCAGAAATTGCAGAAGGATATGGATTTCCTACTAAACTATAATCAAATTCTTCATTATTTGGAGAAGATGTATTTCTTATAGAAACTTGTTCAGTTATAATACCATTATTTACTTCTCCACTGAAAGTTGCATATTGAATTGGGCTAGGTCCGGAAAAATCCGCAGAAATAGATCCCATTGCTGCATATCCTCTTCCTGGATCCATTTCATGAGTTGCACCTACTGGAACCCAATCATTCTGATCATCATCAAACCCATCACCATCTGCATCATAATAGTTAGCACCATTATAATAATATATCTTACTCATAAATGAACCTGATAATGAGGAGCCTATTGTCTCGTCAACAATAGGTGAAGACCAATACGTATAATCATATTTTTCATATGGAGTAGATTCTTTATTGACATTAATAATTCCATTACCATTCAAGGTTACATCTCCATAATCATATACCATTACTAAAGAAGAATTATTTTCTACATTTAGAATAGCTCCATTGTTTACTGTCAAATCATTTTCTATACTCACATAAGAATCAACAGCATCAATATCTAAAACAACATCATCACTTAAAATCAAACTACAACAAGAAAAATCTCCATATGTAGTTGTATCATAGTCAGCATTTAAAATAACAACTATATCGGATGTAGGAACTCCATTACTCCATCCAGTTCCAACTTCCCATGTTGTTGTATTTCCTGCTGTATCAATTTTTATTGCATCTGATGCTTTATAACAGTTCGCATCATCTTCTCTTACTTGGCAGTAATATTGATATCCATCTAAACTTGCAGTATTAGATATTGTTAATGTGGCGGTTGTTACTCCAGAAAAAACACCTCCATTACTTAAAATTGCCCAATTTGTGTCTCCTGGAGCAACTTCATACCATTGATAATTCAACTCTTTTGTATCGTCAACAACATCATATCCTTCATATCCAGATATACTTAAAATTACGTCATCAGAACAAGAAGGAGGATTGTATGATTGACCTAAAATATATGGTGGAATTCCATTCGAGTATTCTCCAATGTTACTATAATCATCATTACAAGAATTGTCTTCCCAATCTATTATTTCCCAATCGACTGGATTAAATGTATTCTTGGGTTTTGTTGCAGATATTGATCTTCTGAAATCAAAGCCCTCATCATCTATTGCTATGTTTCTATTTTCTCTCCAATTTTTATCGGAGCAATCTCCCCAAACATCAATATCAACTGTTCCATTAAATAGTGTTATGCAATCAGAATCATTTCTACCAACATCAATACCATTTCTAGTTGTGTTTTGATCTGCATAAGAACCATCGCCTCCTGGAACATTACAGGTTGTATTTAATGTTGTACTGACAACAAATACATCACCATCTAAAATTGTTCCTGATAAGTTTATAGTCTGAAAAGTTGCTCCAGCATTAAATCTTATTTGTAATGAATAATTTGACAAATCTGTGATATCACTTCCTGTACCGTTATAAATTTCTATATATGATAAACTTCCAGATGTAGAATCTGTTAACTCAGAAATAAATAAATCATCCGCCGTTACTGTTCCTTCGCAGGATATATTTTTAGTGTCAATAATTGTAAAATTAGTATCAGATGCAAGACCACAAGAGGCTTCAATAATTACAATTGCTCCAGATGAAGTGCCGCTAGGTACTAACACTTTTAATTCTCCACTTGATTGAGAAATAATCTTAGCAATTGCTCCATTAAATAAAACAGTAGAACTTGAGGAAAAACCTGACCCATTAATAGTAACCTCTGTATTTTCAGGTCCAGAAGTTGGAGTGAAGTTAGCAATTGAATGTGTAGGCAAACAAGCACAGGTTACCTTAATATCATCAAATGCTAAATTCCCAGCACCTTTAGTATAGGTGAATTTAAATTTAATAAAAGATAATAAACCTGAATTATAAGTCAGTGTTGTACCTGTAGTTGGCAATGGTTTTATTTTATCAACTGTTGACCAATTTGATCCATCCCATCCCTCAATCAATAATGACGAACTCTTATTAGTTCCATTTCCTTTAATCCAAAAAGATAATGTTTTCGCAGAAGAAGCTAAAAATGGTGTTTCTAAATAATCACCAGTAGAATTAAATTGTACAGAATTTGGTGAGTCTCCTGAGCTCCCAGAAGAATTATAATTTGATAATCCTAAACTATTCCAACCACTTAAAGAACTTACAAAACCATTAAAATTTTCCTCTAAGCAAAAGTCGCTAATTACATTTACATTTCCAGAAATATTTATATTATTATCTGTTGCTCCTGGGCTGGTTGATAGAAGAGTCCCTGAATAAGAATTTATATTTAATCCAGATTTTAATCTAATATAAACTGTTGTTGTATTAACAGTTCCAGAAGATTCAGTTAAATTTACTGAAGCACCAAAACTAGCTCCAGAAGTTGTAGAGATTTCAAAATCGGTAGGTGCAGTTATTAAAATATCATCCGTTAAGTTACTACCTTCAACTGTAAAATTCTGCTCAGATGAAGGTCCTAAGCCAACCGTATAATCTAATCCTGAAATTGATGATGTGCTTGTTACAATTGTTGGTGGAGAAATTGTTTCAGATATTATTATATTATCAATAAAAACTCCTTCACCATTTGAAGTTAAATTATTGAATTGCAAATTAATATCCAAAGTAGAATTATTGCTTAAATTTATAGATGAAGTTGTATAAGTAATAAAAGTTGTTGTTGAAAGTTCTTGACCATTATCACCATTTCCATCAAAATTCAAATCTAATGCGGCAGGATTATTAAAATCATCACTATTAATATGTTGAACAGCCATAAGATCCTGATATACATTTCCGTCAATTGAATATGATATTAATAATTCATCAGTGCTGTCCCATTGTGAAGCATTACTATATGATAAATCTATAGTAAATATAAAAGAAGATGATCCAGAAATATTTATTTGATCAATAGTTAATGTTGGGTTTCCAGAAATATCTTCAGCAACCCAATGAAATGTATTATTACCATTAATAGTGTTTCCAACTCTATTAAAAGTATCATTATGTGTAGATCCAAATGTAGTAGATGGTGTATATCCTTGACCGATAGTCTCGAAATCTATAGTTGTAATTTGCCCAAAAAAACTATTGGGCAGAAAAAATAATACTATTAAAGTATAATATAATAGATTTTGTTTCATTAACTATTGTTACGAGTTACAAACATAAATACAATTTTTCATTCTATAAAACTTACTATCAGCATGTTATTAACATTTACTGAAAAATATTTTTAGTATCTTGCAATTTATGAAGTCTCAAAAATCATATACTGTTGAACAAGCTAAAAGAGCCTTAGAAAATTTCTGCATATATCAAGATAGGTGTCACAAAGAAATTGTTTCAAAACTATATGATTATAGAATGATTCCTGAAATACATGATACTATTATTGTGCATCTTATCGAACATAATTTTTTAAATGAAGAACGTTTTTCTAAAAGTTTTGCTAGAGGAAAGTTCAGAATAAAAAAATGGGGGAAACAGCGCATTATTCGTGAATTAAAATTCAGAGAGATTTCCGCCTATAATATTAAATCTGCATTGAAAGAGATTGATGAAAAAGAATACTTCACTACATTTAATGAACTTGCTCAAAAACGATTTAACTCTATCAAAGAAAGTAATACTCAAAAAAAGCGAAAAAAACTAGCTGACTATTTGCTATATAGAGGTTGGGAATCAAACATAGTTTTCGATAAAGTAAATGAACTGATAAAATAAAAAAGCGCTCAACTATGCCGAGCGCTTTTTAAAATTTGTTAAAAACTAGGTTACCAGATTCTAACTCTATCTTCTGGAGCTAAGTACATTGCATCTCCTTCTATAATATTAAATGCTGTATAAAAAGCATCTACATTTTGAAGAGGCATTACAGCTCTATACATTCCAGGAGAATGAGTATTTGTTTTAATTAAGTTTTTCAATGCGTCGTCTCTCATTTTAGTTCTCCAGATAGTTCCCCAAGACATAAAGAAACGTTGCTCAGGAGTAAATCCATCAATAGATTCGGTATTACCACTTTCCTTTAAGGCAATTTGAAGACCATCATAAGCAGCACTCACTCCTCCTAAATCTCCAATATTTTCTCCTAAAGTATACTTACCATTTAACTTAACTTCAGGTAATGCTTCCACAGCACTATATTGCTCTTCAAGTTGAGTTCCTAAAGCAGTAAATTTTGATAAATCATCTTCTGTCCACCAGTTATTTAAATTTCCATTTGCATCATATCTTGAACCTGAATCATCAAAACAATGGGAAATCTCATGACCTATTACTGCTCCAATTCCTCCATAGTTTACTGCATCATCCGCTTGATAATTATAAAAAGGAGGCTGTAAGATTGCTGCTGGAAATACAATTTCATTATAAGGAGGCATAAAATATGCATTTACAACTTGCGGAGCCATTAACCACTCACTTTTATCAACTTGTTTACCTAGTTTTGCCAAGCCTTCAGCATAATTCCATTTTTTTAAATTTAATGTATTGTCAAAATATGATCCGCCATCTTTAACACTTGTTGATTCTAGTGCTGAATAATCTTTCCATTTATCTGGATATGCAATTTTTACAGACATTTTATTCAATTTCTCTTTGGCTTTTTCCTTGGTTTCAGGAGTCATCCATTCTAAATTGTCAATCCTGTTTCTGAATGCTAGCATAACATTATCAATCATTTTAGCTGCTTTGGCTTTTGCTTCCTCAGGAAACATTTTTTCAACATATAATTTTCCTAATGCTTCACCTATACTTCCGTTTAGAGTATTTAATGCTCTCTCCTCACGATCTCTCATTGCTAGAGCACCTCTTAAATCTCTGCTATAAAATTCCCAATTTGCCTTATCAATATCAGTAGATAAATAACTAGCATTTACATCAATGACTGACCAACGCAAATAGTTCTTCCAATCTTCAACATTATTTTCTTTTAAAATAGTTTCTAAAGCTGTAAAGTATCCTAAATCTGGAACAATTACAGTATCTATACTTTTAGCTCCAATACCATCAAAGTATGCTCTCCAATCTATTGAAGGTGTCATTTTATTTAAATCTGCTATAGAACGAGGATTATTTCTCTTACGAGCATCTCTCCTATCTTCTTTAGTCATTCTTGGTTCAGCCATACGAGTTTCAAACGCTAAAACTCTATCTGCATTAATTTTTGCATCTGCTTCAGAATCTCCAATAACTTGTAGCATACGTGCAACATGTTTACGATATTTTTCTCTTTTTTCTTTCGTATCATCATCCATATCTACATAATAATCTCTAGATAATCCAAGTGTTCCTCCACCTAAATATCCAGTATTAAGATTACTATTATCAGGATGTGACCCTACACCAACTCCAAAAAAACCGATCCCTCCGTAAGGCTCCATTTCAATTAATAATTTTTGTAAGTCATCAATGTTTTTTACTGCAGCTACTTTGTCTAAATATGGTTTTAAAGGATCAATTCCTTGTTTGTCTCTAGTAACAGTATCCATGATCGACTCAAAAAGGTTTACTGCCTTTTGCTGATCTGTCATGGTTTTTACATTTGCTGCATCTTTTAAAGTAGACTCTCCATTTGCGATAGCTTCTTTCAAAATTGATAATGCATCTGCATCTGTCTTTTTTCGCAATTCATTAAAACTTCCCCAACTTGTTCTATCAGAAGGGATTTCGGTATTCTCTAGCCAACTTCCGTTAACGTATTTAAAAAAATCTTCTCCTGGTTTTACATTAGGATCCATTTTAGTTAAATCGATTCCTGGAACTTTTGGTGTCTGTGCTTCTTTTTTACAAGAATTTAAAGTTAGACCTACAGCTATTGCTAGAGTGAACAATCCTGCTTTGATATAATTTGTTTTCATTGAATAAATTGTTTGGTTTGTTTTTTTGCTAATTTAATTTAATTCTTTGTGTATTAACACTTTCAATGTCAGATTAACATTTTTTTAAGAAAATTTACTCTTTTTTATTAAGTTCTTTTTTTTTCAAAAATTCACTTTTATCAAGTTTCTTAATTTCCAATGCCTCTTTTTTAATTGGCTCTTTTCTTCGCGATAATCTTTTTTTCCTAGCCGTCTTTTTATCTTCTATTTCTTTTATCGAATTCGTATTCCAAGAAGGACTTGAAGAAAATGCATTTCTTGTTTCATCTATTTCTTTTTTTACTATTTCTGATGTTTTACTTTTAATATTAAATCCATCTATCGTAACAAGTGTATTAATTTTTTCATTTATAGATGAAAAAGAACTCAAGACTTTTGAAACTTCACTTTCAACCTCTTGATCAGTTATTGTAGGGATTGTAGACATATCGTGTAATCTCAAAAGATGGTTATTCAGCACATTAAATCGTATTTTCATGTCTGAACGATTTAATACTTTAACATCGATCGTGTCCGAAACATCAATAACAAGTTCTGAGAGTTGTTTTGCATTTTGGAGTGCTTCACTTTTAGTAACTTTTGAATAATTTTCAATTGTTGATTTTACATTTTGGTATTTTAACCAGTTGTCAGTTAATTTTTTTGCTTCTGGAGATAAGACAATACCAATACTACTTATTTTTACTTCTTGGCTTATTTCAGAAGCAATTACTTCTTGAACAAGATCTGTTTTATTGGGTTTACAAGAAACCAACACAATTATTCCAATCGTAAAGTATTTTATATATCTTTCCATATCATCAAGTGTGTAAAAATAGGAATTATTATAATGTTACTAACTTTTTTAACGTTTGTTTATCTATTTTTGCCTCATAAAAATTGATGCGTTTTAAATGCTTACAGAATTTAACAAACTTCCAGGTACTTCCAAAATTTGGATTTATCAATCCAATCGAAAATTTTACAAAGAAGAAATTCCTGAAATAATTCAAAAAATCAGAGATTTTCTTGCTTCATGGAATGATAATGGAACGGAATTAATCGCATCATATAAATTTGAATATGATCGTTTTATAATATTAGCAGTTGATGAAACTTTAAGACAATTAACAGTAGATGCTATAGATAGTTCTGTTGGATTTATTTTAAATCTTCAGCAAGATTATAAAGTGGAACTTCTTGATAAATTAAATGTTTCCTTCAAGCAAGGAGAATATGTTCAATATAAGGACTTAAAAGAGTTTCAAAAACTCATTAAAAAGAAAGCTGTTTCTGATAAAACTATCGTATTCAATAATCTTATTAACACCAAGGAAGAGTTAGAAAGTTATTGGGAGATTCCGATTACGGAAAGTTGGCATAATCGATTTTTAAAATAAATATCTTATTTTCAAGTAAATAATGAAACTTAATTTTGGTATTATATTCAGATAATATAAATAAATTTGCACTGAAGTTTTAAAAATGCTCAGATGACATGAGTTTGGATGTTTTTCTCTTCATTATGGAATGATAAATAGAGAATATCATGTCACCGTTTAAAACAATAAAAGTATAAGTATGAAACGAATTAATGAATATAAAAAACTTTTTAAAGTTGAAGGAGAATTAGATTTGAAAAAATTAAAAACTACCTATAGAAATCTAGTTAAAGAATGGCATCCAGATAAATTTCAAGATGAAGAGAAAAAGGAAGAAGCTGGTATAATAAGCCATAAAATTATAGATGGTTATCATTTTCTTGTAAGTATTGCTCCGAAAACCAAAGAAGACAATCTTGAAGAGTATACAACTACAATTACTGATTCTCAAGTTGCAGATTACCATCATAAAAGTATGCTACTAGAAGTTACTTTTACCAATGGTGATACGTATGAATATTTTGGTGTGAATCGCAAACTTTTTTTAAAGTTTATAAATAGTAAATCGATTAACAATTTTGGAAGAAGAAATATCTTCAATTCATTTCTTTATAGAAAGACGAAAAAGGCTTCAGTAATGGCTTAATTTAAAAACATTCCTATGGCAATTACACCTGTACTAAGGTCTATTATTTCCCATGAATTTCTTAAAGAATATTTAATAGATCAATATAATCTAAGTGAAGGTTGTACTTGTAGTTTATTCAGAACAGGAATGAACCATACTTATTTTGTTACCGACAGTGAGGTAAAATATGCTTTAAGAGTGTATAGTTATAAATGGAGGTCAAAATCTGAAATTACAGAAGAATTAAATCTGTTAAACCTTTTAAAAAAGAATAATCTAGGTGTGTCTTTTCCTATTAAAGATAAACATGGAGAATTCATCCAAGAAATAAACGCTCCAGAAGGAAATAGATATATGGTGCTTTTTTCTTTTGCTCATGGAGATAAAATACGATTTATAGATACTAAAACTTGTTTTTCAATTGGTTCTTTAATGTCCCAAATTCATAATATCACTATTGACAAATCAATTGATCGGATTTCGTACAATAAAAAATCCCTCATAGAATTACCGCTTAAAAAATTAAAAAAATTCTTTTCTGAGAAACTACCAGAAATGGAATATCTCAAAAAAATAGGAGGTTTTTTTGAAAACTCAGATTTTGAAAATATCTCAAAAGGAATTGTACATCTTGACATATGGTATGATAATATGGCAATTAAAAATGATGAAGAAATTACAATTTTTGACTTTGATTTTTGTGGAAATGGTTCTCATGTTCTCGATATAGGATATTTCTGTAAACAATTATTTTTCATAGAATCCGATAAGAATCAATACGAATCAAAAGTTCAAAGTTTCTTAAAAGGATATCAAAAAAATAGACTTTTATCAGATCGTGAAATTAAATTAATTCCAAAAGCTGGTGCTTCAGTATATCTTTTTTATCTTGGTGTACAAGCACAAAGATTCGATTGGTCCAATATTTTCTTGACTGAAAACTATCTTAAGATGTATGTCGGAAGAATAAAGGCTTGGATTGATTATCATGAATAAAAGGACAGGTTCTAAAATTGATAAAAGTATTTAACTAATAAAAAAGAAGAATGGCTAGTTTAAATAAACAGGAAATTCAAGATAGAATGAAGGAAGTTGATGCTTTATGGGTGTTAAAAGGCAAGTTTATTTATAGAGAAATCATTTTTAAAAATTTTATAGAAGCATTTTCTTTTATGACCTCAGTTGCGAGTATAGCTGAAGAGTTAAATCATCATCCCAATTGGAAAAACGTATATAACAAAGTCACTATCACTCTTAATACGCACGATGCAGGTGGACTTACAGATAAAGACTTTCAATTGGCAAAACGCATTGATCTGATAATGTAAAATATTAACATTAGAATCAATAAACAATAAAATCCTATCGAGTGAGAAAATCTCTGAAATTTAGTACTCTAAATTACAAAGTATATACAAACCTAAATGTGACAAATCGTGGCTGAATAAAAGTTTCTGATGTAAATACTGACAAGTTATTGGCACTGTTTCTTACTTGAGAATCAATATCCAATAGGTTTGTAGCCTTGATTTCATATTCCCATTTAGCATCTCTATCTTTTCTATAAGAAAGCGTTGCGTCCCAATTCTGAAAAGACTGTGACTCCCCATTCCCAAAATCTTGGTTGGTATAGGTATAATCTGTTCGGAAAGTTACTCTTTTCCACATATAAGCGTCAAATTCAACCGATGGCGCATTCGTAACAAACTTGGTCTCACGACTCCCTTGATTATTGTTGGTCACACTATAACGGTACCTTAGATTAAGATTCGGTGCAACTTTAAAATTAGTTCGTATTCCTGGAGTATAGGTCTGTGTATATCCTTCATTCAATGATTGCTGACCTTGAACAAACTGATTGATTTTACTATAATTGAAACTAGTATTCAGGCTCGCTCTTATTTTACCAAATGTTCTTTGTAAACGCCCAAATACATTTACATTTTCATCTGCAAAACTAGAATTAAAAAAAGTACTTGTACGAATCACATTCTCGAAATTTGTCAAGTTTCGTACTTGATCGATATTGCTAGAATATGAGGCTCTAGCAAAAACATTGGTATAATTAAAGAGGTTAAAACTACTGTACAATAGACTCACATTATGAGACAAGGCATTCTGTAGATCAGGTTCTCCATATTGGATACTGTTATAATTATTCAACACCAATCCTTCAGCCAATCGAGTGACATCGGTAAACTGATTAAGTATATTGTATCGCAAGGTCAAGGATTCGCTCTTTTTTAATTGAATTCGGGTTTCGAAATCTGGTAAAACTCGAAAGAAATTATCTTTAAAAGTTTCACCAAATTGGGTGTTTTTATTCCCATATGCGTGTAAAGAAAATCCTGGTGTTATCGTAAATTTTCCAGTTTTCAATCTATAATGAAATCCTAAATACACATCACTGAAATTATATTCTGTATCGTTAGACGATTTTCCTTCATTAAAAGTTGGTGTTGGGTCAAACAAAGATTGATCACCTAAAAATTGAAAAATATTGGAATTGAATTCTTGACGACTTAAAATCGTTCCAAGAGTTATATTGATATTACTCTTGGCATTAAGAATATTGTAATAATCCAATTTTGCGTCCACTTGATTGGACTTGATACGTCGATTCTGACCAAGATTATACGTCTCCAAGGATGTATCTAATCCCAAAGCTTCAGCTGTTGTGTCAAATGCATCTTCGCCATTTGGATTATTGTCCAAAAGTGCATTGTAAAAAGGGTCTTCGTTTTTTATTAAATGCTGTGCTTCAAATGCGAAAATGTTAGTTTCATTAAAGGTATAATAATAGTTTATATTTTGATTGATACTGAATGGTGTAACCTCATCTTGCTGAATCGTATTTCCAATAACAGAAGAAAAAATATTTTGGTTTTGTCTATCTTTTGATATTCGACTCAAGATGTCATAATCTAGTTGATTATTAAAATTTGGCTTGTACGATGCGCTTAGTTTTAACAATCCTTGATTAGAACGCTCTTTACTAGATTGTTCCGTTGCTTCATCAGGAATTCCAAGCTCTAGATCTGTATATTGCACGAAACTAGTTTCCTTGGAAAGCGAACGACTACTATTGTATATGAGAAATCCACTCAGATCTAGTGCTTTATTTGGAGAATAACTAAAATTACCTGTAGCCAATTTATTCTCGATTTCCAAAGCGTTACCTTGACTGGTCAAAAAATTCAAACTATTATCTCCAAGGTCAATACTAGTTCCGTTACTTCTACTTGGTGACCTGAAACCCCCACCAAATCCCCTGATATCACGTCGCGTCAATGCAACTTCTCCTGTATTGTTGAGATCCCCTATAAAATTTAGGCTGTATTTTGGACTGTAATAAAATAATTTTGGCTGTACTAAATAAAGTTCGCTATCAGGAGATAAACCAGATCCTGCAGTCACATTACCAAACCAAAAATTCTCTTTCCCTTCCTTGAGCTTGATATTTAAGGCCACGTTATCTTGATTATTACCAACTCCTCTGAGTTGACCGACTTCAGAATAATTACGTAATACCTGTATCTTATCAACTGCTTTAGACGGAATGTTTTTAATTGCCAATTTAGTGTCACCATCAAAAAAATCTTTACCATTGACCATTAATTTATTGACCACCTTACCTTCTACTTCTACTTGTCCATCTTCATTGATCTCCACTCCTGGCAGTTTTTCAATTACATCTTCTAACTTTCTTTCGGTTCCATTCTTAAAGGAATCCGCATTGTAAATTAAGGTGTCTCCTTTTATGGTGACTGGCATTTCAAAAGTGAGTTCTACTTCATCTAGTAAATTATCAGATTGAAGTATATAGTCTTTCGTGAGATCACTTTCTTTCGTTGAAAGAATATCTTCAAAAGTTTTCATTCCTAAATAACTAACTTGAATTTTATAAGTATCATTTTTACTTAATTCTAGTTTATATCTACCCTGAGCATCGGTAATTCCATAAGATTCCAAGTTACTTGTTTCTTGGTTGATGGCAATTACATTCGCTAATTCCAAAGGAGTAAGCAGACTATCTCTTACGACGCCTTCAAACTTAACCTGACCATAAGATATACTGGCTAAAAGAAGTAGGACTATGCCAGTTATTTTTTTCATGATAATGCGATTCTTATTGGTTTTTATTGTAGTTTTTTATTCAGTCAACATCAATTTCTTCTTCTTCCACGATTGTTTCTCATTTCAACCATTTTTCCTTGAACCGTCTTTTGATATTCACTTTTTGAAATTTCTTTTCCTTTATCAGGAGCTTGAATCTTAATTTTCTCCTTAGGATTCATCACAACCTTAGAACATAGTATTGTAGTGTTTCCTGCACTTACTTCTAAAATAAGTCCTGGAAGCCCCCAATATTCGCTTGGGCCATGACTTACAGGGATTTGAGGCGTATACCACGCTTCAACTTCTGTCATTTTTATCACAGGCGCTTTAGGTTGAACAACTGTAGAATCAGATTCCTTTGGTGAAGGGCGTCTTAAATCACTCCAAGAAAAATCATACCAAGTCAATTCCTTTGTTGGTACTGAAGCTGTTGCCTTAAAACACAGATATTGCCCTATTTGTTTGGACTCTTTACCTAGTTTCCATTCAATAACCTGTAATGAATCCTTTACTAAAAACTGTTTACCGTAGAATTCTTGACTCTGAACCAATTTGTTTTCTTTAAGACTTTTATATTGTTCACCTTGTGAGAAATTATCTCCCCAAGAATCTGTTGCTCCTGAAATTGCATCTAGTTTATCTTCTTCCTTAAATAGCGACTCATCTTTACTGAAATTTAATATATAGGTCTTTTCTAGTCTATTCTTTAATCTCACTTGAACCTCTTTTTTTTGAGCTTCACTCATTCTTGCTCCCCAACGCCCAAGTTCCATCTTAGATTTAGAAAAATAAAATGCTTGACCTTGAAATTCTTGTACATTCGGTTCAAATGAGATAAGAAAAATAAAGGCTATAAAACTGAGTTTAAATAGAATTGATTTCATAACAGGTAACTAAAATTATTTTTAATATCTAGCAAATATAATGAAAAAATAGTGTCGTTATATATTAATTACCTCTAGGACTCTTATGAAAAGTAAAGGTTTAATTTAAAGTATCCATATTAACTTTTTTAATTCATCTATATTCAAGAATTACGTTAAATATTTTAGAAATTAATTTTGGTTAGTACGAAATCTAACTTATTAAAATGAGGCATTTACAATCACTTCAACCCTTCAATAAAACCTTCTATACTTTGAGCTTCCATAACAGAATAATCTCCAATTTTTGTTCTACGGAGTGCCGATAAGTGTCCTCCAGAATTCAATGCTTTTCCAAAATCATATGCAAGCGAACGAATATAAGTTCCTTTACTACATACAACTCTGAAATCTATGTGTGGTAAGTTGATATTGGTGATTTCAAACTCGAAAATGGTGATTTTTCGTGTTTTAATTTCAACCGTTTCTCCGGCTCTTGCAATTTCGTACAATTTCTTTCCATCTTTTTTCAAAGCAGAGAATATGGGTGGTTTTTGATCTATTTCACCTAGAAATTGTTGCGTAGTTTCGTTAATCAACTTCTCAGTAATGTGATCTATTGGAAAGGTTTCGTTAATCGCTGTTTCTAGATCATAACTTGAAGTGGTTCCTCCTATCGTAATTGTTCCTGTATACTCTTTTTCCTGTGCTTGATAGGTTTCTATCTTTTTAGTGAATTTTCCCGTACACAATATCAATAATCCTGTTGCAAGAGGATCTAATGTTCCTGCATGGCCCACTTTTATTTTTTTTATAGCATACCGTTGTCTTATTTCCCATCTCAACTTATTGACCACTTGAAATGAGGTCCAATTCAAGGGCTTATCAATCAACAATAATTGTCCGTTTTGGTAGTCTTCAGCAGTCATATTAGCTCATTAAGGCATAACCAATTGCAATTGCACCTACAATTGCACAGTATATAGCAAAATAACTTAGTTTACTCTTTTTAACCAATGAAATCATCCAAGTACAAGCAAACATTCCGGAAACAAAAGCTGCCATAAATCCTGCAGACATAATTCCAATTTGAGAACTATCAAAACTCAATTCTCCTCCCAAAATATCTTTAGAAACCTTTCCAAATATCAATGGAACAACCATTAAAAAAGAAAATCTTGCAGCTTTTGTTCGGTCAATTCCAAGCAATACAGCAGTTGAAATAGTTGCTCCAGAACGAGAAATTCCAGGCAACATCGCAATTGCTTGAGAGACTCCTATTATAAATGCACTTCCAAAACTCACTTTCTTATTCGTGTTAGTAGCTTTATCTGCAAATAATAATAAAAGCGCAGTAATAATCAACATAAAACCTACAAGAAGTATCTGTCCTCCGAAAAATGACTCTAACTTCTCTTCAAACATGAATCCTATTATTGCTGCAGGAACCATCGAAGCAATAATTTTTAATGAAAATTGCGTTTCTTCATTCCAAGTCATCTTGAACAATCCTTTACATATTTCAGCAATTTCTTTACGAAATATCACCATTGTACTCAATGCTGTTGCGAAATGTAATACAACAGTAAAAGTGAGACTTTCTTCTGGCAAAGAAGTATCTCCCAATATTGCTTTCATTAATTCTAAATGTCCGCTTGAAGAAACAGGTAAAAATTCTGTGAACCCTTGGATCAAACCAAGAATTATAGCCTCAATGTAGTTCATTATTTTTTAGATTTTGCAAGGATTGCATACATCTCAATTCCCAGTCCTAAAATCACCAATGTAGGTGCCAATCGAATTCTTCGAAAATTATATATCTCTTCATTAAACACTGCTGGATCATCACTCCCTCCTCCTGACATTAGAATAAAACCTAACGCAATTACAGCAAGACCTATCAGCATTATTGTATAATTTTTCTTTCCAAACAAAAATTCTTCTGAATTCTTTTTTTCTTTATTCTTCATCTATTAATAATATAAATCTTCAGTTCTTAAATTTAAAAAACGTTGTGTAGCGAACAATGTACTGATTAATGTAATTACAATTCCTACCAATAAAATTGCTCCAAATAAAATCCCTAACAACATCTTGTCATCCCATATCTGTATTTCAGGTATTGCTTTATTCAAGTAATACATCACTGCTCCTATTCCAACTATCGCAACTGTAGATCCCAAAAATCCTAGTTGAACACCTTTCCATAAAAATGGTTTTCTTATAAATCCTTTAGTCGCTCCGACCATCTGCATCGTTTTTATCGTAAATCGTTTCGAATAGACTGACAATCGAATGGAACTATTGATTAACACAACTGCAATTAATGTAAATAATCCACAGAAAATTAATATCCAAAAACTTATTCGCTGAATGTTTTTAGTTAATAAATCAATTAAAGGCTTGTCATATGAAACTTCAAAAACATTTTTATTTTTAACTAATGAAGCCTCTATTTCACTCATTCTTTGAGCATTCACATAGGCTGATTTCACATTAATCTTCAAGGCATTTTTCAATGGATTTTCTCCCAAATACTCAATAAAATCTTCTCCAATATCTTTACTGAACTGCTCTGCAGCTTCTTTTTTTGAAATATAAGTAACAGATTTAGAAAAAGAAGCAGTATCAAGTTCTGATTCTAACAGTTTTATATCTTTCTCTTTAGCAGATTCATTTAAAAAAACTGTAACAGCAACTTGTTCCTTAAAATGATCCGAAATAGTTTTGGTCTTAAGGACAAGTAAACCCAATAATCCTAACAAAAATAGCACCAAAGCAATACTTACCACGACTGAAAAGTAAGAAGAGCGTAAGCGTCTTTTTTGATATTTTTCAAAAGATTTTGACATAAATTAACTACAATTTCGGTGCAAGATACGAATTACGATTAAAAAATTAAATGATTAAAAAATCAAAGATTTTAAATGGCATTTGAATTAATTAATAACGCTTCTAAGTCCTGAAATATTATTGTATTTCTTGACATAATTCTATTAAAACTCCATTGGTTGATTTGGGATGTAAAAAAGCGACCAATTTGTTATCTGCTCCTTTTTTAGGTATATCATTCAGCACAATGAATCCTTCTGACTTCAATCGTTCAATTTCTGATACAATATCTTTCACTGCAAATGCTATGTGATGTATACCTTCACCTTTTTTCTCAATAAACTTAGCAATAGGACTATTTTCATTTGTCGCTTCCAATAATTCAATTTTGTTTGGACCTACTTGAAAGAAAGAAGTCTTTACTCCTTCACTGGCAACTTCTTCAATTTTATAATGAGGTTTACCATACAATTTAGCAAACAATTCGTTGGAAGCATCTAAATCCTTGACTGCAATCCCAATATGTTCAATTTTTTTCATCCTTATTCCTTATTATTCTTCAAAAATATTGAATTTAAACGTTATTTTTGCAAAATGGAAACAAACAGACAAAAAAAGATTGCAGGAGTATTGCAGAAAGATCTTGTAGATGTTTTGCAAAGTGCTGCTCGTGAAGGGATGAAAGGAGTTATTATTTCTGTGACCAAAGTAAATGTAACAAGTGATTTATCTGAAGCCAAAATTTATATTAGTGTTTTCCCTTCTGAAAAAAGAGAAGAACTCGTCAAAGGCATTATTGCCAATACTGTTATGATACGTCATGAACTATCTCAACGTACAAGACATCAATTGCGTAGAATGCCCAATTTATTGTTCTTTGCCGACGATTCACTAGATTATATTGAGAATATTGACAATGCCTTAAAAGGAAACGAGGATAACCCTATTCATAATCCAGACATTTTAGACAAACGCCAAAAAAGATAACCCTTGAATTTTTCGCTATATATTGCCAAACGTTATTTATTCTCAAAGAGTAGTAACAATACTATCAATATTATTACAGCGATTGCTACTCTTGGAGTTATTATTGGAACCATGGCACTTTTTATTGTGTTATCTGGTTTTTCTGGCCTAAAATCCTTCAGTCTTAATTTTTTAAATACTTCCGATCCTGATATAAAAATTACTGCCGTAAAAGGAAAAACACTCCTTTTTACAGATGAATTCGAATCAAAAATCACCAACGAAACTGGAATTGTACACTACACATCCGTTATTGAAGAACGTGTATTCCTAGAATTTAAAGGAAAAACACATCTTGCATATATAAAAGGTGTTGAAGATAATTTTGTCAAAATAAATTCGATTCACGAGAAACTTGTTGATGGAACTTGGATTGATTTTGAAAGAAATACAGCAGTAATTGGCAACGGAATTTCCAACAAACTTTCAATCGGAATTAACGATTTTCTAGAACCTTTGCGTATTTATGTTCCAAAACCTGGAAGTGGATATGTTGAAAGTGTTCAAAAAGATATCAGTAGTATCATTACACAACCCATCGGAATTTTTCGATTGACAGAAGATCTAGATAATACATATGTTTTCGTTCCACTTACATTGGCTCAAGAATTAATGAATTATAAACCTTCTCAAGTCAGTGCAATTGAAATTAAAGTTGACAATCTCAACAATCGAGAAACTATTATTTCTAATCTTAAAAAATCCTTAGGAAAAGACTATACTATTAAAACTAGAGAGCAACTGAATGCAGTCTTTTATAAGATGTTAAATTCTGAACATGTAATGGCTTATGGTTTTTCTACACTCGTATTGATTCTATTTTTAATCAATCTCACTGGAACATTAATTATCATTATTTATGATAAAAAAGAAAATATAAAAACGTTAAGCAATTTAGGATTAGAGATTAAAAAAATTAGAAAAATATTCTTATTACAAGGTTTTTTATTGACAGTCTTTGGATTGATTGTCGGATTAACACTTGCAATTCTTCTGGTTTTTTTACAGAAGCAATTTGGATTATTTATGATTACACAGAATCTTGCATATCCTGTCGAATTTCTTTGGTCAAATGTTCTTCTTGTCTTTTCAACCATACTAGTGCTAGGGTATGTCGCTTCCAGAATAGCAAGTAGTAGGATTGATGAGAAGGTAATTCAATAACTCTTTTTCCTACAACTAAATCTTCTGAAACTCTTCCATACTTTCTATTAAATTTTCATTGTAAATCAATGTCCAACCGAGAGAATTAGTCAATATATAAAATTTAGACAACTCACTCATTAGGCGATTTTTAGAATCATTTTTTAAATTAGATTTTTCTAATTTTTTCATTAAAGATTTTTTAACAGTTTCCTTGATGTCATTATAATCTTTTGCCTCAAATGGATTGAAGTAATCAGCCTGAATATCATAATATTCGAAATCTGGATTTATCTTTATTTCTGGTTCAGGAATGGAAATAATATAAAGTGTTTGCGCCTTTTGATCAACGCTATATTTCAATTTGCTTAAATCATATGCAATGGTAACATGAGCATTTACTACTACCAACGCTTTTTTTTCTGCAGTTACATAAGCGCCAAATAAATCTTTAGAATTTTCATAGTTAAAGACCTCACTGAAATGACCTTCTGTTACCACTAGCTTTCCTACATTTTTTATTTGCTCTTGAATCAATGAAGAACTTTGCTTTAAGACAACGGCATCTGTAGTTTCTGTAAAATACCTATAACCAAAAAGCAATATTAACGTGATAATCGCACCAAGTAGAATTTTACGCATGTTGTTTTCTTATAAATTTAATGAACTTAACCAAATTTCTGTAGCACTTCGTCAAATGCGTCAAATACTTCTTGAGAAGAATTAGACGTTACCATTTTCATTCTATGCTCTTTAAAATGAGGAATCCCTTTAAAATAAGTTGCGTAATGACGACGTGTTTCAAGAACACCTTGCATCTCACTTTCTTTCCAATCTATCTCCATTTGAAGATGTCTTTTGGCAGTTTCAACTCTCTGTGCAATGGTTATTTCTGGCAAATGCTCTCCTGTTTCGAAAAAATGTTTTACTTGTTTAAAAAACCAAGGATTTCCAATGCTTGCTCTTCCTATCATTGCACCATCAAGCCCATAAACATCTCGCATTTCCATCGCTTTTTCTGGCGAATTAACATCTCCATTCCCAAAAATAGGAATGTGCATTCTTGGATTATTTTTCACAGCCGCAATAGGTTTCCAATCTGCTTCTCCTTTATACATTTGCGCTCTTGTACGCCCATGAATAGAAATAGCCGCACACCCTACATCCTGTAATCTTTCAGCAACCTCAACTATTTTAATAGAATCGTGATCCCAACCTAAACGTGTTTTAACTGTCACAGGAAGATTGGTTCTTTTAACCATTTCCGCAGTCAATTGTTCCATCAGACAAATATCTTTCAAGATTCCAGCACCTGCTCCTTTTGAAACTACTTTTTTTACTGGACACCCAAAATTGATATCTATAATATCAGGTTTAGACCTTTGAACAATATCAATCGTTTGCAGCATTGATTCAAGATTCGCACCAAAAATCTGAATTCCTACAGGACGTTCTTTCTCATAAATATCTAATTTCTTAACACTCTTAGCCGCATCACGAATCAATCCTTCTGAAGAAATGAATTCTGTATACACAACATCAGCGCCTTGTTCTTTACACAACGCACGAAATGGTGGGTCACTGACATCTTCCATTGGCGCAAGCAACAATGGAAAATCTGGCAATTCTATGTTTCCTATTTTTACCATAATTTAAAATGTCACTTCTGTTTTTACAATTTCACCTTCCCTTAAAACTTCAACAGTTGTCGAATTTCCTTTTTCAAATTTTGACAATCCAGTCATATAACTCATCATATCTGTAATGTCTATTTCTCCCATTTTTACAACGACATCACCTTTAATAATTCCTGCTTTATACGCTGGTCTATCATCTGTTACGCCATCAATACGCATTCCTCTTCCTTCATATAAATAATCTGGGATTACTCCCAATGTTACCTTAAATCTAGGCGCACTATCTGATTCGTTCTTGGTTTTAACAAATGTCAATTTTTCATTATTATCAAGATCTGAAATGATAGAAAATATATACTCAGAAATCGCATACATTCCATCATAATTTAATAATTCTTGATCATCTGAAGGCTTATGGTAATTTTCATGTTGGCCTGTAAAAAAGTGAAGTACTGGAATATCATTTAGATAAAAAGAAGTGTGGTCTGATGGTCCTACTCCTGATTCTTTCTCTACCAATTTAAAATCAGAATTTAATGAATTAATAGTTTGAGACCATAAAGGCGATGTTCCAGTTCCATAAACTGCAAGCGTACTATCTTTTAACCTACCGACCATATCCATATTGATCATATAATTGACTTTTTTAGTATCAATGGTAGCGTTTTTTAGAAAATAATTAGAACCTAACAATCCCATTTCTTCTCCAGAAAAAGCCATCAATAAATAATTGTTATTCCTATTTGTTGTTTTCAATTTATCTGCCAAATTTAACATCACTGAAACTCCACTTGCATTGTCATCTGCTCCATTGTGTATCGCTTTTTCACCTCGATGTAATGAACCTTCATTTCCATAACCTAGATGATCGTAATGCGCGCCAATAATTACAGTATTCTCACTATTATTATCAATATATCCAATAACATTTCTTCCTGTTATTGTAGTGTCTGCAATTGTATCAGTAAATTTCGCTTCAGAGTGTGGCCCTTTCTTAGGTTTAAAAGTAAACGATTGAAAATATCCATCTGTTCCTTTTGGAGAAACTCCTAATTCTTTAAATCTCTTCGCTATATAATGAGACGCAATTTTTTCTCCTTCACTTCCTGTTGCTCTACCTTCTAATTTATCATTGGCAAGAAATGTCACATCTTCATGAATTTTTTGGTCGTACTTTTCTTGTTTACAAGAGATAAAAACCACCAAAAATATCAACATAAAATATTGTTTCATAAGTATATCGGTTTAATTTTGCACAAAATTACTTAATAATAAACTTTTGGTATAATCAATCTCAATAAATTATTTTTTAAGAATGATTTTACACCTGATAAAACATCTATAATGAAACGCTTACTCCTATTATTTTTTGCCATTTCTATCATTTCTTGTAAACAGACTCCTAAAGAAAAAAATGATACAAATATAATTACAACCAAATCATTGATATTAGAAGGAGAAAAACATTTTAAATCTTTAAAACAATTGACTTTTGGTGGTGATAATGCAGAAGCTTACTGGAGTTTTGACGACAAACAGATCATCTTTCAATCCAACAATAAAAAATGGAATGTTGCATGTGACCAAATGTTTTTAATGAATGTAGGAGAAACATTTGAAAATACAATTCCGCCAATGTTAAGTACTGGAAAAGGGCGAACTACTTGCGCTTATTTTTTACCAGATAATAAACATTTTATTTACTCTTCAACTCATGAAGGCGATGATAATTGTCCTGAAACACCTTTGCGTCAAAATGGAAAATATATATGGCCGATTTATGATACATATGATATATATGTTGCGGATTTAAAAGGTAATATTGTCAATAAATTGACAAATGAAAAAGGTTATGATGCAGAACCTACAGTTTCACCACAAGGAGATAAAATTGTATTTACTTCAACAAGAAGTGGAGATATTGAACTATACACTATGAATATCGATGGTAGTGATGTAAAACAAATAACATCTGAACTTGGGTATGATGGTGGTGCTTTCTTTTCTCCTGATGGTTCTAAAATTATATTCCGCTCATCTCGCCCAAAAACTGAGGAAGAAATCAAAGAATATAAAGATTTATTGGCTCAAAATCTTGTACAACCGACCAATATGGAATTGTATATCTGTAATGCTGATGGTTCTGAATTACGTCAATTAACAAAACTTGGCAATGCGAATTGGAGTCCATTTTTTCATCCATCTGGAGAGAAAATTATTTTTTCTTCTAATTTTAATAGTCCTCGTGGATTTCCATTTGATTTATATATGATTGATATTGATGGGAAAAACCTGGAAAGAATTACTTATGGAGAATCTTTCAATGCATTTCCTGTTTTTTCTAATGATGGAAAAAAATTAATTTTTTCTTCCAATCGTAATAATGGTGGTGGTCGTGATACAAATCTTTTTATTGCAGAATGGAAGGATTAATAAGTATATTTGTTGACTGAATTATAGATGTAGATGAAGCACATTAGAAATTTTTGCATAATTGCACACATTGATCACGGGAAAAGCACACTCGCTGATAGATTACTTGATTTTACAGGCGCTGTAACTGATAGAGAAAAGAAAGATCAATTATTGGATTCAATGGATCTAGAGCGTGAGCGTGGAATTACCATAAAATCACATGCAATCCAAATGGAATATACCTATGAAGGACAAGAATATATCTTGAACTTAATTGATACTCCTGGACATGTAGATTTTTCTTACGAAGTTTCTCGTTCTATAGCTGCATGTGAAGGTGCTTTATTGATTGTTGATGCTGCTCAAAGCATCCAAGCTCAGACAATTTCAAACTTATATCTAGCATTAGAAAATGACCTAGAAATTATACCAGTTCTTAATAAAGTAGATTTACCAAGTGCCAATCCTGAAGAAGTTACTGATGATATTGTTGATCTTCTAGGATGTGATCCTGAAGAAGTAATTCATGCAAGTGGGAAAACTGGATTTGGGATTGATAATATATTGAAAGCAGTTATTGAACGAATTCCAGCTCCAACAGGAGATGAAAATGCTCCTTTACAAGCTTTAATCTTTGACTCTGTATACAACACTTTTAGGGGTATTGAAACTTATTTTAGGGTTTTCAATGGAGAAATTAAAAAAGGGCAAAAAATTAAATTTGTTGCAACAGGCCAAGAATACTTTGCTGATGAAGTAGGTACATTAAAACTAGAACAAGTAGCAAAATCATCTGTAAAAGCTGGAGATGTTGGTTATTTAATTACCGGTATTAAAACTGCGGTAGAAGTAAAAGTTGGTGATACAATAACAGATGCCAAAAACCCTACGACCAATATTGTTGAAGGATTTGAAGATGTAAAACCAATGGTATTTGCGGGAATATATCCTGTAGATACTGAAGATTACGAAGAGCTACGTAATTCAATGGAAAAATTACAATTGAATGATGCTTCTTTAGTATTCCAACCAGAAAGTTCGGCAGCATTAGGATTTGGTTTTCGATGTGGTTTCTTAGGAATGCTTCATATGGAAATCATCCAAGAAAGATTAGAACGCGAATTCAATATGACTGTTATCACAACAGTTCCCAATGTATCTTATCATGCCTTTACTAATAAAAAACCTGATGAAAAGTTTATTTTAAACAACCCTTCAGATTTACCAGACCCTTCTACAATCAATAGAATTGAAGAACCATATATTAAAGCAACTATTATTACAAAATCTGATTTTGTAGGTAATGTGATGTCTCTATGTATCGAAAAACGTGGGATGATTACCAATCAAACTTACTTAACGACTAATCGTGTTGAATTGACTTTTGACATGCCATTGGCTGAAATTGTTTTTGATTTTTATGACCGTTTAAAAACGGTTTCCAAAGGATATGCATCGTTTGATTACTCTCCTATCGGAATGAAAGTTTCAAAATTAGTGAGACTAGATATTTTATTAAATGCTCAATCGGTCGATGCTCTTTCTGCTTTAATTCATGCCGATAATGCACAGAATATTGGTAAAAAAATGTGCGAGAAACTAAAAGAATTAATTCCAAGACAGCAATTTGATATTCCAATTCAAGCAGCAATTGGAGCAAAAATAATTTCTCGTGAAACTATAAAAGCGCTTCGTAAAGATGTTACTGCTAAGTGTTACGGTGGAGATATTTCTCGTAAGCGTAAGCTGCTTGAAAAGCAAAAGAAAGGTAAGAAACGTATGCGTCAAGTAGGAAATGTAGAAATACCGCAACAAGCGTTTATGGCTGTTTTAAAATTAAATGATTAATAAATAGCATGAGGAAAATACTTTTATTTTTCACAATAGCAAGTCTACTTTTAGTTACTATTTCTTGTAAAAAAGAAATAACAGTAGAAGAAAAAGCATTTGATTTTAAAAAATCATTTGTCAAAATATTAATAAACGCAAAAAAATATACTATTGAAGTTGCTGAAGCAATGCCTGAAGAAGAGTATTCTTATAAAGTTTCAGATTCTATAAGAACATTTGGAGAGCAAGTGGCACATATAGGTCTGTCTTCTCAATTTATTCTTGAAAAATTTATCAAAGGAGAAAATCCAAATGAAGATCAGAAAAGCGAACAAGAAATTGGAGCCTCAAAAGAAGAAACAATACTGATTTTAAATGTAATGTTTGATGATGCTATTGAAACTTTAAAAAATATTGATGAGAATAGCTTGAGTGAAAAAATAGTAATTGATTTCATTCCAGGAAAACCTGAATTTACAAAGCAAGAAGGGTTTTACTTTTTAAGAGATCATATTTCTCATCATAGAGGACAAGCCATCGTTTATCTCAGAGCAAAAGGTCATAAAGCACCCCAATATAGAGCTTTTTAATTCACTCCATCTTTGAAAAAAATAAGTTGTATAAAAAAAACCCACTTAATAAATTAAGTGGGAAATTGCTATGAAAAAGAAAGTAGGATAAATCCTACATAACGAAAATATACTATTCTTTTGAATTATCAAACAATTTATTTCAATAGTTTTATATAAAAAAATAGTGTCTACACTTTTAAGATAATTTGTCTTAAAAAACTTAAACATTTCATTAATTAATAAAAAATTATGACAGAAAAAGATGTCGAATTTATGACAAGAGCTATAGATTTAGCAAGAGAGGGTATGAATTCGAATTCAGGAGGACCATTCGGAGCTATAGTTGTCAAAGACGGTAAAATTATTGCTGAAGGATTCAACAGCGTAACTTCTACAAATGATCCTACAGCTCATGCTGAAGTTGTTGCCATCCGAAGAGCTTGTGAAAAACTTGGAACTTTTCAACTTGATGATTGTATTGTATATACCTCATGTGAACCTTGCCCTATGTGTCTTGGTGCAATTTATTGGGCTAGACCAAAAGCAGTATTTTATGCTTGTGATAAAGTGGATGCCGCTAGAATTGATTTTGACGATGAGTTCATCTACGAAGAATTAGATAAAGAAATGAGTAATAGAACTATCAAGTTTACTAAAATACTTCAAGATAAAGCCATTCTTGTATTTAATGAATGGAAAGACAAAGTAAATAAAACCGAGTATTAATTTTTTTAATAATTCAACATTTATATTCATGAGTCATGAATAGAATAAATTTTATCAAAACTATTCGTTGAGAAAAAATTATTGATTTTTTTCAAAGATTTAAAAGTTCTCTTTTCTTTTCTTTACCTTTCGACTGAATTTAAATCATACATATGAAGAAACTCGCTTTACATTGGAAAATATTACTTGGAATGCTTTTAGGAGTTATTGTAGGAATTGTAATGACCAACTTTGATTGGGGAATGAAATTTGTTCAAGATTGGATAAAACCATTCGGAAAAATATTTATTAATATTTTAAAAATGATTGCTATTCCTTTAATTCTTGCAGCATTAATTAAAGGTGTTTCTGATTTAAAAGATATTTCTAAACTTTCAAGAATGGGAAGTAGAACTATTGGAGTTTACATTGCTACAACTGTAATAGCCGTTTCAATAGGTCTTTTACTAGTAAATATTGTAAAGCCAGGAAATTCTATTTCTGATGATACACGTGCAGAAATGGTAGAAAATTATGGTGGAAGCACAACTAAATATAAAGATGAGGCAAAAAATCAAAAAGAAAGCGGTCCATTACAAGCCTTAGAAGATCTAGTGCCTCAGAATATATTTTCTGCCGCAACTAGCAATAGAAACATGCTACAAGTGATATTTTTTGCAGTTTTTTTTGGAATTGGATTGATTTTAATTCCTGAAGAAAAAGGAGATACGGTTAAAAAATTCTTTGATGGTTTTAATGAAGTTATTTTAAAAATGGTTGATTTAATAATGCTAGCTGCTCCCTATGGTGTTTTTGCATTATTGGCTGCTTTGGTTGTGGAATCTCCAAGTATTGATTTATTCAAAGCTCTTGGTTGGTATGCCTTAACGGTAGTTCTTGGATTGGCAATTATGATTGGTATTTATATATTATTAGTTAAAATTTTTACAAGAAAAAACCCAACTTTCTTTATGAATGGAATTTCACCTGCTCAATTACTTGCTTTTTCTACAAGTTCTAGTGCTGCTACATTACCTGTAACTATGGAAAGAGTAACGGAACATCTAGGTGTAGAAGAAGAGGTTGCAAGTTTCGTTTTACCTATTGGAGCAACAATCAATATGGATGGAACAAGTTTATATCAAGCAGTAGCAGCAGTATTTATAGCCCAAGCCTTTGGAATGGACTTAACTTTAGGAACACAATTAGGAATTATAGCAACTGCAACTCTAGCCTCTATAGGAAGTGCTGCAGTACCAGGAGCAGGAATGGTTATGCTAGTAGGAGTATTAGGGTATGCAGGTATTCCAGAAGCTGGTTTAGCATTGATTTTTGCAGTAGACAGACCTTTAGACATGTGTAGAACTACTGTAAATGTTACTGGTGATGCTGCAGTATCAATGTTGGTCGCAATGTCAATTGGAAAACTAGGTGAACCAAAAGTTAAAGATTGGGATGATAATTATGAAAAGTAACTCTATTTCTTAAATAGTTTTTGTTTTTAATAATTAGGCTTTTTGGTTGTAAACTGAAAATTTATTTGAAAGATGTTTTATTAATCAATATAAATCTCTAGTAATTTACCATCGGAAGAATTAATTGATATTTTTTCTGTAATTGCAGGTAATAAGATTGTTTCTCCCATTTTTAAAGTTTCTGTATGATTATCTGCAGTAATATCAACAGTCCCTTCAACACACATATAAATAAGAAAAGAATCTAAGTCAGAATAATCTTTCGTCTGATTAGATTGTACATCTAAAATATTGGTTGTGAAATACTCACAATTAACAAGGTTTGCTTCTTTATTTGGTTTAATTGTATATTCTGATTTTCCACTAAAGTCAAATGATTTAGTTGCCTGTTCTGCTAAATGTGTATGCAACTCTCTTTTCTGACCATTATCATCTGTTCTATCCCAATCATATACTCGATAAGTAATATCAGATGTTTGTTGAATTTCTGCCGCTAAGACTCCTGCTCCAATTGCATGTATTTTTCCTGCAGGAATAAAAAAACTATCTCCTTTTTCAACTTTTTCTCTATTAAAAATTGTATCTACATTTTTAGAAGTAATATGATTAAGAATCTCTGGATCTACATTTTTATCTTTCAATCCTAAAACTATATCTGCATTATCATCACTATCCATAATATACCACATTTCAGTTTTTCCAAAACTATTATGATGCGTTTTTGCCATTTTATT